>NZ_CP040819.1:0-300000 GCF_005887635.2 Paroceanicella profunda | reverse complement strand
GGCGGATGGCCTGGGTCTGCTCCGTGACATCGCCGCGCGAATCCGCGATCAGCACACCGTAGCCGGAGGCACTGGCCGCGGCCTCCACCGCCTGGGCGATCTGCGGAAAGAGCGGGTTGGCGATATCCGCCAGCACCAGCCCCAGCACGCCGCTGCGCCCCGTGCGCAGCGCCCGCCCGCTGAGGCTGGGCACGTAGCCCCGCGCCAGCGCCGTGGCGCGGATCCGCTCGCCGAGTTCCTCGGACACCCGCCCCTTGCCGGACATCGCATTGGACACGGTGGCGACCGACACGCCGATCTCGGCTGCGATATCCTTGAGGCTGGCACGGGTTCGGACGGTCATCGGCCTGTCGCAGCTAGGTTAAACGATTAAGCCGGGAATGCCGGGCGTGGCGACGATTGTCAAGCGCGGGCCGGGCCGGCACCGGGCAGGCGGCCTGCGACAAAGGCGACGGATCCTCGGCGGGAAGGGCGGCGGGGAGAGACGACGGGGCCCCGCACGGGGGGCATTGCGGCGCCGCGGGGCGGGCGCCTCAGTCCACCGCCTCGCGCGCCCGCTCGGCCACGATGCCGGCGACCACCAGCATGGAGGCGGCAATGTGATCGCGCATCGCGCGGTGCGCGGCTTCGCCGTCCTCCGCCAGGATGGCGCGCAGGATGCCGCGATGCTCGGTCTGGCTGCTCTCCAGCCGGGCGGCGGCGGCGCGGAACTGCGCCTCGCGCCAGGGCAGGGTGCGCACGCGCAGGACCTGGGTGGCGGCGTCCAGCGCGCGGTTATGCGCCCCGGCGCAGATATCGGCGTGGAAGCGCGCGTTCAGTTCCGAATAGGCCAGGGCCTCGCCGGCGCGGGCCGCCGCGTCGGCCTCCTGCACCGTGGCCGAGAGCTTGTGGCGCTCCATCGCCGTCATCCGCAGGGCCGCAAGCCGGGCGCAGAGCGCCTCCATCTCCCCCAGCGCCTCGAACAGGTCCTCCAGCATCGGCAGGTCGGTGCGCCGCACGATGAAGGCACGCCGCGGCCCGCGCTCCGCCAGCCCGGCGATGCTCAGGTGCTGCAGCGCCTCGCGCACCGGCGTGCGCGACACACCGAATTCCTCCGCCAGCGGCAGCTCGTTCAGCGCATCGCCGGGCAGCAGGACGCCCTCCACGATGCGGCGCACCAGCTCGGCGTAGATGACCTCGGCGGTCCGGACTGTCGGTTTCGTACTCATCGGGCTCATGCGTATATTTCTGGTTGCTTATGTATACATATCTGCGCAATCTGTCGTCATGAAATCAACAGCGGTGCCCGGTTTTATGGGTCGCGGTCGGTCTTCATGCCTGGTCCGAGCCGTTCCTTACAAGGGCGGGGAGGCCGCGCAAAGGCCGATCCGTGCCTGTGCAAGGGTGCCGGACATTGTTCCCAGAGCGGACCAATCCGCCGGAACCAACTCCCGGGAGGAGACGGAAATGTCGACAGGAGAGGTACTGACATGGACAAGATCGATCACAAGAAGATCCTTGCCGCCCGTATAGCTGCCGGCCTGGGCCGGCGCGCGGTGCTCAAGGGCATGGGAGCGGGGCTGGTGACAACCGCCGCTTCCGGGCTGGTGCCGCGCCGCGCCTCCGCACAGTCGGGCGGGCACATCACCATCGCCGCGCTCAACCACATCGACACGCTGGACCCGCATTTCACCGGCTTCCTGGCCGCCATCCAGGTGATCAACAACATCCACAACGGGTTGCTGAAGATCGTCTATGACGGCAAGGCGGTCACCTTCGAGCCCGATCTCGCCGAGAGCTGGGAGCTGCTGGACGACGTGACCCACGTCTTCAAGCTGCGCGAGGGGGTGACCTTCCACGACGGCACGCCCTGCGACGCGGAAGCGGTGAAATTCTCGCTGCTGCGGGTGAAGGAGGGCGAGCCGGCCTCGCCGCACGCCTGGAAGCTCTCGCTGCTCGAGACCATCGAGATCCCGGACCCGCTCACCATCAAGCTCACCTTCTCCACGCCCTACGCCTTCCTGCCGGTGGCGCTGAACGGCTCCACGGGCCGCGCGGGCACCATCGTGAGCCCGGCCGCCGTGCAGAAATACGGCGCCGACTACGGGCGCAACCCGGTGGGCACCGGGCCGTTCAAGTTCGTCTCCTGGCGCGAGAACGACGCCATCGAGCTGGAGAAGAACCCCGACTACTTCGAGGAGGGCCTGCCGAAGCTCGACGGCGCCACCTGGAAGCTGATGAAGGAACCCTCCTCCGCCGTGGCCGCGCTGATGGCGGGGCAGGTGGACGGCATGACCGACTGCCCGATGCAGCTTGTCTCCCAGGTCGACGCCTTCCCCGGCGCCACGCTCTACGGCGAGATCGAGGGCAACTACACCTTCGTGGGCATGAACACCCGCAAGGCGCCCTTCGACGACATCAACCTGCGCCGCGCCGTGGCCTGGGCGCTGGACCGCGAGACCCTGCTCAAGCAGGCCTATTTCGGCCGCGCCATCCAGGCCTTCACCCCGATCTCCCCGCCGATGACCGGCTTCTACGACCCCGAGATCGCCACCTCCGGCCGCGGCCAGTGGTTCGACCTCGACAAGGCGAAGGAATTCCGCGCCAAGGCGGCGAACCAGGGCGAGATCGAGGCGGTCTACATGATGTCCGAGCGTGGCCCGGTGGGCACCCGCATCGCCCAGACCGTGGCGCCGATGCTGGCCAAGATCGGCATCAAGGCGAAGCTGGAGCTGATCGAGCCCGCAACCTGGGTGCAGCGCCGCAACGCCGGCGACTTCGACCTGTTCGACTTCGAATGGGTGGCCGACCTCGACCCGGACGAGACGCTGTTCCCGGAGTTCAAGTCCGGCGGGGCCTGGAACTTCCCCGGCTGGTCCTCGCCCGAGTTCGACGATCTCTGCACCCAGGCCCAGGTGGTTCTGGACACGCCCACGCGCGCCGGGCTCTACCACAAGGCGGAGGACATCCTGATGGATGAGGCGCCCATCGCGATGATGGCGCACATGCCGGTCTACAAGGTGCTCTCCACCAAGGTGCAGGGCTTCCAGTACATCCCGGCCGACCTGTTCAACCTGCACACGCTAAGTCTCGGCTGATGCTTCTGATGGCCTTCAGGAAGGTCCTGCAGACGATGTTCGTGCTGTTCATCGTTTCGGTTGCCAGCTTCAGCCTGCTGAAGCTGGCGCCGGGCGACCCGGTGGAGATCATGCTGGGCAGCGAATACTCCGTCGAGGCCCATGCAGCCCTCGTCCACAAGCTCGGGCTCGACCAGCCCCTGGTGACGCAATACCTCGACTGGCTGGGGAATTTCGTCACCGGGGACTGGGGCACCTCCTACATCGCGCGCGCCGACATCTTCACCTATGCCTTCGTGGAGGCGCTGCCGGTCACCCTCACGCTCGCGGCCTTCTCGCTGGGGCTTGCGATCGTGCTGGGCGTGCCGCTGGGCGTGCTCTCCGCGGTGAAGAAGGACACGGCCTGGGACGCGGGCGCGGCGGTCTTCGCGCTCACCGGCACGGCCTTCCCCTCCTTCTTCCTCGGCATCCTGCTGATCTGGATCTTCGGCGTGAAGTTCGGCCTGTTCCCGGTGATGGGCTTCGTGCCCCCCTGGCATGATTTCTGGGGCGGGCTCTATCACATGATCCTGCCGGCGATCACGCTCTCCACCTATTTCATCGCCATGATCGTGCGCCTCACGCGCGCCACGCTGGTGGAGGTGCTGGCCCAGCCCTACATCGCCGCCGCCCGGGCGCGCGGCGAGCCGGGCTGGCGCGTGGTCTGGGTGCACGGGCTGCGCAACATCGCCATGCCGCTTGTCACCATCATCGGGCTGCAGCTCGGCACGCTGCTGCAGGGCGCGGTGCTCACCGAGACGGTGTTCTCCCTGCCCGGGGCGGGGCAGATGATCACCTCCGCGGTGCTGGGGCGCGAATACGGCGTGGTGCAGGCGGGCGTGGTGATGACCGCCACGCTCTTCGTGCTGGTCAACCTCGCGGTCGACCTCGCCTATCCCTTCCTCGACCCCCGCCTGAGGCCGCGCTGATGACCGACACCGCAACCGCTCCCGTGCCCGCCCGCCGGGCGCCGCGCCGGCGCGCCTCCATGCTGCGCCGCCGGCCGTTCTTCACCCTCGGCCTCGCGGTGGCGCTCGCCTTCGCGCTGGCCGCCATCTTCGCGCCCTTCGTGGCGCCCTACGACCCCACCTTCCAGGATATCGACTGGATGATGACCGCCCCCTCCGCCGCGCACTGGCTGGGCACGGACAGCTACGGCCAGGACATCCTGAGCCGCATCATCTTCGGCGCGCGCTACGCGCTTTCCATCGGCCTCATCTCCGTGGCCATCGGCGCGTTCGGCGGGCTGGTGATCGGGCTTGCGGCCGGGCTCTCGGACGGGCTGGTGGAATGGCTGCTGATGCGGCTCATCGATTCCATCCTCGCCATGCCCTCGCTCATCATGGCCGTGGCCTTCATCGCCATCCTCGGCCAGGGGGTGGACAAGGTGATCATCGCCGTGGGCATCGCGATGATCGGCCCCTTCGCGCGCACCGTGCGCGCCGACGTGATGCAGGTGCGCGTGCAGCTCTTCGTGGAGGCGGCGGGGCTGATGGGCGTGGCGCGGCTGCGCATCATCTGGCGCCACATCCTGCCCAACGTGGTCTACCCGCTCGCCGTGCAGGTGACCATCCGCATCTCCGAGGCGATCCTCGTCTCCTCCTCGCTGTCCTTCCTCGGCATCGGTGTCACCCCGCCCACGCCGGACTGGGGGCTGATGATCGCCGAGGGCCGCGGCTTCGTGAGCTTCGCGGCCTGGATGTCGGGCATGCCCGGCGCCGCCCTCGCCATCCTGCTCATCGCGCTGTCGCTGGTGGGTGACGGCATCCGCGAGGAATTCGACCCCAAACTGCGTGACGGAGCGTGAGCATGGACATCCACACCCCCGCGCCCGAGCCGCTGCTGACCGTGCGTGGCCTGACCCTGCACCGCGGCGCGCGGCGCATCCTCGACGGCGTGGACCTCACCCTGGGCCGCGGCGAGACGCTGGCGCTGGTGGGCGAGAGCGGCGCCGGAAAATCCACCATCGCCGTGGCGCTGATGGGCCTGCTGCGCCCCTCGGAGGCGCGCATCGAGGGCCGCGCCGAGCTGGCGGGCGAGGGCGATCTCCTCGCGCTGAAGGAGCGGGGCTGGAGCGGGCTGCGCGGCGGCCGCCTCGCCATGGTGTTCCAGGACGCGGGCGCCGCACTCAACCCCTGCTTCACCGTGGGCAGCCAGCTCACCTCCGTGCTGCGGCGCAAGCTCGGGATGGGCCGGGCGGCGGCGCGCGCCCGGGCGGTGGAACTGCTCGACAGCGTGGGCATCAACGATTCCGCCGCCCGCCTCTCGGCCTATCCGCACCAGCTCTCGGGCGGCATGCAGCAGCGGGTGATGGTGGCGATCGCGCTGGCCTGCAACCCGGACCTGCTGTTTGCCGACGAGCCCACCTCCGCCCTCGATGTCACCATCCAGGCGCAGATCGTGCGGCTGATCCTCGACCAGACCCGGGCGCGCGGGGCAAGCTGCATCTTCGTGCTGCATGACCTCGCGCTCGCCAGCCAGTCCTGCGACAGGATCGTGGTGCTCTACGCCGGGCAGGTGATGGAGGCGGGGGCGAGCGCGGAGGTGCTCACCACCCCGCGCCACCCCTACACCCGGCTGCTGAAGTCCTGCGTGCTGGAGATCGGCGCCGGCCGGCTGGACCCGCCCGCCGGCGGCGTTCCGGGCTGGGAGGAGATGCCCGAGGGCTGCCGCTTCGCCTCGCGCTGCCCGCGTGCCCTGCCGCGCTGCGCGGGGGAGAAACCGCCGCTCGTCGTCGCGGAGGGGCGGGCGCTGGCCTGCTGGAACCCCGAATGAGCGGCCCGGTGCATCAGCTCCCCGCCCCGGTGTTCGAGCTTCTCGATGTCGAGAAGGTCTACCAGGTCACCCGCCCCGCCGGCTTCCTGCGGCGCGAGAAGAAGGGGCTCGCCGCGCTCGACGGGGTGCGGCTGCGCGTGGCGCCCGGCTCCTCCACCGCGCTGGTGGGCGAGAGCGGCTCGGGCAAGTCCACCCTGCTGCGGGTGCTGCTCGGGCTCACGCGGCCCACGAACGGCCAGGCCTTCTACCGCGGCCGGCCCATCGCGGAGGCGCGTGCCGCCTCCGGTGACGGCTTCACCCGCGACGTGGCGATGATCTACCAGGATGCCCGCGGCTCGCTGAACCCGCGCATGGCGGTGGCGGAGCTGGTGGCCGAGCCGCTGCGCCATTTCGGCCTGTGCGCGGCGGCGGAGATCCCGGCGCGGGTGGCGGCGCTGCTCGCGCGCGTCGGCCTGCCGGGGGACGTGGCGGCGCGCTACCCCGCCGCGCTCTCCGGCGGGCAGGTGCGCCGCGTCGCCATCGCCCGGGCGCTGGCGGCGGAGCCGAGCGTGCTGGTGGCCGATGAGGCGGTCTCCGGCCTCGACGTCTCCACCCAGGCGCAGCTTCTGAACCTGCTCGCCGAGCTGAAGGAGAGCATGGGGCTCACCCTGCTCTTCATCACGCATGACCTCGGGGTGGCGAGCTACCTGTGCGAGCGCATCGCCATCATGTATCTCGGACGAATCGTGGAGGCGGGGCCGACGAATGCCGTGCTCGCCGCCCCCGCGCACCCCTACACGGCGGCGCTGCGCGCGGCCTCGCCGCAGTTCTTCGCCCCCATCGCCGAGCCGCTGCCCGGCGAGATCCCCAGCCCGGTGGACCTGCCGCCGGGCTGCCGCTTTGCCTCGCGCTGCCCGCGCGCCGCCGCCGACTGCCGGGTGGATGACCCCGCCCTCACCACGCTTTCACCGGGGCGGGCGGCCGCCTGCCTCCACCCTCTCGCCACCGGCGCCTGACCGCGTCAGAAGGACCTTTCGAATGCACGACTTCTTCTCCACCGCCCGCCCCACCACCCTGGCGCGCGACGCGATGATCGCCACCTCGCACCCGCTGGCCACGGCGGCCGGGCTCGAGATGCTCGCCGCCGGCGGGCACGCGGTGGATGCCGCCATTGCCGCAGTGGCGGTGCAGAGCGTGGTCGACCCGCTGATGACCGGCATGGGCGGCGACTGTTTCGCCATCCTCGCGCCCAGGGACGGCGCGCCGGTGGCGCTGAACGGCTCGGGCCGCGCGCCGGCGGCCGCCAGCGTGGCGGCGCTGAAGGCGGCGGGGCTGGAGGGCGAGATCCCGCAGACCAGCCCGCATGCCGTCACCGTGCCCGGCGCCGTCTCGGCCTGGTGCCGGCTGCATGGCGATTACGGGCTGCTGCCGCTCGCCCGCGTCTTCGCCCGGGCGATCTCCTACGCCGAGGACGGCTTCCCCGTCACCCCGCGCGTGGCGCAGGACTGGGCGGGCGCGGCGAAGCTGATCGGCGCGGACCCGCATGCCGCCGCCGTCTTCCTGCCCGGGGGCGTGGCGCCCGTGGCCGGCCAGCGGATGTCCCAGCCCCTGCTCGGCGCGCGCCTGCGCGAGATCGCGCAGAAGGGCGCCGCCGGATTCTACGAGGGCGAGACGGGCGCCAGCATGGCCGCGCATCTGCGCAGCCTCGGCGGGCTGCACACCGAGGCGGATTTCGCCGAGGCCACCGCGGGCGCGGAATACGTCGCGCCGATCTCCGCCAGCTACCGCGGGCGTGAGGTGTTCGAGTGTCCGCCGAACGGGCAGGGCCTGGCCGCGCTGCTGATCCTGCGCATCCTGGAGGGGTTCGACCTCGGCCCGGACGTGTCGCTGGCCGATCGCATCCACCTGCACGCCGAGGCCACCAAGCTCGCCTATCACCACCGCGACGCCCTGCTGGGCGACCCGGCCTCCTGCCCGGGCCTCACCGAGACGCTGCTCTCCGAGGAGGTGGTGTCCGCCCTGCGCGCGCGCATCGACATGTCACGCGCCGGGGCGCCCGCGCTCTGGGACGAGCCGGAGCACCGCGACACCATCTACCTGTGCGTGGTGGACGGGCAGGGCAACGCGCTCTCCTTCATCAACTCCATCTTCCACGGCTTCGGCTCCACCCGGCTGGACCCGGGCACCGGCGTGCTGTTCCACAGCCGCGGCGCCTCGTTCCGGCTGGAGGAGGGGCACCCGAACGCCATCGGCCCGCGCAAGCGGCCCATGCACACCATCATCCCCGGCCTGCTGCGCGTCGCGGGCGCCGTCATGCCCTTCGGCGTGATGGGCGGCCATTACCAGGCGGCCGGGCACGCGGCCTTCCTCTCCGGGGTGATCGATCTCGGGATGGACCTGCAGCCGGCGATGGACGCGCCGCGCCACTTCGCCTTCGGCGGCGTGCTGGAGGTGGAGCCGGGCGTGCCGGAGGAGGTGCGCGCCGAGCTTGCCGCGCGCGGCCACGAGATCCGCATCGCGAGCGCGCCGATCGGCGGCTCGCAGGCCATTTTCGCCGATGCGGCGGCCGGGAGCCTGCGCGGGGGCTCGGACCCCAGAAAGGACGGCTCGGCGCTCGGGTTCTGAGCGCCGCGGTGCCTGCTCCGGTGGACATTCCCGCCCGGACTTGGCATGGAGCAGGCACCATTCGACCCGGATCATCCTGACCAATCACGGAGTGGCCGACGTGCCCGAAGTTTCTGTTCTTCTCCCGCTGCTCGGGGTCCTGCTCGCCGTCGGCTTCCTGGCCGGCATCGTGGCGGGCCTGCTGGGCGTGGGCGGAGGGATCGTTCTCGTCCCGGTGTTCTACTGGGTGTTCTCCAGCCTCGGCCACCAGCCGGACCAGCTCATGCAAATCTGCGTGGCCACGTCTCTGGGAACCATCGTGTTCACCTCGATCCGCTCGGTGCTCAGCCATCACAAGCGCGGCGCGGTGGATTTCACCATCCTGCGGCAGTGGGCGCCGGGCATCGTGATCGGCTCCGCGCTGGGGGTGGTGATCGCGGCCGGGCTGAAGTCGCACATGCTGATGCTGGTCTTCGGCGTGCTGGGCTGCATCGTGGGGGTGTACATGGCGCTGGGGCGGGCGCACTGGCGGCTGGGGCAGCAGATGCCCGGCCTGCTGGGGCGGTCCGTCGCCAGCCCGGTGATGGGCTTCCTCTCGGTGCTGATGGGCATCGGCGGCGGCTCCTTCGGGGTGCCGCTGATGACGCTCTACAACCAGCCCATCCACAGGGCGGTGGCCACAGCCGCGGGCTTCGGCGTGCTGATCGCGGTGCCCTCCTTCATCGGCTTCCTGCTCACCGGCTGGGGCATCCCGGACAAGCCGCCCTTCACCGTGGGCTACGTGAACATCCCCGCTTTCGTGATCGTGGTGGCGATGACGCTGATCTCCGCCCCCATCGGCGTGCGGCTGGCCCATGCGCTGCCGGCGAAGCCGCTGAAGCGCATCTTCGCGGTGTTCATCTTCCTGATGGCGGTGAACATGCTGGTGAAGGCGCTCGGCGCCTGAAGCCAGCGCCGACGGCAAGGCACCCGGCCCGGAACAAGGCACGCAGTGCCGCCGGGCCAGCGCCCGTCCGCCCCCGGGCGGGCGCTTCGTCGACACAGGCGCCCGCCGGAACTCGGCAGCAACGTCACCATGAACCGCGAGGAGCCCTCTGCTCCGCGGTCATCGCACTGGCAAGGGCCGGTGGAAGGGATGCCGCGCCGCCGGAGCGCCAGTGTCCCGAAGCGTATGCCGGGCCGATGGCCTGACCAGACCTGACCCGAACGAGGCACCCGGCCCGGAACAAGGCGCGCAGCGCCGCCGGGCCAGCGCCCGTCCGCCCCCAAGGGCGGGCGCTTCGTCGACACAGGCGCCCAGGCCGGAGCTCGGCAGAAACGTCACCATGAACCGCGCGGCACAGGCCGGGCAGCGCCCACCCGCGGACAGGCGCCGGCCCTCTGTGGCGCAGGGAAGCCCCGGCAGAGCCGCTCAGGCCCCGGGGCCCTCGGGGTGCCCCCTCACACCGCCAGCACCGCCACCCGGTTCTCCACCATCCGCACCAGGTTCAGCGCTGTCATGGCGGAGGACTTGGGGTTGTCGGGCAGGGGGGCGTTCTCGAAGGTCATGTCCATGCGCCCGAAGGCGCCGGAGGCCACGATGCGGTGGCTGTTGAGCGTGGCGGCGGGGTCAGCCACCATCACCACCTCGGTGCGGTCCAGCCCGAGGCCCGCGAGCGAGGAGATCACCGCCACGTTGGCGTTCTTCGGATAGGCATCGGCGGCCGCCCGCGCGCTGCCGCGGAACACCTCCAGCGGCCCGGTGAGGGCGGCGAGGTCGCAGGCCTGCTCCGCCGGTGTTCCGGCCCAGGCCAGTGCGGGCTTGGTGACGAAATGCTCCACCCGCTCCAGCCCCATAAGCGCCGCGGCGCCGAGCGCGTCCATGCCGCCGAGCGCGCCGGGCGGCACGATGATCTGTGCGCCGGCGGCTTCTGCCCGCGCCAGCAGGTCGGCGAGGAAGGCGTCGTCCACGAAGGCGGAGGTGGAGGAGACGGCGAAGGCCGGGGCCGCGAGCAGCGCAGCCCTGGCCCAATGTGCCACGGAAGGCCGCCCGGCCGCCTCGATCACCATGTCGAGGGAGAGGGCGGCGAGCGCCTCCGGCCGGTCGATCAGCAGCGTGCCCTCGGGCAGGCCGGCGCGCGGGCGCGCGGCATCGCTCACCGCCACGGCGACGAGCTGCACTCCCGGCCGCCCGGCCAGCATCCGCCCCACGGTGGCGCCGATCGCGCCCCAGCCGATGAGGGCCAGGCGGAACGGGTGGCGTTCAGAGCCCGACATAGCGCTGCACCTCCGCGGCGTCGCGCTCCAGCTCGGCCGAGCTGCCCTGCCACACTGTGCGGCCCTTCTCGATGATGTAGTGCCGGGTGGCGAGGCGCTTGAGCACCGCGAGGTTCTTGTCGATGAGCAGGATGGACTGGCCCTCCGCCTTCAGGGCCCGGATGCAGGCCCAGATCTCGGCGCGGATCACCGGGGCGAGGCCCTCGGTCGCCTCGTCGAGGATGAGCAGGCGCGGGTTGGTCATCAGCGCGCGGCCCACGGCGAGCATCTGCTGCTCGCCACCCGAGAGCGTGCCGGCCACCTGGGCCGCACGCTCGCGCAGCCGGGGGAAGAGGGCATAGACCCGCTCCAGCGTCCAGGGGTCGGGGCGCTTCAGCCGGTTGGCGGCGGTGGCGACGAGGTTTTCGCGCACGCTGAGCGTGGGGAACACCTGCCGGCCCTCGGGCACCAGCCCCACGCCGAGCCGGGCCACCGCCTCGGGCGTGGCCCCGGCCACCGGGCGCGCGCCCAGCATGATCTCGCCGGAGAGCGGGGTCATCAGCCCCATCACCGAGCGCACGGTGGTGGTCTTGCCCATGCCGTTGCGCCCGAGCAGGGTGACCACCTCGCCCTCGCCCACGCGCAGGGAGACATCGTAGAGCACCTGGCTCGCGCCGTAGGCGGCCTGCAGGTTGGAGACATCGAGCATCAGGCTTCCTCCCCCTCGCCGAGATAGGCCTCGCGCACCGCCGGGTTCTCGCGGATCGCCCCGGGCAGGTCGGTCGCGATGATGCGGCCGTAGACCAGCACCGACACCCGGTCGGCGAGGGCGAAGACCGCGTCCATGTCGTGCTCGACCAGCAGCATGCCGCAGCGGCTCTTCAGCCCGGCCAGCATGCCGATCATCGCCTGGCTTTCCACGTGGCCCAGGCCCGCCATCGGCTCGTCGAGCAGCAGCAGCCGGGGCTGCTGGGCAAGGGCGGTCACCAGCTCCAGCTGCTTGCGCTCGCCGTGGCTGAGCTCGGAGACCGTGACGCCCGCCCGCCCCTCCAGCCCGGTGCCGGCAAGCGCGCGGCGCGCCTCGGCGGTCAGCCCCTCGTCGCGGCGGATGTCGCGCCAGAAGCGGAAGGAATGGCCGCGGCCCACGTCGAGCGCCATGGCCACGTTCCACAGCACCGTCTCCTCGTCGAGCAGGCAGGTGACCTGGAAGGTGCGCGCGAGGCCCATGCGGGCGCGCTCGGGGGCGGAGAGGGCGGTGACGTCCGCCCCGTCGATGGCGATGCGGCCCTCGTCGGGCGCAAGCTCGCCGCAGAGCTGGTTGATGAGGGTGGACTTGCCGGCGCCGTTCGGGCCGATCAGGGCGTGGATCTCGCCGGGGACGACGTCGAGGGTCACGTGGTCGGTGGCGGTGAGGCCGCCGAAGCGTTTCACCAGGCCGGTCACCTGCAGGAGCGGAGCGGTCATTTCGGCCTCCCGGGGAACAGGGCGCCGAGCGCTGCGATCAGCGCGCGCACCCCGCCGCGCGCCCGCATCACCACGAAGAGCAGCACCAGCCCGAGGCCGAGCTGCCAGTACTCGGTCCAGGAGGCGAGCAGCGTCTCCAGCACCAGATAGGCCGCCGCCCCGATCAGCGGGCCGAAGAGCGTGCCGACGCCGCCGAGGATCACCATGATCAGCAGCTCGCCCGACTTGGTCCAGTGCATCATGTCCGGGCTCACGAAGCGCAGGAAATTCGCCATCAGCGCGCCCGCGAGCCCCGCCCCCACGCCCGAGAGCACGAAGGCCACCAGCCGGTAGCGGTAGGGGGCGACGCCGAGCGCCACCATGCGCCGCTCGTTCTGCCTCAGCCCGTTGATCACGTTGCCGAAGGGCGAGCGGATGAGCCGCGCCAGCCCGGCGAAGAACAGCGCCGCGATGCCGAGGCAGACGTAGTAGACCACCTCCTTGTCGCGCATGTTCAGGCCCGGCAGCTCGTTGGCCCGGCGGATGATCAGCCCGTCATCGCCGCCGTAGGCCTTGAGCGAGACGAAGAGGAAGAACAGCATCTGCGCGAAGGCCAGCGTGATCATGATGAACTGCACGCCCCCGGTGCGCAGCGACAGCGCGCCGATGACGGCCGCGAAGGCGCCCGCCACCAGCACCGCGGCGGGAAGGGTGATGAGCATCTGGTTGGTGCCGGGGACGAGGCCGAGGAACGTCGTCTCGTCGGAGTAATTCTGGTAGAGGATGCCCACCACGTAGCCGCCGATGCCGAAGAAGGCGGCGTGGCCGAAGCTCACCAGCCCGCCGTAGCCGAGGATGAAGTTCAGGCTGGCCGCCGCGATGCCGTAGATCAGGATGCGGGTGGCAAGCGAGGTGAGCGCCGGGTAGCCGAGGGCCGAGGCCAGCGTGGGCAGCGCCGCCAGCGCAACGAGCGCCGCGAAGGCCCATAGCAGCGGCGCGCGGCCGGGCGCCTCTGCGCCGTGGGTGAGGTCGATGTCAGCCATTGCCGGCGAAAAGTCCCTTGGGCTTCACGAGAAGGACGATGGCCATGAGCAGGTAGATGCCCATGGAGGAGATGCCGATGCCGAGCGCGTCGGCCTCCGGGCCTGCCATCACCTGGCGCAGCAGGCCGGGCAGGTAGGCGCGCAGGCAGGTGTCGATGACACCCAGGCCGAGGCTCGCCACGAAGGCGCCGCGGATGGAGCCCACGCCGCCGATCACCACCACCACGAAGGTCGAGAGCAGGATCTGCTCGCCCATGCCCACCTGCACCGCCAGCACCGGGCCCGACATGAACCCCGCGAGCCCGGCAAGCAGCGCTCCCAGCCCGAACACCACCGTGTAGAGCAGGCGGATGTCGACGCCGAGCGCGCGCACCATCTCGCGGTTGGTCGAGCCGGCGCGCACCAGCATGCCGATGCGCGTGCGGTTGATCAGCGCCCAGAGCCCCAGCGCCACGAGCAGGCCCACGGCGATGATCGCCAGCCGGTAGGGCGGGTAGAACAGCCCCGGCAAGAGCTCCACCGAGCCCGAGAGCGCCTCGGGCATGGCGGTGTAGAGCGGCTGGCGGCCGAAGATCAGGGTGACGAGCTGGTTTGCCATCAACAGGATGGCGAAGGTGGCGAGCACCTGGTCGAGGTGATCGCGCGCGTAGAGGCGGCGCACCACCAGCGCCTCGATCGCGACACCGGTGAGGGCGGCGGCCCCCAGCGCGGCGGGAATGCCGAGCCAGAACGAGCCGGTCTGCGCCGCCACCCAGGTGCCGGCATAGGCCCCCACCATGTAGAGCGAGCCATGGGCCAGGTTGATCACCCCCATGATGCCGAAGATCAGCGTGAGCCCGGCGGCGAGCAGGAACAGCATCACGCCGAACTGCAGGCCGTTGAGCAGTTGCTCGAGCAGGAGGGTCATGGGCAGGGGCTCCCGGAGAGGCGAGGAAACGGGTGCGGGGGCCGGGCGCATGGCCCGGCCCCCCTGGCGCGGCGCGAGGGGCCGCGCCGGCTCACATCTTGCAGTCTTCGGCGTAGCTGTCGCCGTAGTTCTCCACCACCTTGCCCTTGGTCTTGAGCATCGGCGCGCCGTCCGGGCCCGCGACCACCTCCAGCGCGAACCAGTCCTCCACCGGGTGCTGGTTCGGCCCGAAGGAGAAATTGCCGCGCGGCGAGGCGAAATCGGCCGCGCGCAGCGCCTCGCGGAAGGCGTCCGCGTCCTCGATGTCGCCGCCCGTGGCCTCCAGCGCGGAGGCATAGAGCAGCCCCACCTCGTAGCCCTGCTCGGCGTAGGTGGTGATGGGGCGGTCATCGCCGTAGGCCTGTTTCCAGGCGGCGACGAAGGTCTTGTTCGCCGCGTTGTCGAAATCCGCGTTCCAGTGCGAGCCCACGTTGATACCGAGGGCCGCGTCGCCCACCGCCTTCAGGATCACCGCGTCGAGCGAGGGCTCGGCGACGACCATGGGGATGGTGCCCAGCAGGCCCGCCTGCTGGTATTGGCGCATGAAGGCGATGCCGAGGCCGCCGGGGTGGAACTGGTAGACCATCTCCGGGTTCGCGGCGCGGATCTGGGCCATCTCGGCGGCGAAGTCGGTCTGGTCGAGGCGGGTGTAGATCTCGCCCGCGATCTCGCCCTTGAAGGTGCGCTTGAAGCCGGTGAGCGCGTCCTTGCCGGCCTGGTAGTTGGGCGCGAGAATGAAGGCGTTCTTGTAGCCCAGATCATTGGCCACCAGCCCGCCGGATTCGTGCAGGCTGTCGTTCTGCCAGGCGATGGCGAAGTAGTTCTCGTGGCACTCCTCGCCGGCCATGTTCGACGGCGCGGCATTGGCGCTCACGTAGAAGCCGCCGTTGTCGACGATGTCGGGCACGGTGGCGCCGGCCACGTTGGAGAACACGATGCCGGTGAACAGCTTCACGCCCTCGTTGGTCATGAAGCGCTCGGCGATCTGCCGGCCCTGGCCGGGCTTCAGCGCGTCATCCTCGACCATCAGCTCCACCGGCACGCCGCCCAGCGTGCCGTCCTTCATGGCGAGCTCGAACCCGTCGCGGATGTCCGCGCCGAGGTAGCCGGCCGGGCCGGACAGGGTGGTGATCAGCCCGATCTTCACCGGGTCGGCGGCGAAGGCGGGCAGGGCCGCGCCAAGCGCGGTCAGCATCAGGGCGGCTCGCAGGCTGGTCTTCATCTTGGCTCTCCTTGTCGGGGTGGCGCGCCTCTGGCGGGCGGCCGGTTTTGCTTGTGGTTCAGGCAGTTGCGGGGCTCAGATCACCACCCAGCCCTCGGGCGGCTCCTTGCCGGGGTGCACGACGCCGCACTTGGGGCAGGTGCGGGCGGCCGCGTCGGCGTAGAAGGCCTGGTAGAGCGGCGGCAGGTCCTTCACGATGCTCTTGAGCGACACCTCGACGCGGTTCACCAGCGCGGAGCACGCGAAGCAGTACCACTCAAAGGCGTCGATCTCGTCCGGCTGGCGCTTGGGCTCGATCACCAGGCCGATGGAGCCCTCCTGCGGGCGCTGGGGCGAGTGGCGCACATGCGGCGGCAGCAGGAAGATCTCGCCCTCGCGGATCGGCACGTCGTAGAAACTGCCGTCATCCACCACCTTGAGCACCATGTCGCCCTTGAGCTGGTAGAAGAACTCCTCCACCGGGTCGTCATGATAATCGGTGCGCTTGTTGGGCCCGCCGACGACGGTGACCATCATCCCCGCGTCCTCCCAGATCTGCTGGTTGCCGACCGGGGGCTTGAGCAGATGCTTGTGCTCGTCGATCCACTTGGCGAAGTTGAAGGCGTTCAGGCGCTGTTTCGTCATCGCTGGTCTCTCCTGTGTCGGCGCCGGGGCGGGCCCGCGGCGGGATTTTTCTCTGTCTCGCGGCTGCCTCTTCGGGCAGTTGCGGCGCGCTCAGGCGGTCACGGGCAGTTTCAGCCCGCAGGCCTCGAAGGCGGCACGGGTGGCGGCTTTCTCGGCCCCGGTCAGCTCCAGCATCGGCGCGCGCACGGCGCCGCCCACCTGGCCCAGCAGCTCCTGCCAGTATTTCTGATGCGCCTGCGGCTTCTCCAGCGGGCGGGTGTCGCGCAGGGCGGCGCGCACGGGGTCGAGACTGTCGCGCAGGGCGCGGGCGCGCGCCGCGTCACCGGCGAAGGCGGCGTCGGTATAGTCGCGCATGCGGCGGTCGGCGGCGGTCTGGATCAGGTAGGGCGGCGAGGAGCACAGGTAGAGCTGCCAGTTCAGCTCCAGGATGTTGTCCAGCCACTCCTCCTCCGAGGCGGTGCTCACCAGGATGCGGTCCGAGGCGAGGCGGGTGAGCTCGGCATACATCGGCCGGGGCACCGAGTACTTGATCGCGACGACATTCTCGATGTCCGCCAGCCGGTTGCACAGCTCCGGGCTCATCAGGTAGCCCGAGTCCGGATGGCTCCACAGCGCGATGCCGATGTCGAGCTTGCTCGCGATGGTCTCGTAGTAGCGCAGCAGCGTCTCGTCCTGCGCCTTGAGGAAATGCAGCACGGGGGCGTGGATCACCACGTAGTCCGCGCCCACGTCCTGGGCGTGGCGGGCGAGGTCGATCACCACGTCCATGTTCTGGTCGGAGACCGACATGATGGTCTGGCCCCGGTCGCCGCAGGCCTCCACGGCGAGCTCGAAGCTGCGCTTGCGCTCCTCCACCGACATGGAGAAGAACTCGCCCTGCTTACCGCAAATGAACAGCCCGTCTATGCCGAGCTCCTCCACCCAGTGGCGGATGTTGGCGCGGAAGCCGTCCTCGTCCAGCGCGAGGCTGCCGGGCACGAACGGGGTGAGTGCGGCGGCCCAGACGCCCTTCATCGTGGCAAAGGCATGGGCCTTCGCGTCTTTCTTCGCGTATTTCATCGCTGCCTCGTGGTCGGTTCCGGCGCGGGCTCCTCCGCGAGGGCGCGCCACAGGCGTTCCGGGGTGAGCGGCATCTGCAGATCGCGCCCCCGATCCGGGCCGAGCGCGTCGCGCACGGCGTTGAAGAGGGCGGCGGGAATGCCGATGCAGCCCGCCTCGCCCACGCCCTTGGCCCCGATGGGGTTGGGCGCGGGGGTTTCCTGCTTGAAGAGCGCCACGGCCGGCACGTCGGCCGCGCGCGGCAGGGCGTAATCCATCAGCGAGCCGGTGAGGAGCTGGCCCTCGCCGTCGTAGACCAGCCCCTCCATCAGCGCCTCGCCGAGGCCCTGGGCCATGCCGCCCTCGAGCTGGCCCTGCACCAGCATCGGGTTGAGCACCACGCCCGCGTCATCCACCCAGGCGAGACGCTCCACCGCGGGCACGCCGGTGTCCGCGTCGATGCGCACCACGGCGAGGCAGGCGCCAGAGCTCCAGGCCTCGCCGGCGGCGGTGTACGTCTCGGAGACATGCAGCACGGCACCGCCGGGCAGGGGCGCCGCCGGCGCGGGCAGCCGGGCGGCGAAGGCCTCCCAGCCCAGACGCGCGCCCGGGGCGGAGACACCGTCCGGTCCCAGCGTCACCGCGGCCTCCGGCACGCCGAGCGCCCGGGCCGCGGCGGCGCGCACCTGTGCACCGAGCGCCCGGGCCGCGCGCAGCATGGCCGAGCCGCCGATGGCCGTGGAGCGGCTGGCGAGCGCGCCGGTGCCGTTGGGGGTGGTCTCCGTGTCGCCGTGCAGCACGGTGACGGCGCCCGCGTCCACCCCGAGGGTCTCGGCCACGATCTGCGAGATCGCCGTCTCCCGCCCCTGGCCCTGGGCGGAGGAGCCGGTGGTGGCGGTGAAGCTGCCATCAGGCATCAGGCCCAGCGTGGCGCTCTCCCAGCCCTGGCCACAGGGCTCGACGTAGAGCGACAGGCCGAGGCCCACGGCCTCGCCCGCCGCCCGGCGCGCGGAAACCTGCGCCTTCAGCGCCGGATAACCGGTCTCGCGCTCCAGCGTGTCGAGCAGGCCGGCGAGATCGGCGGAATCGAGCGTCTCGCCGGTGGCGCTGCGGTGGGGGAAACGCGCGGGCGGAATGATGTTGCGCCGGCGCAGCTCCAGCGGGTCGAGGGCGAGGGCGCGGGCCGCCTCGTCCATCAGCCGCTCCATGAGCATCGCCGCCTCCGGCCGCCCGGCGCCGCGGTAGATGCCCACGGCGGCGCGGTGGTCCTGCAGGCCGCGGGCGGCGATGTCCACCGTCTCCAGCAGGTAGGGCCCGGGCAGGATGCGCCCGGCATTGCGCGCCGGCACCACGGCGGAATAGGGCATCCAGGCGCCCTGCGGGTAGTCCAGCCGGGCGCGCAGCCCGGTGAGAATGCCATCGGCGGAGAGCGCCAGCTCCGCCCGGTTCACCGCCCCGCGCCCCTGCGTGGCCGAGAGCAGGTCTTCCGAGCGCGTCGCGCACCATTTCACCGGGGCGCGCAGGCGGGCGGCGGCCCAGGCCACCATCACGTCCTCGGGGTAGATCGAGGCCTTGCCGCCGAAGGCGCCGCCCACGTCCGGGGCGATGACACGGATGGTCCCGAGCGACCGGCCGAGGATGCGGGCGAGGTCCTCGCGGGCGCGGTGCGGGGTCTGGGTGGAGAACCAGGCGGTGAGCGTGTCGCCGCGGCCATCGGCCAGCGCCGCGCGCGGCTCCATCGGGAAGGGGGCGACGAGGGCGTGCCGGCAGGTGACGGAGACGGTCGCCGCCGCGGCGGCGAAGGCGGCGTCCACGTCTCCGCCCGTCCAGGCGGCGCGCATCACCACCGGGCGGTCCTCGCCCTGCGGGATCGGCAGGGGGGCGAGCGTCATCGACACCAGCTCCGCCGCGTCCCGCGCCGCGTCCCGGCTCATGGCCACCACGGCGGCGACGGGCTGGCCGAGCGCGCGCACCGTGCCTTGCGCCAGCACCTCCAGCGGCACCGGGGTCACGTCCTCCACCAGCAGGTTCACCGCCGCATGGCCCTGCAGGTGGAGGTCGCCGGCGGTGAACACCGCCACCACGCCGGGGGCCGCGCGGGCAGCCTGCGTCTCCACCTCCAGCAGGCGGGCATGCGCCTCCTCGGCGCGCACGAAGACCAGATGCAGGCAGCCCTCGGGGGCGAGATCGTCGACATAGCGACCCTGCCCGGTGAGCAGGCGGGGGTCCTCCCGCCGCAGCAGGCGCTGGCCGATCCAGCTCCCGCCGGGGCGGGCAAATGCATCGCTTGGCTTCAAACCGGGCTCCCTCGGGACGGGGCCTCGCGCCCCGTTTCGTCACCCCCGATGAGAGCAGCCGCTCATCTATATGACAATCACGGTTATTCCTATTAATTGATAGGCAGAATCAATAGACGGGACATGCCGATGACCTTCACCCTGAGGCAGTTGCACTGCTTCCTCGCCGTGGCCGAGGCGGGCAGCTTCTCGGCCGCCGCGCGGCAGATGAACATCGCCCAGCCCGCGCTCTCCCAGGCGGTGAAGGAGCTGGAGAGCGCGCTCGACATGCGGCTGTTCGACCGCACCACCCGGCGGGTGGAGCTGACGGAGGCAGGCGCCGAGTTCCGCGGCGCCGCCGGCAAGGTGATCGCGGATCTCGACCATGCCGTGCGCGACATCCGCGACCTCGCGCTGCGCCGGCGGGGCCGGGTGCGCATCGCGGCCCCCCCGCTGCTCGCCTCCGCCGTGCTGCCGCGCGCGATGGCGGAGTTCCGGGAGCTGCACCCCGGCGTGTCGGTGGACCTGGCGGACCTGGGGACGGAGCAGATCATGGAGCAGGTGCGCTCCGGCCTGGCCGATTGCGGGGTGGGCACCTTCCCGCCCGCCGGGCCGGGGGTGGAGCGCATCGCGCTGATGCGCGACAGCCTGATGATCTTCGCCGCCGCCGGCACGCCGTTGGCGCAGGGCACGGGGCCGGTGCCCTGGACCGCGCTCGACGGGCTGCCGGTGATCACCCTCACCCGCGAGAGCGGCATCCGCCTGCTGGTGGAGATCGGCTTCGAGAGCGCCGGCGTGGCGCTGCGCCCGGCCTTCGAGGTGTCGCAGATCACCACCGCGCTCTCGCTGGTGGAGGCGCGGCTGGGCGTGGCGGTCCTGCCCACCTACGCGCTGGCGGCGGTGCGCGACGGGCTGGTGGTGAGCCGGCCGATGACCGGGCCCGCCATCGACCGGGACGTGACGCTGATCCACGCCACGGGGCGCAGCCTGTCCCCCGCGGTGGCGGCCTTCGCCGGGGTGCTGCGGCGCAACGTGCAGCGGCAGTTTCCCGGCCGCGGCGCCGCGCTTCCGGCAGGGCGGCGCCCTCAGGAGGGCTGAGCGCCGACGAGCCCGAGCAGGGCGCGGCCCAGCGGGCTCTCCTCCTCCGCAAGCTCCAGGATCACGTCGAAATGGTGGCGGCCCGGCACTTCCAGCAGCGTGGTCGGGTGGCCCGCCGCCTGCCAGCCCGCCGCATAGGCGCGCGACTGGCGGGAGAAGCCCGCCGGCTCGCCCGCCGCCCAGGCCACCACCGCCGGGCAGCCGGAGGCGGGGGAGATGGTCTCCAGCGGCGAGAGGGCGGAGACGCCGGCGGCGTCGAGCGCGATCCACTCCTGCACGAAGCTCGCCGCGATGGGCCCGAGGTGGAACAGCCCGCTCACCGGCAGGGCGCCGGCCAGCGGCGCGTCCGGCAGGCCGAACGCCTCCTGCCAGCCGGAGGCCATCACGCAGCCGGTGAGGTGGCCGCCGGCCGAGCTGCCGCCCACGTAGATGCGGTTGCGGTCGATGCCCAGGGCCTCGGCCTCGTGCCAGAGCCAGGCAATGGCGGCGCGCACCTCGCGCACGATCTCCGTGAGGCTGGCCTCCGGCGCGAGGCGATAGTCCACCGCCGCCGTCGCGATGCCGTGGCGGGCCAGCATCGGCGCCATGAAGGCCGAATCCTCCTTCGAGAGCGCACGCCAGTAGCCGCCGTGGATGAACACGAAGAGCGGGCGCGGGGCGCCCCCGGAGGTGGCGCCGTAGAGGTCCAGCGCCTGGCCGCTCCGCGTGTCATAGACGAGGTTCAGCCGGGTGCCGGGCAGGGCGCGCGCGCGCTCGGAGCCGGCGCGGTAGGCCGCGAGGGCCGCCTCGAACTGCGCCAGTTCCACGGAGGCGCGGGCATTGTAGTCCACATCGAGCGTGGCGCGCGGCCAGCCGGCTTCGGCAGCGAGATCAGTCATGTACGGAATCCGGAAAACGGTGTGTGAAACGCTGCGCGCGAAGGTGGACCGCGCAGCGCCGCGATGCAACCCCGCTCAGAAGCCGAGCACCCCCGGCAGCCAGAGCACGCTTGCCGGCACGAAGGTGATCAGCGCCAGCGCCGTCACGAGGATGCCGATGAAGGGCCAGATCTCGCCGATCACCTCCGAGAGCGGCACCTCGCCCAGCTTCGCCAGCGTGAAGAGGAGCATGCCGAAGGGCGGGGTGACGAGGCCGATCATGATGTTCACCGTGATCAGCACGCCGAAATGCACCGGGTCTATCCCCAGCGCATGCACCGTGGGCAGCAGCATGGGCACGAAGACGAGGATCAGCGTGCCGGTGTCGATCATGCAGCCCAGAGCCAGGAAGGCGATGTTGATGGCGATGAGAAACCCCGTCTGCGACAGGCCCGCCCCGGAGATCCAGGCCGCCAGCGCCCGGTCGAGCTGTTCCACGGTGATGGCATAGTTCATCATGAAGGCCCCGGCGATGAGCAGCATGATGGTGGAGGAGACACGCATGGACTCCGCGATCGCATGGCCGAGGGCGGCGAGCCCGATCGCCCGGTAGACCGCCGTGCCGATGAAGAGCGCGTAGAGCGCTGCCACCGCCGCGGCCTCGGTGGGGGTGAACACCCCGGTCCAGATGCCGCCCAGCAGCACCACGGGGATGGTCATCGGCACCGCGGCGGAGGCGAGGGCGGTGCGGCGCGTGCCGCGCGGGCCCGCGGGCCGGGGGGCCAGCCCCTGGCGCCGCGCCATCAGCGCGAGCCCGGCCATCAGCAGCACGCCCACCACCAGCCCCGGGATGATCCCGCCGAGAAACAGCGCCCCCACGGAGGCGCCGGAGTTCAGCGCATAGAGCACCAGCGGGATGGAGGGCGGGATGATCGGCGCGATGGTGGCGGCCGCGGCGGTGAGGGCGGCGGCGAAGCCGGGGCGGAAGCCGCCCACGTCGCGCATCATCCGCAGGGCGATCAGGTTCGGCCCCGCCGCATCGGCCAGCGCCGAACCGCTCATGGAGGAGAACACCAGCGAGACCAGCACCGTCACATGCCCCAGCCCTCCGGGCAGCCCGCCCACCAGCGCATCCGCCGCCCGCCACAGCCGCTCGGAGATTGAGCCGATGGTCATGATGTTGGCGGCCAGGATGAACATCGGCACCGCCAGCAGAACGTAGGAGCCGTAGAGCGAGTTCATCACCTGGTCGGCCACGATGCCGAGGTCCTGCCCGGTGACGAACAGATAGGCAAAGCCGGAGACCAGCATGGCAAGCGCGATGGGCACGCGGGCCAGCGCCAGCACGACGAAGCTCGCGATGAGCGTGGTGAGCCCGGCGCTCATGCCCCGTCCTCCCGCCCCAGCGCGCCGCGCAGCGCGTTCACCGTGAGCGCGAGGCCGGTCACCCCCTGGAAGACGGGGAAGCAGAAGTAGAGCCGGTCCAGCGGGATGCGCAGCGCCGGGGTCTTCTCACGCCACAGGAAGGCGATGTAATCCACCGTCACCGGCAGGGCGGCGAGCAGCGCGAGCCCCGCCGCCAGCCCGCCCGCCGCCGCCAGCCAGCGGCCCGCGCGCGGCGGCAGCACCGAGACCAGCAGGTCGAACGCCACGTGTTCGGACTGGCGCACCGCCAGCGCCGCTCCCAGCATCACCACCCACAGGTAGGCGGCGGTGGCGATCTCCTCCGCGCCGTCCGAGGCGGTGCCGAGCACGTAGCGGCTGAAGATGGTCCAGGCGAAGGCCAGCACCACCACCACGAACCCGGCGGATGCAAGCACGGTCGCGCCGAGGCGCAAGGCTCTGGCGGCGCGGTCCAGCGGGCGGGTGAGGTGAAGTCGGGTCATGTCGGGGTCTCCACGCGGCCCCGGCCGGCAGGCGCCCGGGGCGCCCACCGGCCGGGACGGGGTGCTCACTCGGCCATGGCCTGCTTGAGCAGGTCGGCGTCCCACGCCTGGGCGAGGTCGGAGGCGGCGTAGACCGCATCGGCCCGGGCGCGGAAGGGCGCGAGGTCGATCGCGTCCACCCTGAGGCCACCTTCCTTCAGCGCCGCGGCCACCTGCTGCTCGTCGGCATAGCGCGAGGCGTTGTTCTGCGCGGCGGCGGCGAGGGCTGCCGCGCGCACCACCTCCTGCTGCTCGGGGGAGAGCGCGTCCCAGAACGGCTTCGCGATGGCGAAGAATACCGGCTGGACCAGGTGGGCGGTGAGCACGACCTGCTCGGTCACCTCGTTGAACTTCGCGGCGCGCAGGATGGTGAGCGGGTTCTCCTGCCCGTCGATCGCCCCGGTCTGCAGCGAGACATAGACCTCCGACATGCCCATCGGCGTGGGCGAGACGCCGAGGCTCTCGCCCAGCAGCAGCCACTCCGGCGAGGCGGGCATGCGCATGCGCACCCCCTTCAGGTCATCCGGCCCGGCGACATCGCGCGCGGTGCGCAGGTTCACCTGCCGGGTGCCGAGATAGGCGACGGAGAGGATCTCGATATCCATCTCCTTGGAGACCGCGGCCTCCAGCGCGGCGCCCACCGGGCCGGCCATGACCTTCATCATGTGGTCGTAGTCACGAAACAGGAAGGCGCGGTTGAGAAAACCGAACCGGGGGATCTGCGCGGACACCTCGAATGTGTTCATCGTGCTCATCTGCAGCGTGCCGCGCTGCAGGGCCGGCACCTCGGCGCCCTGGCGCACCAGCGAGGAGCCGGGATAGACCTCCACGCTCACGCCCACCTTGGCCGCGGCCACGTCGGCGGCGAAAGTTTCCATGGAGCGGGCGAGGAAATCCGGCGCCGGGCCGGCGGTGGAGAAGCGGATCACCTTGTCCTCCGCATGGAGGGGGCCGGTGGCGAGCAGGGCGGCGCCAAGCACCGCGGCGGCGAGGCGCGGCAGGTTGAAGCGCGGCGGGGCAAGGCGCGGCAGGGCAAACCGGGCACCGGGCGCGCGGTCCGCCTCCTTGCAGCCCCCGTCGGAGGCCACCTGCGGGCCGCAGATTTTCGAAGGCAGGCCGGGCGAGGCGCGGCGCGACGGGGCGAAGCGGTGCGGGAAACGGGTCATCTGTCGGGTCCTCTCTGTCGGGATGGCCGGGCGGGGAGGCCCCGGGCTGTCCGCCGCCCGGTTGTGCCGCTCCCGCCCGGAGGGCTGGGTCAGACCGGCGCGGCGATGGACACCTCCAGCGCGCCGATGCCGGGGATCTCGGCGCGGATGGTGTCGCCGGGCTTGAGGAAGGTGCCGCTGGGCACGCCCACGCCGGCGGGGGTGCCGGTGAGGATCACATCGCCCGGCTCCAGCGTCATGATCTCCGAGGCGCGGGCGATCTGCTCGGCCACCGAGAAGATCATCTGCGCGGAGGTGCTGTCCTGCCGGGTCTCGCCGTTGAGCGAGAGCTTCAGGGGCACGGCCTGCGGGTCCGGAATGGCGGCGGCGGGCACGACGACGGGGCCCATCGGGCAGGAGCCGTCGGTCGCCTTCCCGGCCACCCAGTCGAGCTTGTAGAACTGCTCGGGCGCCATGTTGAAATCCCGCGCCGAGAGGTCCAGCGCGATGGTGTAGCCCGCCACATGGGAGAGCGCGTCCTCCACGCTCACGTACCGCGCGCTGCGCCCGATGACGGCGGCGAGCTCGATCTCCCAGTCGTATTTCTGCGTGCCGCGCGGCATGGGGATGACGGCGCCGGGGCCCCGAACCGCCTGCCGGGGCGGCTTGAAGAAGAAGAACAGTCGCTGGCTCTCCTTGGTCACGCCCGGAAAGCCCATCTCGGCCATGTGGTCATAATAGTTCGCCCCGGCGCAGAGGATCTTGCCCGGCGCGGCCAGCGGCGCGGCGAAGCGCGCACCCGCGGTGGGAAATCCGGGCAGGCCGGCGCTCTCCGCCCCCTCGGCCAGGGCGGTCACCGCCGGGCCAAGCGCCTCCCACTGCGCGAAGATCTCCGACAGCGTGGCCGGCAGGGCCAGCCCCGCGCCCGAGGCGAGATCCGCCAGCCGCCAGGCCGTTTCGCCGCGCACCACGCAGGGCTGCGGCACCTCCTCACGCTCGATCGTGGCAAGCGCCCACATCGCTCTCTCCTTCCTGTCTCGTTCCGGGGCAGCGTGGCGAGGGCGGGGGCCCCTGTCAAGAATTTTGGAAAATCGTTTGGAAAACTTTTCGGAACGTTGACACCGCCGCGCGATCGGCCCTAATGCCCCCATGACCGGACACGTGACGAAGCCGCCCGCCGGCACGCGGGCCGAACAGATCTACCTCGCGCTGAAGCGCGACCTTCTGGGCGGGCGCTACCGTGCCGGGCAGGCGCTGCTGACCCGCGAGCTGCTGGCGCGGCACGACTGCGGCATCAGCCCGCTGCGCGAGGCGCTGGCCCGGCTGGTGGGCGAGGGGATGATCGTGGCCGAGGGGCACCGCGGCGTGCGCGTGCCCGAACCCTCGGTGGCCGAGCTGACCGACCTCTACCGCATGCGGCTGCTGCTGGAATGCGAGGCCCTGCGCCTGTCGATGGCCGCCGGCACGCCGGAATGGGAGGCACGGGTGCGCGCGGCGGAAGCCGGGCTCGCCGCCGCCGCCATCCCGCCCCCGGGGGAGACGCCGGCCGGCCGCGGCGACGCCGTGATCGCATGGGAGCGCCGGCACCGGGAGTTCCACACCGCGCTGATCGGCAACGCCCCGGCGCCGCTGCTGCTGCAGACCATCGACAGCCTGGTGGACCGCACCGAACGCTACCGCGCCCTGCGCCTGGTGGGCGGCGACGTGCAGGCCATCCTCGCAGGCTCCGCCGCCGAGCACCGGGCCCTCGTCATCGCCGTGCTGGGCCGCGACCCGGGCGCGGTGGAGATGCTGCGCACCCACCTCGACCGCACCCGCGCCGCCGTGGAGGACATCCTGCACCACATGCCCGCCTTCGCGCGGAGCTGACCCCGCGCGCCGCAACGCAGACACCGCTGGCGACAGCACGAAGGCAGCCATGGGTGGCAGCCGAAGGCGACAAGCCGGAGGTCGCAGCCGCCCGAGCAGAGGTCACAGGCGGCGAGGGGCGCGTCACGCCATCACTACAGCCGGAAACGCCCGGTTGCCGCGCCCGACACCGGATGCGCAGCACCCGGCCGGGAGGAAAGAAGCGGACACCGGCAAGTGGCCGCATCGCGGAAGAGCCCCGGCCATCCCCTCCGCCCGGTGACGGGCCGGGGGCTCCCGTCCTGCGTCGACCCGCCCTGCAGGCGCGTCTCCTGCGGTTTGGGCCGGGCCGCGCTGACGCGCGGCAGGCGGCAGGCGGCAGGCGGCAGGCGGCAGGCGGCAGGCGGCAGGCGGCAGGCGGCAGGCGGCAGGCGGCAGGCGGCAGGCGGCAGGCGGCAGGCGGCAGGCGGCAGGCGGCAGGCGGCAGGCGGCAGGCGGCAGGCGGCAGGCGGCAGGCGGCAGGCGGCAGGCGGCAGGCGGCAGGCGGCAGGCGGCAGGCGGCAGGCGGCAGGCGGCAGGCGGCAGGCGGCAGGCGGAGAACTCCCCCGAAATGATAGCAATGTCAAAGGGTCATGCGGCGCGCCTCACACGCGGTGACGGTTCGCATCCACTGCGCGCTGTGCCCAGTCCAGCGCCAGGTCGGGGTCATCCAGACAGGCCTCGGGCAGGCTGTAGAAGCGGTGGATGACCACCTCGCGCCCGGATTTCCGCCGGGTGTAGCTGAAGGGCACGCTGCCCTCCGCGGCGAGATCGGCGCGCATCGCCTCGTCGGTGCACAGGTAGAAGGTGTCCCCCAGGACGACGCCGAACTGCACCCCGTCGAGGCGCATCGACCAGCCGCCGAACAGCCGGGTGACCGTGATCGGCCCCAGCGGCTCCAGCGCCTCGAGCATGTGCATCACGAATTCCGTCGGCTGCGCCCGCGCCATCGCGTCCTCCCCGCTTCGGGGCGAAGTGTGACGGCGCGGGGGCCGCCGCGTCAAGCTACCGCGCCATCATCTGCTCGGGCAGCCAGGTGACCAGCCCCGGCCACAGGATGAACAGGAGCAGCATGCCCACCTGGATGAGGAAGAAGGGCACCACGCCGCGATACACCTCGCCCATGCCCACGCCGGGCGGCAGCACGCCCTTGAGGTAGAACAGCGTGTAGCCGAAGGGCGGGGTGATGTAGGCCATCTGCGCCGTGATCATGAACAGGATGCCGAACCACAGCGGGTCGAAGCCGAGCTCGCGCACGATGGGCAGGAACACCGGCACGCAGAGCAGGATGATGCCGATCTCGTCGAGAAACAGCCCGAGGAAGATCAGCACGCCCAGGATCGCCGCCAGCACCAGCCAGCGCGAAGCCTCCATGCCGCGGATGAAATCCAGCAGCCCGTCGGCCCCGCCGGTGGCGGTGAAGACCGAGATGAAGGTGCGCGCGCCGATGGTGATCCACAGGATCATCGCCGTCACCTTCAGCGTGTCCGTGGCCGAGGCGGAGAGCTGCGCCACCGTGAGCCGCCCGGTGACCAGCGCCGAGATCACGGCGCCGAGCACGCCCACGGCCGCCGCCTCGGTGGGGGTGGCGATGCCGGCATAGATGGTGCCGAGCACGCCCAGGATGATCAGCCCGGGCAGGATGAGCGTGCGCAGGGCGGCGAGCTTCTCGGCCGCGGGCACGCGCGGCTCCTCCGGCCCCGGGCGCGGGGCGAGGGCGGGGTTGAGCGTGGTGCGGATGAGGATGTAGGCGCAATAGGCAAGTGCGAGTGCGAGGCCCGGCACGATGCCGGCGATGAACATCTGCCCGATCGAGATCTGCGCGGTGATGGCATAGACGATGGTCACCACCGAGGGCGGGATCAGGATGCCCAGCGTGCCGCCGGCGCAGATCGCCCCCAGCGCCATCGGCCGGTCATAGCCGCGCGTCATCATCGAGGGCAGGGCGAGGATGCCCATTGCCGCCACCGCGGCCCCCACCACGCCGGTCATCGCCGCCATCACCGTGCAGATGGCGATGGTGCCGATGGCGAGCCCCCCGGGCAGCCGGCCGAACCATTTCTCCATCGCGGCGTAGAGATCCTCGATGATGCCGGATTTCTGCAGGATCGAGGCCATGAGGATGTAGAGCGGAATCGCCATCAGCGACTCCGAGGTCATGGTCTCGAAGGTGTTGAGGACCGAGACGATCAGCGCCCCGGAGCCCCAGACCGCGATGGTGAAGGTGAAGGCGACCGAGCCCAGAACGAAGGCCAGCGGCGCGCCGGTGAGCATCAGCCCCACCAGCGCGAGGAACATCGGGATGAGCACGAAGGACGAGCCAGTCATGCCTGCGCCTCCCGGCCGCGCGCATCGCCATGGGCGAGGAACACGAGGTCCGCCGCCGCCTGCAGCGACAGGAGGATGGTGGCGAGCGGCAGCATCGCCTTGGCCGGCCAGATCACCGGGTTCCAGGCGGAGAAGCTGGTCTCGCCATAGCTCCAGGACTGCCAGGCCAGCGGCAGAGCGAACCAGGTGAGGATGGCGCCAAACACCAGCGCCATCACCGCCGCGATGGCCGCGAGCACCGTGCCGGTGCGCGGGCCGGCCTTCGCGGAGAGGATGTCCACCGCCACGTGCCCGCCCACATGCAGCAGCCAGGGGCCGCCGAGCAGGAAATAGGGCCCGAAGAGCAGGGTGGCCAGCTCCGGCCCCCAGCCGGTGGGAGCGTTGAACGCGTAGCGCGACACCACCTCCCACAGCATCAGGACCACGATCACGAAGACCAGCCATTTCACGACCCGGAACAGCGTCCGGTTCAGCGCGGTGACGGCAGCGGCGGCGGCAAGCATCGGCAGGGGCCTCGCGGGCAGGCGCCGCGGCGGGGATGGCCCCGGGGCGCGGCGGAAACGGTCAGCCCCCCGGCCGGGCCGCGCGGGCCCGGGCCGGGGGGCACGGTGTCAGGAGATCAGGCGTCCAGCAGGCCGAGATCCTGCATGAAGCTCATCTGGGACTCGAGGATCTTCGTGGCCAGCGCATCGCCGTTGGTGGCCTTGCGCCAGGCCTCCACGGCGCGGCCTCGGTTCTCCTGCACGTCCGCCGCATCGAGGCGGATCACCTCCACGCCCGCGTCACGGTATTTCTGCAGGTACTCCACGTTCTTCACGATGATGTCCTGGCGCAGGGCGCCTGAAATCTCGCGCGCGGCCACCGCCAGAACAGCCTTGTTCTGCTGTGACAACGCCTCGTAAGCCCTTGTGTTCGCGACATAGGCCGTGGCCGTGGTGGGCTGGTGGAAGCCGGGCAGAATGATGTATTTCGCCACCTCCTGCAGGCCCTCCTCGTAGTTCGCCTGCAGGTCTCCCCGGTCCGCGAAGTCGATCAGGCCCTTGTCGAGCGCGGAGTAGACCTCCGAGGTGGGCAGCGGCGAGACGGCAACGCCGAACTCCGCCATCACGCTGGAGGCGAGGCCCACGAAGCGCCCCTTCTTGCCGCTCATCTCCGCGATGGTGTTGAGCGGGATCTTGGAGTGGATCGGCTCCTCGCCGTAGATGGTCGGCGCGATGTAGCTCAGCCCGGCCGGCGCATAGCTCTCGCGCGCCATCTCCAGCCCGCCGCGCTCATAGAACCAGGCCTCATACTGGTCCGGCTCCGGAAAGCCGAAGGGCACGGTGGAGGTGAAGCCATGCGCGGGGATCTTGCCGGCGGTGTAGCCGTCGAAGGTCTTCATCATCTCGAAGGCGCCGCCGCGCACCGCGTCGAAGGCTTGGGCGGCGGGCACGATCTGGCCGCCGGCGAAGGTCTGGATCTCGAAGGCGCCGCCGGTGAGCTCGGACACGCGCGCGGCGAACTTCTCCTCGTAGACCTGCGGGTTCGTGCCCCCGCCCCAGAGCGCCTGCATGCGCCAGCGCACCTTGTCCTGCGCGCGGGTGGCCAGGCTGCCGGCGGCAACGATGGCCGGTGCAGCCAGCGCGGCGCCGGTAAGACGGGTGAGCGCCTTGCGGCGGGTGAGTCGATTCATCATGGTTTTTCCTCCCCTTGTGGTTTGTTGTTCATTCGGCGGGGCGTGTCACGCCCCGCGCATCTCGGCCAGCAATTCCTGCGCGCGGTCCACGCGCACGTCACGCTCGGCGGCCATGCGCTTCGCGATGGTCTCCACCTCCGGGCCGGTGGCCCCGGCGAGGATGGCGATGTTGCGCCCGTGCAGCGCCATGTGCCCGCGCTGGATGCCCTCGGTGGCAAGTGCGCGCAGCGCCGCCATGTTCTGCGCGAGGCCCACGGCCACGATCACCTCCGCCAGTTCCTGCGCGGAGGAGACCCCCATGATCTTGAGCGCCAGCCGGGCGAGCGGGTGGGTCTTGGTCGCCCCGCCCACCAGGCCCACGGCCATCGGCACTTCCATCGAGCCCACCAGGTTTCCGGCCGCGTCGCGCTCCCACACGCTCATCGAGCCGTAGGAGCCCTTGCGCGCCGCCCAGGCATGGGCCCCGGCCTCGATGGCGCGCCAGTCGTTTCCGGTGGCCACCACCACGGGGTCCATGCCGTTCATGATGCCCTTGTTGTGGGTGGCGGCGCGGTAGGGGTCGGTGGCGGCGAGGGCATAGCCCTCCAGGATGCCGCTCACCATGCGCGCACCGTCGAACTCCTTCGTGGCGAGGGCGGCCTCGGGAATGCGCACCATCGCCCGGCTCAGCCGCAGGTCCGCGAGGTTGGAGAGGATGCGCAGCCGCACCTCGCCGCCCGTCACCCGCTCGGCGATCGGGGCCACGGCCTCGGCCATGGTGTTCACCGTGTTCGCACCCATCGCGTCGCGCACGTCCACCAGCAGGTGCATCACCGCCATCGGGCCGGCGGGGCTCTGCTCGAAGACATGCACCTCGATGTCGCGGCAGCCGCCGCCGAGCTTGACCAGCAGCGCGTCACGCGCGTTCGCCGTCGCCACGATCTCGTCGCGCGCCGAGAGCAGGGCAAGCCGCGCGCCATGCGGATCGCTCAGCCCGATCACCTGCACCTGGGCGCGCATGATCGGGGCGGAGCTGGAGGTGAGGAAGCCGCCATGATCGCGCGCGATCCGTGCCATGTAGGAGGCGGCAGCCACCACCGAGGGCTCCTCCACCGCCATCGGCACCAGCACCTCGCGGCCGTTCACCACGAAATTCGTGGCGATGCCCAGCGGCATGCCGAAGGTGCCGATCACGTTCTCGATCATCCCGTCGGCGGCGGCGAGGGGCAGCGCGGCCGGGTCTGCCAGCAGGGCGCGCTCCTCCGCCGTGAGGCCCACGGCATCGGCCACCGCGCCGAGGCGCTCTGCCGGGCTCATGTTGCGGGCATTGGCGATGCGGGAACTGTAGGCCGCGCTGACAGCGCTGGCCGGGGTCTGCGAACCCATATCTTTCCTCCGGGCAGTCTTGTTGATCTCTTGCCTGCGAACGCTATACGGCGCACAATCAGACACAAGGTACAATTATGACAAACAATTTACGTACGCCTTTTCAATGTGTTGAAGGCAGCGGGGGAGACGGTTTGCGACAGGTGAGAGGGGTTCGCCGCGTTCCGGTGCGCCGGGTGGACGAGGTGTACGAGCGCGTGCGCGGCCAGATCGAGGCCGGCCGGCTGGAGCCGGGAGAGCGCCTGCCGCCCATCCGCGGCATGGCCGACGAGATGCGGATCTCGCGCAATTCCGTGGTGCAGGCCTACGAGCGGCTGGTGGCCGACAGCCTGGTGGTGGCGCGGCGCGGCTCGGGCTTCTACGTGGCGCATGCGCTGCCGCGGATGGGCGAGCGCACCAGCCAGTCCTTCCGCGAGGCGACCGACGCGATCTCGCTCCTGCGCGAGCAGCTCGACCGCAATTTCGATGCCCGCATCGGCGACGGCCGCCCCCCCGCCGGCTGGCTGGAGGCCTCCGAGCTGCAGCGCTATTTCCGCTTCGGCATCTCGGTGCGCAGCGGCACCGACTACGGCTACGGCGAGGCCGCGGGCTACATGCCCCTGCGCCGGCTCATCGCCCGGCGGCTGGAGGAGCGTGGCATCGCCGCGGGCCCCGACACCGTGTTCACCACCTTCGGCGCCAACCACGCCTTCGACCTCATCACCCGGCAATACCTCAGCCGGGGCGACTGCGTGCTGGTGGACGAGCCGGGCTACTACCCGCTCTTCGCCAAGCTGCGCCTGGCCGGGGTGCGGCTGATCGGTGTGCGCCGCCTGCCCGACGGGCCGGATATCGAGGATCTCGCCCGCAAGATCGCCCGCCACCGCCCGCGCGGCCTCTTCACCCAGACCGTGGCGCACAACCCGACCGGCACCACCACCTCGCCGGAGAAATGCGCCGCGGTGCTGCAGCTCGCCGGGCAGGGCGGGCTCTTCGTGGTGGAGGACGACACCTTCGCCGACCTGGTCCCCCCCGGCACGGTGCGGCTCGCCAGCCTGCCGTCACGCTGCGAGGTCATCCATGTCGGCACCTTCTCCAAGACCCTCTCGGCCAGCCTGCGCTCGGGCTTCGTGAGCGCGCCGCCCGAGGTGGTGCGCCAGCTGGTGGCGCTGAAGATGCTCGGCACCGTCGCCACCTCCTCCTACATCGAGCGCTTCATCTTCGAGCTCATCGACGCCGGGCAATACGCGAGCCACCTGCGCCGCCTCGGCCAGCGGGTGAGCGCGAGCGTGGCCCAAACCGCCGCCGCCCTGCGCGCCACCGGCTTCGGCCTGCCCTTCGGCACCGGGCCGGGCTATTACCTCTACCCCAGCCTGCCCGAGGGGGTGAGCGAGGCCGACATCGCCCATGAGGGGGCGGAGGCCGGCATCTTCATCGCCCCCGGCTCGGTCTTCTCGCCCGGCGGCGCGGCGGGCCCGGCGCATATCCGGGTGAACGTGGCCTATGGCACCGACGCGGCCTTCCACGCCTTCGCGCGCGATCTCTTCGCGCGGGGCGGGCACGGGGGCTGATCAGGTCGAGAGATGTCTTTATGGTGAGAGCCTTACGACGCTTTCTTCACGCGAGATACGAAGCACGCTGACAGGTCTTGCGGCTCGGGCGCAGCGGAAGGTCACGCCGCCGGTTCCGGCGGGTCCTGCAGCCCGTAGCCCTTGAAGGCGGCGAGGGTTTCCTCGATCTGCGCGTCCGAGAGCACCACGGCGCCGCCGATGAGCAGGGCGTTGTGATACTGCCGCGCGAGGGTTTCCAGCTCCACCGCCAGCCACATCGCCTTCTCCAGCGAAGGCCCGAAGGCGATCATGCCGTGGTTGGCCAGCAGGCAGGCGCAGCGCCCCTCCAGCGCGGCGAGCGCATTGGCCGAGAGCGCAGCGGTGCCGAAGGGCGCGTACTCCGCGCAGCGCACCGTGGCGCCGCCGAAGGCCGCGATCATGTAATGCACCGCCGGGATCTCGCGCCGGGTGATGGCGAGGGCCGAGCAATAGGGCGCGTGGGTATGCACGACGGCGCGCGCCTCGGGCCGCGCGCGCAGGATGTCGAGGTGGAAGCGCCATTCGGTGGAGGGTTTCAGCGGCCCCTCCCAGGCGCCGTAGTCGCCCTCCAGCGGCATGGAGGCGAGCATCTCCGGCGCCATCGCCGCGTAGGGGGTGGCGGAGGGGGTGATCAGCATCCGGTCGCCCCAGCGGGCGGAGATATTGCCGGAGGTGCCGGCGTTCAGGCCGCTGTCGTTCATCCAGCGGCAGTTCGCGATGATTTCCGCGCGCAGGGCGCGCTCGTCTGCGTCCATGTCCGTCCTCCCATGCTGCGGCACCCGCGCCCGGAGCGAAACCGCCTCGGCGTGAAGCGCGATCCGGACCGGGCCTCGCCGCAACCGCTCGGGGCGAAACCCGCTCCCGGGCTGCTCTGGCCCGGGCCGTCACTGCGCTTAGCGCGGCGCGGGGGGCGGCGCAATGCGGCCTTCGGGCAGGTGGGTGCGGGGCTCAGGCCCCGGCGCGGCCCGGCAGCTCGAAATCCGCGAGCTCCCGCAGGAAGGTGAGGAAGCCCTCGGCCTGGTGGCGCGCGGTGGCGGCGCCCTTCTCCGCCGTGGCCAGCGCCGCTTCGCCCACGGTTCCGGCGGGGTTCAGGTCCGACGAGATCCAGCCGTAGGAGGTCGCCCCCGTGGGGCGCAGGTGGGTGAAGCCGTCCATGCCTTCCGCGGTGGAGGCGAAGATCTGCGCCTGCGCCATCGCCACCAGCTCGGGGCGGAAATGCAGCATGAGCGAGGTCTCCACGTCACCGCCATGGATGCCGTAGGTCTTCTCGCGCGCGGAGAACATCCCTTCCGGCGTGCCGAAGGCGCCCCAATGCGCCTTGCCCACCAGCATGTCCGCGCGCACCCGCAGCTCGCGCGCGACGATGGAATTCATGTCCACGTTGCCGCCGTGGCTGTTCACGATGGCCATCTTGCGCAGGCCCGCCCGGGCCACGGCAAGGCCGATCTGCGTCCAGGCCTCGATGGCGGTGGCGGCGGTGAGGGTGACGGTGCCCGGCGCGTGCAGGTGCTCGTTCGACTTGCCCACGCACTGGACAGGCAGGATAAGCACGCGGATGTCCTCCACCCCGTCCAGCAGCCCGGTGAGCGTGTCGAGCATGCCCTGGCCGATCATGCTGTCCACCCCCACGGGCAGGTGCGGCCCGTGCTGCTCGATGGCAGCAGTCGGCAGCACGGCGATGGTGCGGGCGGGGTCGAAACCGGCGAATTCGGTGGTGCGGTACTGGGCCCAGTAGTGGCGGGGCATCGGCATCAGCCTTTCTTGTCGTAAGTCGCGGCCAGCCGCGCGGCGAGATAGTCCGCGGCGCGGATGGCGGGGTATTTCGGCGCACCGGTGCCGGGCAGGGCGGCGATCTCCGTCTCCGGGTTCGGGTCGAGGAAGAAGGCCAGCGAATACCGCTCGCGCGCAGGCGGCAGCACCCGGTGCGGGGTGGAGACGTAGATGTCGTTCGTCCAGCGCATCAGGCAGTCGCCGATGTTGACCACGAAGGCGCCGGGCACATGCGGAACATCCACCCAGTCCTGCCCGCGCGGGCGCACCTGCAGGCCGGCGGTGCCATCGGTGGCCAGCAGGGTGAGCGAGCCGTAATCCGTGTGCGCCCCGGCGCCGATCTCCTGCGCGCCGCCGGCACTTGCCGGGTAGCGCAGCAGGCGCAGCGTGGCCATGGGCGCGGTGAACTCGGGCGCGAAATGCCCCTCGGGGATGCCGAGGTCGCGCGCGATGGCCCGGTGCAGGTCCACCCCGAGCGCCCAGGCGGCGTTGAAATAGCTCAGCGTGGTGTCCCGGAAGCCGGGAAGGTCGGGCCAGAGGTTCACGCCGCGAAAGGGCTTGCCGGCGGCCACGTCCGGGTGGTCGGGCGGGAGGTCCAGCCCGATGTTGAAGGCCTCCTTGCGGTCCACCTGGCCGGTGGTGTCGTCCAGCCGTTCGGCGCCGAGGGCGACATAGCCGCGGTTGTGGGGCGAGAGGTGGATGCCCACCGCCTCCTTCCGGGCCTGCGGCAGGGCGAAGAGAGCGGCGGCCTGCCCGAACACCGCCGCCGTCAGCGCGGGGTCCACCCCATGGCCGGTGAGCAGGAAGAACCCGGTCTCGCGACAGGCGGCGGAGAGGCCGGCGGTGAAGGCCGCGCCGTCACCGGCGCGGGCCGCGGCATGGTCGAGCACGGGAATCATGCGGGCACCTTCCGGTTGAGGAAACGGGTCATCCTCGCCTCCACCCGGGCGAGATGGCGGGCGCGGCTCTGCGGCGTGGAACTGTCCATCCGGTAATGCGCGGCGAAGGCGGTGCGCGCGCGCCTGTGGCACAGCAGGCGCAGGCCCCGCAGCAGGGTGCGCTTGCCCGGCGCGCCCACGAAGAAGGTGAGCGGCCAGCTCGCCCCGCAGGTGGTGAACACGCCCAGCCGCCGGATGTGGGTGAGGCCGGGGCCGATGTCGCCGCCCTGGGGCATCAGGAAGGCCACGTCGGGCAGCATCACCCGGTCCAGCCAGCCCTTCAGCACCGCCGGCAGCCCGTACCACCAGGTGGGGTAGACGAAGATCAGCGTGTCGCACCAGCGCAGGCTCTCCACATGCGGGGCGACGGGGGCGATGTTCTCCGGCGTGGTCTCGTAGTTCGCCAGTTCCTGCGCGCTCAGCGCCGGGGCGAACCCCTCGGCGTAGAGGTCGATCACGCGCGTCTCGGCGCCCGCTGCCGCGAGCCGGGAGCGGATCACCGCCAGCACGGCGGCGGTATAGCTCTCCGGGTTCGGATGGCAGTAGACGACGAGGGCGCGCATCAGAAATTGTCCATCTCGCGGTAGACCCGGTTGAGATGCGCGGCGCGGTCGCGCTCCGTCGCGCGGTTCATGTCGTAGAGCGCGAGGTAGCGAAAGCCCGCGCCGGGGTGCACGGTCTTGCGCAGGGCACGCATCACGATGCGGCGCGGCGGGTCTCCGGCCAGGGTGGCGCGGGTGCGCGTGCCGCCGTAGGTGGTGACGGCCGCCACCCGGCGGATGTTGTGCAGCATGCCCTGCACCTTGCCGTCGACCATGCCGAAGGACACGCCGGGCACGAACACCCGGTCGAAGAACCCCTTCAGGATGGCCGGGTAGCCGAAGTTCCACACCGGGAACACCATCACCAGCGCCCGGGCGCGGCGGATGCGCTCCACGTAATCCTGCACCGGCAGGGTGTTCGGGCCGATGTCGTGGTAGCCGCGGCGTTCCTCGGCGCTGAGCACCGGCGAGAAGCCTTCCGCGTAGAGGTTGCAGTCATCCACCGCCCAGTCGTTCGCGCGCAGGCGGGTGACGACCGTCTGATGCACGGAGGCGGCGAAGCTCTCCTCGCAGGGGTGGGCGTAGAGCACGAGGGCGCGTTTCATTCGGCCTGGTCCTTCAGCCCCGGGTAGGCGTACATGCGCTCATATCTCCAGTCCGGGTCTTCCCAGGAGATCATCTTGCCGGGGTTGAGCAGGCCCTTCGGATCTGCCTCGCGCTTGAAGCCGAGCTGGATGGCGTCGACGGACTGGCGCCCGCCCTCCTCCAGCGTGTAGCGGTGCGGGTTGAAGATCATGCAGCCCATCTCCTCGTGCAGGCGCACGATCTCGTCCAGCCGCTCCTCGGTGGTGAAGCGCACCAGCGAGAGGCCGGCGGCATGCACCTTGCCGTTGGTGCGCATGATCTCCAGGTGCTGGAGCACCTCGTCGCCGAACACCTGGCGGATTTCCTCGACGCGTTCCAGGTGGTCCGGGAAGGCATAGCGCACCTGCAGGTAGGTGATCGCCGGGTCCACCTTCAGCGCGCGCAGGGTGGTGTGGTTCCAGGCGTATTCGAACACGAGGCCCGGCCCGCGCTCCCAGTCGCAATCGTCGGAGCGGTAGAGGATCTGCGCCGCGCCGCGCCGGGCGGTGAAGGTCTCGAAGGCGTCGATCGCCTGCGGGGCGACCATCAGCAGCACGAGGGACTGGGTGTCCGTCACCCGCCCCTTGAGACGCTGGAAGTAGAGCGCGGGGGCCGGGGCCTCGATCACGGTGGCGAGCTTGATGAGGATGCCGTCCTGGTTCGCCAGCGCGTCGGCATAGGCCGCGGCGGCGGGGAAGTCCTCGAAGGCGAGCATGAGGTCCACCCAGTCATAGGCGGGGGCCAGCGGCATCTCCAGCTCGGTGATGATGCCGTTTGTGCCATAGGCGTGGGAGACGCGGGCCAGCTCCTCGCCGCGGAATTCCAGGATGCGCGGCTCGGCCTCCATGGTCACCACCCGCAGGCGGATGATGTTGCCCAGGTCGCGCAGCGAGCCCCAGCGCACCGAGCCCACGCCGCCCGAGCCGCCGGCGATGAACCCGCCGATGCTCGCCGTCGCCCAGGTGGAGGAGAACATGCGCAGTTCCTGGCCCGAGTGGGCGCGAGTGGCGGCGTCGATGTCCTTCAGGATGGCGCCCGGCTCCACGATCAGCCGGCCGGGGTGGATCTCCTTCACCCGGTTCAGCTTGCGCAGGTTGAGCACGCAACCCCCGGCGAGCGGCATGGCCTGGCCGTAATTGCCGGTGCCCGCCCCGCGGGTGGTCACCGGGCAATCATGCGCATAACAGGTGCGCAGCACCTCGATCACCTCCTCCTCCGTGGCGGGGGAGACGGCGAAATCGGCCACCACGCCGTCCAGCCGGGCCTTGAGCACCGGCGAGTACCAGAAGAAATCCCGGCTCTGGGCCTTCAACGCGGCGGGGTTCACCGTGGTGTCGAGATGCGAGAGGGCCTCGAGGGCGGCGGCGACATTCGGTTTCATGCGGTCTCCATGAGCGCGTCGAGCTCGGCATAATCAGGCAGGGTCCGGTCGATCTGGCGGCCGGAGCGGATCACGATGCGGTCCGCCTGCGGGCGCGAGAACAGCTCCGACCAGCTGCGCGCCCGGGTGATAACCATGTCGGCCGGCGCGCCGGGGGTGAGGCCGGGGCTCGCGAAGCGGCAGGCCGCGTCGGGCGTGGTGGTGAAGGCGCGCACCCAATCGTCCGCGCCATGGTCGAGATGGGCGATGCGGGTGGCCTCGCGCATCACCTCCAGCATGTCGAGATCGCCGTAGGCGTAGAACGCGTCGCGCGTGTTGTCCGAGGCGAAGGCGACCGGGATGCCCCGCGCCTTCATCTCCTGCACCATGGTGACCCCGCGCCAGCGCGGCGTGCGGCCGGCCACCCGGTCCTGCAGGTACATGTTGCACATCGGCAGGGAGACCACGTGCAGCCCCGCCTTCGCCACCTTGTCGAGGGTGGAGAGGGCCACCGCCTCCTCCTGCACGGCGAGGGAGCAGCAATGGCCCACGGTGACATGGCCCCCAAAGCCCGTGCGCATCACGGCCTCGGCGATGGAGCGCAGGGCGTCGGCGGCGGGGTCTCCGGTCTCGTCGACATGGAAATCCGCGTCGAGGCCGAGACGCCCGGCAGTGTTCAGGAACCCGTCGAGCTGCGCCTCGATGCCCGGCATCGGGTAGGCGACGCAGCCCAGCACCGCGCCGCTCTCGGCCACGATCTGCGCGGTGCGCTGGAAGCGCCCGTCCAGCTCCATCCGGTCGATGGCCACGAGGCAGCTTGCCTGCAGCTCGATCCGGCCGGCCCATTCGGCGCGCATCTCGCGGAACACGGGGAAGGAGATCTCGTCCTGCGGCGGCAGGCTGTCGAGATGGGTGCGGATGCGCGCGGTGCCATGCGCGAAGGCGCAGCGCAGGGCGAAATCCATCCGGGCGCGCACGTCCGAAGCACTCCAGTTCGCCACCCGGTCGGCCCCCACGGTGGCGAGCGCCCCGGGGAAGGTGCCGTCCGGGTTCGGCGCGCGGGGCGAGATGTGGCCCTTGTCGAGATGGGTGTGCATGTCGGTGAAGGCGGGGAACACCATTGCCCCCTTCATGTCCAGCACCGCATCGGCCGGCGCGTCGGAGATCCGCCCGCCCGCGATGGTGAGCGAGAGCGGAACCAGCCCCTCTCCGCTCCCGGTGAGGCAGGCCGGAACGCGCATGTTTTCAAGCCGGTAGGAGCCGGTCTTGGGAAGGTCTCTGAAGTCCATACGTTTTACACCTCGCGCCGGATGGCGCTTTCATGCCATTTGTGCAGCAGCATGTAGCTGAGGAAGCTCAACCCGGCATAGATCACCACGCCGGTTGCCGCAATCAGAAGGAGTGCGGCAAACATGCGCGGAATGTTGAGCCGGTAGCTTGCCTCCAGGATGGTGAAGGCGAGGCCGGAGCCCACGCCGCCGGTGCCCGCCACGTATTCCGCCACCACCGAGCCGATCAGCGCCAGCCCGCCGGCGATGCGCAGCCCCCCGAGGAAATAGGGCAGCGACGAGGGCAGTTGCAGGTAGCGCAGCCGCTGCCAGCGCGTGGCGCCGTAGATGCGGAACAGGTCGCGCAGGTTGTGGTCGGCGGAGTTCAGCCCCAGCGTGGTGTTGGAGAGCACCGGGAAGAAGGCCACCAGCCAGGCGCAGAGCAGGAGCCCCGCCATCTTGTTGTCCACATAGATGAAGATGAGCGGCGCGATGGAGACGATGGGCGTCACCTGCAGGATGACCGCATAGGGGTAGAAGGACATCTCCACCAGCCGCGACTGGGTGAAGAGCACCGCCAGCCCCACGCCGCCGATCACCGCGATGGCCAGCGCCATCAGGGTGATCTGCAGGGTGACGAGCAGGGCATTGAGCAGCAGCGCCCAGTCCTTCAGCAGGGTCTCGAACACCAGAACCGGGCCGGGCAGGATGTAATGCGGGATCTTGTTCACCGTCACCACCAGGTGCCAGGCCAGGATGCCGAGCGCGATCACCAGCACCGGCAGCACCCAGCGGCCCCATGTCTCGAAGGCGAGGCGCCGGCGGCGGGCGCGCTCCTCCGGGTCGAGCATCTCGGGGATGCGCTCCTCATTGGCGAGGCTGGTCATGCGGCGTCTCCCATCGCGTCGTGCAGGGCGGCGGAGGCCTCCCGGCACAGGGCGGCATATTCGGGCGAGGTGCGGAAACTCTCGTCGCGCGGGTAGGGGGCATCCACGGCGAGCTCGCGCAGCACTCGGCCGGGGCGGGCGGCCATCACCACGATCCGGTCGGAGAGGAACACGCTCTCGAACACCGAATGGGTGACGAAGACCACCGTGCAGCCCAGCTCCGCCTGCAGGGTGAGCAGGTCGTTGTTGAGTTTGAAGCGGGTGATCTCGTCCAGCGCCGCGAAGGGCTCGTCCATCAGGATGAGCTTCGGGCGGGTGACGAGGGCGCGGGCGATGGACACGCGCATCTTCATGCCGCCCGAAAGCTCGCGCGGGTAGGCGCGCTGGAACCCGTCCAGCCCCACCAGCCGCAGCGCCTCGGAAATCTCGCCGCGCACGGAGGAGAGCGAGGCCCCGCGCAGGCGCATCGGCAGCCAGACATTCTGCTCCACCGTGGCCCAGGGCATCAGCGTGGGTTCCTGGAACACCACGCCCAGGCTGCCCGGCTCCTGCGGCACCGCCCAGCGGATGCTGCCCGTGGTGGGCAGCGAGAGCCCGGACATCAGCCGCAGCGCGGTGGACTTGCCACAGCCCGACGGCCCGAGCAGCGAGATGAAATCCCCCTGCCGGACCGTGAGCGACATGCCCTGAAGCGCCACCGTGGCGCCGTTGAACACCTTGCCCACGCCGTTGACGCTCATCAGCTCGGGGCGCGGGGTGGTGTCGTGAAGTGGGGAAGTCATCCTGTCTCCCGGTCGTCCTGCGCCCGGGGGCTGCCCCGGGCGCGGCTGCCGCGCTTACTTCTTGAGGTCCATGCCCACGCCGTGGCCCACGTAATCGGTGACGAAGCTGGCCTGCCAGTCCAGGTCCGCCGAGACGACACCTGCGGCCACCATCTTGTCATAGAAGTCCTTCACCTTCTCCTCGGTCATCACGCCGATGCCCTGCTCCAGCGCGTCACCGCTGTCGACAATGCCATGCTCCTTCATCTTGGCGATGGCATAGTCGATCTTGTCCTGCGTCATTTCCGGATTATCCTTCATGATCAGGGCATTGGCAGGCGTACTGTCATTGTAGATGTAGTTGTACCAGCCCTTGATGGAGCCTTCGACGAAGCACTTCACCACTTCGGGGCGGCTCTCCAGCGTGTCCTGCATGGTCTCGATGGTGGTGGCGTAGCTGGAATAGCCCGCATCGGCGATCAGGAAGACATTCGGTTTGAAACCGCCTTCCTTTTCAACCACATAGGGCTCGGAAGAGAGATAGCCTTGCATGCCGGTGTTCTTGTCGGCCAAGAAGGGCGCGGGGTTGAACGTGTAGGGCACCCGCTGGTCCGCGGTGAAGCCGTAGGCCTTGATCATCCACTGGTAGTAGCTCTGGTAGCCGTTGTCGCCGATCAGCAGCCTGAGCTTCTTGAGGTCTTCCCAGCTGTCCGCCACGCCGGGGTGGGAGAGGATCACCTGCGGGTGTTTCTGGAAGATGGCCGCCACGTTGACCACCGGGATGCCCTGTTCCACGGCCGAGAAGGCCTGCAGCAGGTCACCGCCCATGTTGAAGTCGATCTTGCCGGCGAGCATCAGCGCGCGGTTGTTGACCTGCGGGCCGCCGGGCACGATGGTCACGTCCAGGCCGCAGGCCGCGTAGGTGCCATCGGCGACGGACTGGTAGAAGCCGCCATGTTCCGCCTGCGCCAGCCAGTTGGTGCCGTAGGACACTTTCACCAGATCCTGAGCCTGTGCCGCAACCGCGATCAGCGAGGCGGCCAGGGCCGGTATGATTGCCGTGATGCGTGCTGTCCTCATTCTCGCCTCCGTTGATTGTCACCCCGGCCAGACTGCGTTCCGGTTGAATTGTCGACAAGTCCGCACAGGCATTTTTCCGGGGATAAGCCGGGTTTGCCGCCAAAATGGTCAGGCTTTGCGCGCAACTGCTGAAGCCCTGACCAGATGGTCGGGAAATTCCGCGGCAGGCGCGCCCCGGCCTTCCCCGGCGCGCGCCGAGGCTGCGAGAAGGAAGGGCAAGCGGAATCACTTTACCGAAAGGCAGCCCTCATGAAAGCCCTTATGCCCGCCACCATCCGTGCGCCCTTCGCGCGCTATTCCCATGGCATCGAGGTGCCGCCGGGTCGCGGGCTGATCGCCACCTCCGGGCAGCTCGGAATCGCCCCGGACGGCCATGTGCCCGAGGGCGTGGAGGCTCAGGCGGCACTGTGCTTCGGAAATATCGAAGCGATCCTCGCTGAAGCCGGCGCGGACCGCACGTCGGTCATCCGGCTGAATGCATTCGTCACCGACCGCGCCCACATGGCCGGTTACATGACGGCGCGCGACGCCTGGCTGGCGGAGGTCTCGCCGCCCCCGGCGTCCACGCTGATGATCGTCACCGGCTTCACCCGGCCGGAGTTCCTGGTGGAGATCGAGGTTCTCGCGGTAAGGTAGCCATTCCAGCCCCTTGCGGGCGGACGTGACGATTGTTCATCAACTGTGTTCCGCGGCATCGCGCCGTCTTCCGCAGGGGCGCTTTCCCGGTCAGGCTCGGGCATGGGGGAGCATGGAGCGGGGTCCGGAACGGAGAGCCATGATGCCCGCATTCCACATGCCCCTCTCGGGCAATGTTTCGCAGATCTTCAGCCAGTGGTCCGCCTTCATCAGCGCCATCGGCAACAGTTTCAGCCTGGTGACCATCAACATGGGCCGCTCGGCGAACCCGAAGGTGGAGCAGGCGGTGCTGGAGGACGTCGGCAGCTATGGCCGCCAGCTCGGCCGCATCGGCGATGCGCTTGCCGTGCTTGTCGCGCATTTTGACCCGAAAACGCCGCTTACCCCGGCAGAGCAGGACGCGCTGGACGCCTTCCGCTGCATGCTGCGCGAGATCGAGAAGGTGAAGGCGCGCACGCTTCCCCCGGCCTGACGGCGCGGGGCCGCAACGGGCGGTCGCTGCCACCGGCGGCGAGGATGGCACCCGCGCCGCCCCGGGCCGACGCGGCGCAGGTGAGGGCGCGGCGCAGTCCGCAGCCGTCCGGCGAGGCTGTGGGTTTCGTGCCGGGGCCGGAGGCTGGTGCCTGTCCCGGCCGGCGGCAGCGGCCCTGCGCAGCACGGGCCGGGCGAGGTCCCCGCGCGGGGGGCTTCGGCCTCCTCAGCCGCGTGACGGGGAAGCCGCGGTCCCGCGCCGCGCACCCGGCGCCGCCTCGGCGGGCGCCGGGGTGCGTGCGGTGTCCCGGTCAAGCCCGGCGCAGATCTGCGCGGCGGTGTCGCGCAGGGCGTCGAGATGCTCGGAGGCGAAGCGCGCGTGGTCAAGGTGGGGGCGCGGCCAGATCAGCGTGAGGGCGCCCAGCGGCCTTCCGCGCTCCAGCAACGGCACCGCGATGGCCGCGAGCCCGTCGTCGAACACCGTCTCGCCCAGATAGGCCGAGAGGCGGATGGCATAGCCGCGCGCCCGGGTGGCCGCGAGGATGTCGAGATAGGCCTCGACGCAGAGGCCGAAGCGCGCGAGCCCCCAGGTCTCATCCCCCTCCGTGAGGCGGTGGACCTCCATCACCGCCTCCGGGCTCATCGCCGCGAGGCAGGCGGTGCCGGAGGCGGTTCCGAAGATGTTCAGCCAGCGGTTCACCCGGCCGGGGTAGATGTGGAACGGGCTCGCGGGGCGGGTGGATTCCACGATCTGCATCCGCGTGCCGTCCACCACATGGATGTCGGAAGGCCAGCGCACCCGCCGGGTGAGGGCGAGCGCCAGCGGCAGCGAGAGGTCGACCAGCCCGGCGAGCCCCGGCGGAATCGGCGCACCGGTGCTCATCGGCAGGGTGATGTTGATGCGGTAGCGCCCGTCCGACAGCGAGCGGCGCACGATGCGCCGGGCGATCAGCGTGCCCAGCAGCCGGCGGATGGTGGACTTCGGCAGGCCCGAGGCGGCGTGCAGCTCCGCCAGCGAGCAGGAGCCGCCGCGCGCGAGGATCTCCATCAGGGTAATCCCGCGGTCCAGCGAGCGGTTCTCGAGTGTGGTCATGCCCGTCTCTTCCCCCGAAGGCGCCGGCCGCTTCGCCGCCCGCGCACCTGGCGATCCTGTGCCCCGGACGGGGCCGCATTCCTGGCCCGAAGCCGCCGGACCTGCCCTGTGGCCGTCCTCCCGAAGCCCGGCCGCGCGTCCCCGGGGAGCCACGCCCCCGCCGCTTCGAAGCGGAGTTCCGGCGCGATCCTCCGCGCCCGGCGGGATGTGTCGCGAACCTCGCCCGGGCCCGACGGCACCCGCCGCTGCCGCGTATCCCGGCGCCGCGGCGTGCCGGCAGGCGGCACGTTAGCGTATCGCTCATTGTCGGGGCAAGGGCGGGAGCGCATCCTCGCCCGCGCCGACCTTAGGGAGGAAACGGCCATGAAAACACCTGCCCGCGCCTTCGTCCTGGGCGCGGATGTGCTGTCGGTCTGCCTTGCGGGACTGGCGGTCTACACGTCCGCGTTCGGGGTTTTCGACAATGCCTGGGTCTCCGGCCTCAGCGTCGGTCTGGGCATGGTGGTGCTGCTGCTCGGGCAGACGCGCGCCCCGGCGGACCGCCCGGGGGACCTGCTGCGCGACATCGCGCACCTGGGCCTCGCCCTCCTGTTCCTGTGGCTGCTGTGGCGCTGGCTCGGCATCATGCTGGAGCAGGAGGAGTTCTTCATCGAGATCTCCGACACCCGGCTGATGATGGGCTGGCTGGCCTTCGCCATCATCGGCTACGCCACCTGGCGCGGCTTCGGCCTGCCCATGCTGCTCGTCTACGTGGCGCTGCTGGGCTACATCCTGGCCCCCGCCAGCCTGTTCGGCGCGGGCGAGAGCTGGACGCGCGTGGCCGAGAACCTGTGGTACTCGACCGACGGCGCCTTCGGCCGCCCGGTGGAGGTGGTGAGCCGGGTGGTGCTGGTGTTCATCGTGTTCGGCGCGGTGCTGCAATCCTCCGGCGCGGGGGCGGTGCTGCTCAAGCTCGCCTTTGCCGCCACCGGGCGCTTCACCGGCGGGCCGGCGCATGCCTCCATCGTGGGCTCGGCGCTGTTCGGCACCATCTCGGGTGCCGCGGTGGCCAACGTGGTCTCCACCGGCATCTTCACCATCCCGATCATCAAGCGCGCCGGCTTCCGGCCGAAATTCGCCGGGGCAGTGGAGGCCGCGGCCTCCACGGGCGGGCAGATCATGCCGCCGGTGATGGGCGTGGTGGCCTTCCTGATGGCCGACGTGACCGGCATTCCCTATCTCTCCATCGTGGTGGCGGCCACGCTGCCGGCGGTGTTCTACTACGCCAGCCTGTTCATGGTGGTGCTGGTGGAATCGCGCCGCATGGGCATCCGCCCCACGCCGAAGGCGGAGCGGGAGCGCATCACCCGGGCCGACTGGCTGCAGAGCCTCGCCTTCTTCCTGCCGCTCTGCGTGATCATCGCGCTGCTGGTGCAGGGGCGTACGGCGCAGTTCGCCGGGGTGTCGGCGCTGGGGGTGGCCTGCGGGATGTGCCTTTTGCTGTTTCCCGCGTTCCGGCGACCCTCGGCCTGGTGGGCGGCGCTGGTCTCGGCCGGGCGCACCTCGGCCACCCTGATGGTGATCGTGACGGCCATCGGCGTGGTGATCGGGGTGATCAACATGACCGGGGTGGGGCTGCAGTTCGCGCAAGGCATCCTCGCGCTCTCGGGCGACAGCCTGTTCCTGAGCCTGGTGCTGGTGATGCTGGGCTGCCTGGTGATGGGGATGGGCGTTCCTTCGGCGCCGGCCTATCTCATCGTGGCGCTGGTGATGGGCCCGGCGCTGGAGCGGCTGGGGGTGCCGACCATCGCGGCGCATCTCTTCATGCTCTATTTCGGCGTGCTCTCGGTGGTGACCCCGCCGGTGGGGCTCGCGGCCTTCGCCGCCGCGCCCATCGCCGGTTCGAAGCCGATGGAGACCGGGTTCGAGGCGCTGCGCCTGTCCATCGCCGGGTTCATCATCCCGTTTTTGTTCGTCTACCACCCGGACATCCTGATCATCAACGGGGTGACGGCGGGCGGGCTCGCCTGGGCGGTGCTGTGCTTCTTCTGCGCCACCTGGATGATCGCCACGGCGCTGTCGCGCTTCGATGCGCGGCGGCTGGAGCCCTGGGAGATGGCGCTGCGGCTGGCCGCCGCTCTCGCCATCCTGTGGCCGGGCGTCGAGCCCAGCCTGGCCGGGTTCGCCCTCGCGCTGCTGGCCATCGGCCTGCACCGGCTGCGCGCACCCCAGATCCATGCAGACAAGACACTACCCACATCGGGAGGACACAAATGACCCCATCGCGCCCGTTCACCGCGCCCTTCGCGCGGCGCCTCGCGGCCACGGCCCTCGCGGTCGCGGCCCTCATCGGCCCGGGCCTGCCCGACGCGGCGCAGGCGGCCGAGAAGCTGCGCATGGCCACGATCGCGCCGGGTTCCTCGGCCTATCTCACAATGTCGACCATGGCGACCATCGTGAACCGGCAGCAGGACGCCTACGAGATCACCGTCGACGCCACGGGGGCCGCCACCAAGCACATGGTCGACCTCGCGCAGGGCAAGCTCGACTTCGTGATGTCCTCGCCCACGGTCTATGATGCGATGAAGACCGGCACCTTCATGTACCAGAAGCTCTCCTCGGCGCCCAAGCTGGCGGAGAATGTCCGGCTGGTGTTCTGGTTTCCCTACGGCACCTACCATTTCGTGACCTATGCCGATGACGGCATGAGTTCGCTGGAGGACATCCGCGGCAAGAAGGTGTTTCTCGGCCCCCCCGGCGGCGGGGCCTGGAACACCGCGCGCCAGTGGATCGAGGCGCAGACCGGCATGAAGCCGGGCGAGGATTACGAGAACTTCAAGGGCTCCTGGTCCTCCGCCTTCCAGGCCTTCCAGGACCGGCAGCTCGATGTCTACGCCGTGGGGGGCATCCCGCCGTTTCCGCAGCTCGAACAGCTCGCCGCCACCAGCCGCCTGCGCCTGCTCGGGCCCGACAAGGCGCAGGTGGAGGCACAGAGCGACGCGCAGCTGGCGCCCTCGCGCATCCCCGGCCGATCGCTGGAGATGATCCCCGCCGGCACCTACGGGCCGAACGTGGTGAACACCGGGGACGTGTATTCGCTGGGCTCCGTCGTGGGCGTGGCAACCCGTGCCGATCTTGACGAGGAGACGGTCTACGCCATCACGAAGGCGTTCTGGGAGGGCGCGGAGAAGATGCGCGACAGCGCGCCCTGGCTGAAGCGCATCACGCTCGACTATGCCGTGAGCCCCGGCGGCATGGCCCTGCACCCCGGCGCGCGGCGCTATTACGAGGAGATCGGGGTGAAGATCCCCGCGGCGTCGCTGGCCAATTGAGGCGGCCGGCGCGGGGCGCTCCCCCGGGGCCGCCGCGCGCCGGCGGGGCAAGACAATCGCCCCAGCGCGGGCTGCGCCATCGCGCGTCCGGCGAAGGGGCGCCCCGGCAAGGCCCACCGTCCCGCTCCCGGAGGCGGGGGCGCCCCGGCAAGGCTCATCGTCCCGTTCCGGGCGAAGGGCGCCCCGGCAGGGCCCATCGCCCCGGTCCGGGGCAGGGCTCCCTGGCAGGCCCGCCGTCCGGTTCCGGGCGGAGGGCTTCCCGGCAGCGCCCCCGTCCCGTTCCGGGTGGAAGGCTCCCCGGCAGGGTCCAGCGCCCCGGTCCGGGGCAGGGCATCCCGGCAGGTGGCGGCATCCCGCTACCGGCGAAGGGCGGCCGGGCCGCCACACCATCCTGCGTCCGGCGGAGGGCTGTCGCCCCCGGCGGGCCGCGCCGCCCGGTGTCCGGCGGCGCCATCGTTGCGCATCGGGCGGGCCGCGCGGCCCGCTCTCCCGCTCCCCTGCCACAGGCACGCCATGACCAGACAGATCCGCAACATCCTCTTCATCATGTTCGACCAGCTGCGCTGGGACTATCTCGGCTGCGCCGGCCATCCCTTCCTGGAGACACCGCACATCGACGCGCTGGCCGCGCGCGGCGTGCGTTTCTCGCGCACCTACGTGCAGTCCCCGGTCTGCGGCGCGTCGCGGATGAGCACCTACACCGGGCGCTACGTGAGCAGCCACGGCGCGGCCTGGAACAACTTCCCCCTGAAGGTCGGCGAGCGGACCATCGGCAGCCACCTGCGCCGGCTCGGCATGGAAAGCTGGCTGATCGGCAAGACCCACATGAAGGCCGACGCGGCGGGCATGGAGGAGCTGGGCGTGAGCCGCGACGGGGTGATCGGCGCGCGGGTGGCCGAGTGCGGCTTCGACCCCTGGGTGCGCGACGACGGCCTGTGGGGCGAGGGGCCGGACGGTTTCTACGACGACAAGCGCTCGCCCTATAACGCGTATCTGCACGCGCAGGGCTATGACGTGGCGAACCCCTGGCATGACCACGCGAATGCCGGGGTGACGGAGGCGGGCGACATGGCCTCCGGCTGGCTGATGCAGCACGCGGACCGGCCGGCCAACATCCGCGAGCAGGATTCCGAGACGCCCTGGCTCACCTCCCGCGCCATCGAGTTCATGGAGGCAAAGCGCGGGGCGGCGCCCTGGCTGTGCCACCTTTCCTACATCAAGCCGCACTGGCCCTACATCGTGCCCGCGCCCTATCACGCAATGTACGGCCGCAACCAGGTGGTGCCCCCGGTCCGCCACCCGTCGGAGCGCGCGGCGCCGCACCCGGTCTACGAGCAGTACATGAACAACGCCATCGGCCGCGCCTTCTCGCGCGATGCGGTGCGCGACAAGGTCATCCCCGCCTACATGGGCCTGATCAAGCAGTGCGACGACCAGATGGGCCGGCTCTTCGCCTATCTGGAGGACAGCGGGCGCATGGAGGACACGCTGATCGTGATCACCTCCGACCACGGCGACTACCTGGGCGACCACTGGCTGGGCGAGAAGGACCTGTTCCACGAGTGCTCGGTGAAGGTGCCGCTGATCATCTTCGACCCGAGGGCGGAGGCCGACGACACCCGTGGCACGGTCTGCGACGCGCTGGTGGAGCAGATCGACCTCGCGGCCACCTTCATCGAGGCGGCCGGCGGCGAGGTGCCCGCGCATGTGGTCGAGGGCCGCTCGCTGATGCCCTTCCTGGAGGGCGCGGCGCCGGAGGACTGGCGCAGCTTCGCGATCTCGGAATACGATTACTCGGCCACGCCGATGGCCGCCAACCTGGGCCTCGCCCCGCGCGACGCCCGGCTGTTCATGGTGGCGGACACGCGCTGGAAGTTCATGCATGCCGAGGGCGGGTTCCGCCCGATGCTCTTCGACCTGCACTCGGACCCGCAGGAGCTCACCGATCTCGGCGCCAGCCCCGCCCATGCCGGGATCATCGACGCGATGTACGCGCGGCTCGGCCTCTGGGCCCGGCGTATGGCGCAACGCACCGCGATCTCCGACGCGCAGATCCTCGGGATGCGCGGCAAGTCGCGCCGCACCGGCATCCTCCTCGGCCTCTATGACGGCACCGAGGTGCCCGAAGAGCTGACCGTGCGCTACCGCGGCCCCGCGCCCCACCTGAAGGAGTGACGCAACACGGCGGGGGCCGCGTCCCCGCCCGGTGGCGCCGCGCGCAGCCATGGCGCCCCATTGCCGCGTGGCGGATGCCGACCCTTGGTGGTGCCGGGCGCGCATCCTTGGCGCCCGAATGCCGCGTAGCGAATGCCGGCCCCCGCCCCGGGCCGGGCACGAGGCCATGGCACCCGATCGCCGCGCGGCGGATGCCGGCCCGCCCGCCGCGCCGGGCGCGCAACAGTGGCGCCCGACTGTCGCGCCGCGGATGCCGGCCCACGCGACCCTGTTGTGCCCCAATCAGTATGGCCCCCTCCGGCCCTGTCGCGCGCCGGCCGGGCACTGAAGGCCCGGTGGCGGCAGCCCGGTTACCCCCTCCACGCCGGCACGGGCGGCCCGCGCTGGATGCCACGGTCCGACCGCCGCACAGTCGCACGGAGGGGCGGAGCGGCGCCGGCCTGCGGGACGACCTGTCACCGCCCGCGATGCGCCAGGGCCCCGGCGGCGAGCTCGACGATTTCTGAGGTGATCTCCTCCTGCCGCAGGCGGCGCGAGGTTGCGACCAGCTCCTCCAGCGTGTCCGCGACATTGGTGCGCGCGGCCAGCATCGCGCGCATCCGGGCCTCGCTCTCGGCGGCGAAGGACAGGGTGATCGCCTCGCACAGCTCCGCGAACACGTATTCCTGCACCAGCGCGTCGAGCAGCATGCGCGGCGGCAGCGTGATCATCGGCCGCCCGGAGGCACGGGGGAAGCGCGTGAAATCGAACGGCACCAGCCGGCGCGTGGCGAGGCGCAGGCCGGCCCGCGGGTCCGGCACCGCGTGCACGAGGCTCAGCCGCAGCAGCCGGCCGGCCGCCGCGCCCTGCCACAGCGCGTCGGCGATGCGCCCGGCCAGCAGCGCCGCCTCCATTGGATGCGAGATCATCGGGTCATGGCGCAGCACCGCGGTGCCCCGCACGGCAGCGGCCATCACCCCGCGGTCGCCGATCACCCAGAGGTCGGCCGGCGGGCCGGGCGCGCGCAGCACCGCCTCGGCGGCGTCCAGCACCCGTTCGCTGAAGGTGCCGGCGAAGCCCTGCTCGGCGCAGAGCGCCACCACCATGTGCCGGCCCCCGTGCGGGGGCGGGCCCTCCGCCACCTCCGGCAGGAGGGCGAGGGCCTCGCCGATGCCGGTGCCCACGGTGGCCGCGTAGCTGCGGATGCCGGCGAGACAGGCCTGCGCCTCGCGGCTGCGGGCGGCGGCGATCCCCTGCATGGCGGAGATCACCGAGGACAGGCTGCGCACCGTGCCGATCCGCGCCGCAACGTCGCTTTCGCGCCCGCTCACCGCGCGCTGCCCGGCAAGTCGGACACCCTTCCGGACGAAGTGCCGGCCGCGTCCGCAGGGCCCGGGGAGGCGGAGACATCCGCGCCCGCCGGGCGGGCCGGGTTCGGCACGGGCACGCTTCCCGTGGCAGCCGCCTCACCCGGGATTGGTGGCGCACCGGTGCCCGGCGCCGCACTGCCGCCGTGCGGCGCATCGGTGCCGAGCAGTGCAGTGCTTCCATCCGGCGCTCTGCCACCCAAGGCACCGCCGCCTGACGCGACGCCCCCCGGTGCACTGCCACCTGACGCTCTGCCGCCCGGCGCACTTCCACCCGGCTCATCACCGCCCGGCGCACCACCGCCCGGCGCACCACCGCCCGGCGCACTTCCGCCCGACGCACTTCCGCCTGACGCACTTCCGCCTGACGCACTGCCATCCGACGCACCTCCGTCCGGCGCACTGCCAGCCGGCGGAGTGGTGCTCGGCGGCGCGCCGGAGCCCGGGCCGGGAGCGCCGCCCTCCGTGCCGTCTCCGGGGCCGGGGGAAGCGGCGAGATCGGCCGCCAGGGCGGCGACGGCGGCGACCAGCGCCGCGCGCAGGCCGTCGTCCAGCCCGCTGCCGTCACCCAGCGCGGTGAGCGCGGCGGCGGCTGTGGTGTCGAGGTGGCCCGGCAACCGGGCGCGCAGCTCGGAGAAGCGCGCCGGCGGCAGGCTGTCGAGCGCGCCATCCGCGAGGGCGGCGAGCAACGCCACCTGGTCGGCCATGCGCAGCCCGGCGAAGCGCGGCTGGGTGAGCAGGGCGCGGATGCGCTCGCCCCGGGCGATCTGCGCCTTCACCCGGGTGTCGGACATGCCGCCGAAACGGGTGAACATCTCCAGCTCCAGGAACTGCGCGTAGTCGAGCCGCACCCGGCCGGAGACCGCGCGCAGCGCCTTCCTCTGTGCCTTGCCGCCCACGCGGCTCACGCTCAGGCCCACGTCCACCGCCGGGCGCTGGTTCGCCGCGAAGAGCCGGGCGCCGAGCACGATCTGCCCGTCGGTGATCGAGATCAGGTTGGTGGGGATGTAGGCGGAGAGGTTGCCCGCATCGGTCTCGGCCACGGGCAGCGCGGTGAGCGAGCCGCCGCCCCGCGCCGCGGAGAGCTTCGCCGCGCGTTCCAGCAGGCGGGCGTGCACGTAGAACACGTCGCCGGGATAGGCCTCGCGGCCCGGCGGCTCACGGGTGAGCAGGGCCAGCTCGCGGTGGGTGGCGGCGTGCTTGGTGAGGTCGTCGATGACGATGAGCGCGTCCTGACCGGCGTCGCGGAAATGCTCGGCCATGGTCATCCCGGCGAAGGGCGCGATCCATTGCAGGCCCGGGGCGGTGGCGGCGGGGGCGACCACGAAGATGCAGCGCTCCGGCGCGCCATGCGCGCGCACCGCCTCGACCACCCGCGCCACGGCGGTGGCGCGCTGGCCCACGGCGACGTAGACGCAGATCACCTCCGAGCGCTTCTGGTTCACGATGGCGTCCACCGCGACGGAGGTCTTGCCGGTGGCCCGGTCTCCCACGATCAGCTCACGCTGGCCGCGGCCCAGGGCGAAGAGCGCGTCCACCACCAGGATGCCGGTCTCCATCGGCTCGGCGACGAGGTCGCGCTCGATGATGGCGGGAGCGGGGCGCTCCACGGGCTCGTGCGACGCGGCCTCCACCGGGCCCTTCCCGTCGATGGGCCGGCCCAGCGGGTCCACCACCCGGCCCAGCAGGCCCGGGCCCACCGGCACCCGCACCACCTCGCCGGTGCCGCGCACCGGCGCGCCGGCGTGGATGCCCTCCTCGCCGTCCAGGAGCACCGCGCCGATGGTGTCCGCATCCAGGCTGAGGGCGAAGCCCAGCCGGTTCCCCTCGAAGCGCAGCAGCTCGTTCAGCCGCACTTGCGGCAGGCCGGAGACGCGGGCGATGCCGTCGGAGACCTGCTCCACCCGGCCGATGGCCTCCGCCTCCGGCGCAAGCTCGGCGCGGGCGAGGCGGCTGCGGCCATCCGCCAGCCAGGCGTCGCTGCGCCCGAGGGGGGCCTCACCGTCAGTCGTCATGGCGGGTCAACTCCGTGGCTATGCGGTCGAGATCGGCGCGGAAACTGTTGCGCACCCGGGCGTGGGGCAACGCGAGTTCGAAGCCCGCGATGAGCCCCGGGTCCGCCGCCACCTCCAGCGTGACCGGCCGGCCCAGCACCCGGCCCAGGGCGGCCGCGCAGGCCGCGGTCTCCTCCGGGTCGAGGGCGCGGGCGGCGCTCAGCGGCAGGGCGCCGCCGCGGCCGAGCCCGGCGCGTTCGGGCGCGGGCAGGGCGGCGACCCCGGCGCAGAGCCCGTCGACGAAGCCCGCCACCCGGGCCGAGGGCGGCAGCCGGTCCAGCAGGCGGGTGGCGATGTCGAGCGCCAGCAGCCGGGCGGCCCGCGCGCGGCTGGCCTCGGCCTCCGCGGTCTCGCGGGCGAGGGCGGCGCGGGCGGTCTCCTGCTGCCGGGTGGCCTCGGCCCGCGCGTCGGAGAGGATGCCGGCCCGCAGGCCCTCCGCCTCGGCCGCCGCGGCGCGCAGGATGGCGGTCCGCGCGGCGGCGGTGCGGGCCTGCTCGGCCCGGGCGTCGGCGCGGGCGGTCTCCGCCTCGGCCTCCCGCGCGGCGACGGCCTCCAGCCGCGCGGCGATGTCGGCCTTTCGGGCCGCGATCATCCCGGCCACCGGGCGGAACAGGAACCGCGCCAGGATCCAGATGAGGACGAGGCCGTTGACCGCCTGAAACCCGATGGTCCACCAGTCGATCTGCATGGTGCGCGCCCTAGCCGGTGAACGGGTTGGCGAACAGCACCAGCAGCGCGATCACCAGGCAGTAGATCGCCATGGTCTCGATCATCGCGAGGCCGACGAACAGGGTGCGCGACAGGGTGCCGGCCGCTTCCGGCTGGCGGGCGATGGCCTCCAGCGCCGCGGCCACGGCCCGGCCCTCGGCCAGTGCGGGGCCGATGGAGCCGATGCCCACCGCGAGGGCGGCCGCGAGGATGCTGGCGATTTCGACATAGCTGTTCATGGGGCATGGACCTTCTGCGAGGAGGCAGGCTGCGGGGAATCGGGCGTGTCGGTGGGGGAGGGGCCGCCGCCCGCACCGGTGGCCGAACCGATGAAGACGGTGGCGAGCACCGCGAAGATGTAGGCCTGCACGGCGCCGGTGAGCAGGTCGAGCGCCATGAGCGGGATCGGCACCAGCAGGCCGGCGAGCGACAGCACGATGCCGATCACGAAAACCCCGCTCATCACGTTGCCGAACAGGCGCAGGACGAGCGAGACGTTGCGGGTGACCTGCTCCACCAGGTTGAGGGGGATCATCGCCCAGGAGGGTTCGGCGAAGGTCTTCAACCAGCCGCCGAGCCCTTGGGCGCGGATGCCGAACCAGATTGTGGCGGCGAAGACGATGCCGGCCAGGGCCACGTCGGTCTCCAGATGGGCGGTGGGCGGCTCCACGCCGGGGATGAGCGACGACCAGTTCGCCACGAGGATGTAGAGAAACAGTGTGCCGATGAGCGCGCGGCAAGGGGCCGGGTCGGCCTGCAGGGTGCCGCGCACCTGGTCGTCCACCGCCTCCACGGCCATCTCGAGCACGCTCTGCAGCGTGGAGGGCCGGGGCCGCAGCCGCCGGCTCAGCGCCCATGCGCCCAGGCCCAGCACCGCCATGATCGCCCAGGTGACGACCACGGGCGTGGTGATCGGAACCGGGCCGATCCGCACCAGCGTCTCGATGGAAAGCGGCGAGGAGATCATGGCCGCCCCCCCGCGCCCGGGGCGGCGCCCGTCAGGCCGGCGGGTGCCCCGGCCTCCGCCTCCGCCTGCCGGCGGCGCACCACCCGGCGGCGGGCCAGCAGCAGCCCCGCCGTTCCTGCCAGCAGCGGCACCGCCCCGAGCAGCGCCAGCCCGGTGAGCCCGGCCGTCACCAGCCCCAGCCGGGCGAGCTGCAGCGCCAGCCCGGCGCCCGCATGTCCCTGCGCATAGAGCCGGGTGTTGCGCCACAGCGCGCCGAAATGCGCGAGGCCGAGTGCCGCACCCGCGGCCCCGCCGCCAAGTGCCTCGGCCAGAAGCATCGGTGCCTCGGTCATCTGACGGTCCTCATGAGCGGTTCATCCATTTCCACGCCGACCAGAAGCCCACGCCGGCACCCAGCATGATCAGCGCCGCGGTGACGGTGATGCCGCCGCCGGCCAGCCGGTCCAGCCAGCGCCCGGCCAGCAGCCCCAGCAGCATGGGCGCGACGATCATCCAGCCGACAACGCCGATCTGCCCCAGGCGGGAACCGAGGGAAGGCTCCGGCGTCTCCGCGCCGCGCCGGGCCCGCTCGGCGGCGCGGCGGGCGGCCTCGGCCAGCGGGTCCTGCGGGCCGGTCGGCGGCGGAGGGGCTCCGGCGGCGGTCATCGCGGGGTCTCCCCATGGGCGGAGAACCCGGGCTCGGCCGGGCCGGGGCGCAGCAGGCGCTGGAGCTGGCGCACCGCGCGGGCCTCCATGCGGATCTGCTCCACGCGCGCGGCGCTCGTGGCCTCGCGCTCGGCGGCGCGCAGCGCGGCGATCTGCGGGCCGAGGCCCGCGAGGGTCTCCGCCAGCGTGGCCTGCCGGCAGGCCACGGAGACCGCCCGGCCCCCGCCGCTCACCCGCAGCACGCCCGAGCCGAGGGCGCAGAACCACTCCGCGCCGTCCGCGCAGCGCCAGCGCAGCAGCGAGGCAGGCAGGACGGTGAGGAAATCTGCGTGGCGCGGCAGGATGCCGAAGCCGCCCGAACGGTCCTCCGCGCGCAGCGACACCACGTCCGCCCGGTCCACCAGAACCGCGGAGGGCGTGCTCAGCGTGAGGCGCAGCACGGCGCTCATGTCCGCGTCCTCGCGCCCGGCGCGGCCTCCGCGGAGCCCGAGGCGCGGAGCCCGCCACCAGTGTCATCCCCCGAACCGCTCCCTCCGGCGGGCGCGGGGGGCGCCGCATCGCCCGGCCCCCCGGGAGACCCCGTGGAAGCGCGAACGCCGGCCTGTGCGCCTGCGGGCTGCGGCGCGCGGAACGCCTCTCCTGCAACCGAAGCGGCAGCGGTGCCAGATGCCCGAGCGGACGTGGAGGGCGCATCGGGCCCCGGCTTACCGCTGGTGCCCGGTGCGTCACCAGCAGAGTTTCGGCTGGCGGAGCCCGGCTCTCCGGCCGCAGCGGAAGGTGCGTCCGGCGCAGGGTCAGACACTGTCGCGGGCGCATCGGCCGGCGCGGAAGATGAAGCGGGCGCCGGGGGGAGGGCCGCGCCGGAGACGGCGGCGGTCGCCGGATGAAGCGTGTCGCCTGCGGCCCCGACGACGGGACCGGACGCGGCGGCGCGGGCAGCCTCTTCCTTCTGGCGGGCCTCCTCCAGCGTGCCGACCATGTAGAGCGCGCTCTCGTTCCAGCCGTCGCAGGCGCCGTCGAGGATGGCGCGGCAGCCGGCGACGGTGTCGGCAACGGCGACGGAGCGGCCGGGCACGCCGGTGAAGGCCTCCGTGACGCTGAACGGCTGGGTGAGGAAGCGCTGCAGGCGGCGCGCGCGCCCCACGATGCGGCGGTCGGCGGCGCCGAGCTCCTCCATGCCGAGCAGGGAGATCACGTCCTGCAGCTCGCGGAAATGCTCGATCGTGCGCTTCACCTCCAGCGCGACGCGGGCGTGCTCCTCTCCCACCACCAGCGGGTCGAGCAGGATGGAGGAGGAGGCGATCGGGTCCACCGCCGGGTACATCCCCTCTGCCGCCATGGCGCGCGAGAGCACCACCATGCTGTCGACATGGGCTGCGATGGTGGTGACGGCGGGGTCGGTGAAATCATCCGCCGGCACGTAGACCGCCTCGATCGCGGTCACCGCCGCGCCGCCCACCGAGGCGATGCGCTCCTGCAGCGCGGCGACCTCGGAGGCGAGGGTGGGCTGGTAGCCGACGCGCGAGGGCAGGCGGCCCAGCAGGCCGGACACCTCCGCGCCCGCCTGCACGAAGCGGAACACGTTGTCCATCAGCAGCAGCACGTTGCGCGACTGCTCGTCGCGAAAATACTCCGCGATGGCGAGGGCGGTCATCGGCACGCGCCAGCGCGCGCCCGGCGGCTCGTTCATCTGGCCGTAGACCAGCACCGTGCGGTCCAGCACGCCGGAGCCGGTCATGTCGAGCAGCATCTCGTGGCCCTCGCGGGAGCGTTCGCCCACGCCCGCGAACACCGAGATGCCCTGGTAGCTCGCCACCATGGCATGGATCAGCTCCATCACCAGCACCGTCTTGCCCACGCCCGCGCCGCCGAACATCGCCGCCTTGCTGCCAAGCGCCATGGGGGCGAGCAGGTCGATCACCTTGATGCCGGTGGAGAAGATCCGCTCCGCGCCCGATTGCTGCGCGAAGGCGGGCGGGGCGCGATGGATGGGGCGGCGCGGCACGTCGGCGCCGAAGGCCGCCAGCCCGTCACAGGGCTGGCCGGCGACATTCACCAGCCGGCCCAGCACCGCGTCGCCCACCGGCACCGCCACCGGCCCGCCCGGCCGGCGCACCGGGTCGCCCCGGCGCAGCCCGGTGGTGGGCTGCAGGGCGATGGCGCGCACGCTGTCACGGTCGAGATGGGCCTGCACCTCGGCGAGCACGGGCGGGTGGCCCGGCTCCTCGATCAGCAGGGCGTCGTTGATCTCGGGGAGGTCGCCCTCGGGAAACCACACGTCGATCACCGCGCCGCGCACGGCCAGGATATGGCCGGGAGCGGGCACGTCCGGCGACGTCCCGGAGGGGGAATCGGCCCGGAGGCCGGGGTGGGGCTCGGTCTGCATGGTGCGTCCCGATCTGGACTGGGCGCCGCGGGGCGGCGAAGGGAAAGGCCCTGTGGAGGCCGGCAGGCAGCGGGCCACCGGACAGACCCAACCACGTCCGCCCGCCCGCGGCCTTGATCTGAAGCAAGTGAGGGGAAGAAAATGTGCATGCGCGAAAGCCCGCCGGCAGGGGCCCCGGAGCCGCCTTCGCCCGCTCCACCGCCGCCCGGGGAGCAGCCGGTGCCTTCCCCGTGACCCGAGGGCATCACACCTGTTTGCAGTGCACTCCGGTCGTGTGGCGCGCCCGCCCCCGATCCGCCGCCTTCGCGCCGGAGTGTGGCGCACGCGTGGGCCGGGGCATGGGGCGCCGGCCGCGCAGCGCTCGGATGGCCGCGCGGTGGGGCTCGCCGTTGCCCGTTCACCGGGTAAGGGGGCGCGCCTGCCCGCAGCCGGCGCCATCGGTGGGCCGTCCGTGGGGCGGGACCGTCCGGACGGGCGCCTCGGGGCAGGGCTGCGGACATGGCTGCGGGGCGGAGCGCTGCCACGCTCCGCCCCGTCGCGGTGACCGGAACCGTTAGTCCCGGATCAGAATTCGCGGCCCAGCAGCCGGTCGAGCGACCAGGCGCCGCCGCCACGGAGCATCACGGAGAGCGCCATCAGCCCCCAGAACAGCGGCATCTCGAAGCCAGCCGCGTTCCAGGCATAGCCGTTGGGCAGGTGAATGGTGATCGCCACCGCCATGAAGCCGACGACCGCCGCCGCCACCGGGCGGGTGAGCAGGCCCAGCACCAGCATCAGGCCGCCGAAGAATTCGAGCAGGCCGACCCCCAGCGCGAAGATCCAGCCCGGCGTGAAGCCGATGGAGTCGAACCACTGGCCGGTGCCGGCGATGCCGTAGCCGCCGAAGAGCCCGAACAGCTTGCCCGCGCCGTGCGGCATCAGCAGAAGGCCGGTCGTCACCCGGACGATCAGCGGAGAGAGCGGAGCCAGAGCGGCCCAGACCCGGCCAAGCGGCGGGATGATCGGGCGGGCCGGCGCATCAGTCTGAATCGTGGTCATGATCTTGATCCTTGCAACGGGCGCCCCTGGCGCCTGGGTGAGGTCCGATCCGGTGCGGCACGACTGTCGTGGCCGGGCCGGCGTTTCGATGCAGGGAAGATGCGCCTGAAAACCTCCAGAAACAATACTGCTTTTAGGCACGTATTGTTTCCATATCATGAACCCTAGGACACGCCCTCGAACATCCGGTCACGGGCGCTCTGGATGTGGCGGCGCATGGCGGCACGGGCCGCGTCCGGCAGCGCGTCGCCGATGGCGCGGTACACGTCGGCATGCTCCTGCTGAACCTGCACCAGGCGCTCGCTGGCCTGCGCCAGCGTGAGATTGCGCGACAGGTCGATGCCGAAGCGGATCTGCGGCGCCAGCGCGGCATGAACGGTGACGTAGTAATCATTGTGGGTGGCGGCGATCAGCCGGGCATGGAACGCGGCATCGTCATCCACGCTGGGGTGCCCGTCACGACCGCTTTCGAGCATGCGCTCATAGGCCTGTTTCAGCGCGGCGAGGTCGGCCTCGTTGCGGCGCTGCGCGGCGAGGGCGGCGGCGGCGCTCTCGAACTCCAGGCGGAACTCGTAGCAGCGCTGGATGTCGCTGATCGAGCCGATGGGCACGAAATCGACCACGGTGCGCGACGGCCGGCGCAGAACGTAGCTGCCCGAGCCGCGCCGCGAGGCGATGATGCCATCCTCGCGCAGCCGGGCGAGGGCGCTGCGCACCACGGGGCGCGACACGCCGTAATCACGCCCCAGCTCCGCCTCCGTCGGCAGGCGGGCGCCCCGGGCGAGACGCCCCTCGAGAATGGCCGACAGCAGGCCCTCGTAGACCTCGGCGCTGCGGGTGAGCCCCTCGGTGTCGGTCATGGCCGCGCCCTGCGCCCGCGGCCCGGGGTGACCTGCGGCCCTGTCCTTATGCTGCTGGCTTGCACGCCTTTTATGCCTCCCGCGGTCACGATGTCTCAACTTAACACATGTTGACAAATCTGGACAACTCACCAACACTCCCCGCAACCAAAGAGACATGGCCGGGGAGGGCTGCACATGCGTCGGGACGTGTCATGCGACGAGCTCGGCCGTCCGGATTTCACATGGCCGCCGCCTGCGGTCCGGGCGCCCTGCGCCCCGCCTGCCGGCCCCTCCACCACCCCCCTCATCCGATCGGGCACCGGCGCACCGCGCCCGGGCGTGCGCTTGCGTGACACGGCCGCGAAGGCGGCGCGGGCCGCCGGAGCGCGCGCGCGGCGCGCGGCCCCCGGGTCTGTCCGCCTCGCTGTTGTGCTTCCGGGCGGGGGCCGCACCCGTCGAAGGGGGCCCGTGCCGATGCGCGCCGGCCGGCCGGGGCAAGCGCAGCCGGGAGGCACCCGCACGGCAGCCTGACCCCACCTGTTCGGACGGAGACCCCGGAGAACGGGGCCCGCGCCGCAACCAACACCACGAGCAAGCCGCCGGCAAAGGGCCGGCAGATGATCACGGGAGGATCACACATGACTGAACTCAACCGCCGCAGGATGCTGGCACTTGCCGGTGCCGCCGGCGCCGCCGCGGCACTGCCCGGCACGCTGAAGGCCGCGACCTACCCGGACCGCCCCGTCACGCTCATCGTGCCCTGGGGCGCGGGCGGCGGAACGGACGCCACCGCGCGCATGATCGGCACCCTGCTGGAGGAAAAGCTCGGTCAGCCCTTCAACGTCGTCAACCGCACCGGCGGCTCCGGCGTGGTGGGGCATTCCGCCATCGCGACGGCAAAGCCCGACGGCTACACCATCGGCCTCATCACGGTGGAAATCACCATGATGCATTACCTCGGCCTCACCCAGCTCGGCCCGAAGGACTACACCCCCCTGGGCATGATGAACGCCGACCCCGCCGGCGTCCAGGTGTCCACCGACAGCGCGTGGACCACGATCGAGGAGCTGGCCGACGCGATCAAGGCCTCCAAGCCCGGGGAGCTGAAGGCCTCGGGAACCGGGCAGGGCGGCATCTGGCACCTGGCGCTGATCGGCTGGCTGCAGTCGATGGGCCTTGATGCGAACCACGTGCGCTGGGTGCCCTCGGAAGGCTCCGCGGCGGGCATGCAGGACCTCGTGGCCGGCGGCGTGGACATCGTGCCCTGCTCGCTGCCCGAGGCCCGCTCGATGATCGACGCCGGGCGCGCCCGCAGCCTCGCGCTGATGGCCGAGACGCGGGACCCCAACTTCCCCGACGTGCCCACGCTCAAGGAATCGCTCGACCTCGACTACACGCTGAACGTCTGGCGTGGCATGGCCGGGCCGCTCGACATGCCGGCGGAGGTGAGCGACGTGCTCGCCAAGGCACTGGCCGAGATCGCCGCCTCCGAGCAGTACACTTCGTTCATGGCCGGCCGCGGCTTCGGCGTGCGCCACCTGCCGCCGGCGGAATTCGCCGCCTTCATGGAAAAATCGGACGCCCAGATGGGCGAATCGATGACCGCCGCGGGTCTCGCGCGCGACTGACCGGAGCATGACGCCGCGCGCCACGGCCCCCCGCGGGCCCGGCGCGCGGCCCTTCCGGCCCCCGACGTTCCGAAACAGGAGGGTGCGCATGCGCCTCAACGATGCCGTTTTCGGCCTGATCTTCATCGCGCTCGGCCTGACGATGATCCTGATCGCCAGCGGGTTCCCCGCCTTTCCCGGCCAGCCCTATGGCGCGGCGCTGCTGCCCACGCTGCTGGGCGGCGGGTTCATCATCTGCGGCGGCCTGCTGTGCCTGCGCGGCTGGCGGGTGCGCGCCGGCGGCATGGCGATGGCCGACCCGGCCCTGAAGGAGCCCGGCACGCTGGTGTCCATGGCGCTCGTGGTGGTGCTGATCCTGGCCTACATCCTGTTCTCCGACCCGGTGGGCTACGTGCCCTTCATGGCGGTGGCGCTCACGCTCCTGCTGCTGCGCTTCGGCAACCGGCCGCTGCCCGCCCTCGCCGTGGCGCTGCTCACCACGGTGGTGAGCCAGTGGTTCTTCGGGCGTATCCTGCTGGTGCCGCTGCCGCGCGGCATCCTCGAAGGCCTGTTCTGAGGAGAATGGCATGGATGTGATCTCACAGGCTCTCGCCCTCGCGCTCGACCCGTTCGTGCTGCTGGTGGTGGTGATCTCCGCCGCCTTCGGCATGTTCGTGGGGGCCATGCCCGGGCTCACGGCCACCATGGCCGTGGCGCTGCTGGTGCCCGTCACCTTCTTCATGGACCCGGTGCCCGCGCTTGCGGCCATCGTCACCGCCTCCTCCATGGCGATCTTCGCCGGCGACATTCCCGGCGCGCTGCTGCGCATGCCCGGCACGCCGGCCTCCGCCGCCTACGTGGGCGAGACCTACCTCATGGGCCAGCGCGGCCAGGTGAACCTCGCGCTCGGCACCACGCTGGTGGCCTCCGCGCTCGGCGGGCTGGTGGGCGTGGCGGCGCTGATCCTCGCCGCGCCGATGCTGGCGGAGGTGGCGCTGAAGTTCACCTCCTTCGAATATTTCTGGCTGGCCTCGCTGGGCCTGTCCTGCGCGGTGTTCATCTCCTCGACCAACCCGCTGAAGGGGTTCCTCTCCCTGCTTGTGGGGCTCGCGCTCTGCACCATCGGAATCGACCCGACGGCGGGCGTGCCGCGCTTCACCTTCGGCAATGTCGACCTGATGGGCGGCATCAGCTTCATTCCGGCGATGATCGGGCTCTTCGCCATTTCCGAGATCCTGCGCGGGGTGATGCGGCTGCGCTCGAAGACCCCGCCGCCGCTGGCGCAGACCGGGGGCATCTTCACCTCGGTGCTGCCGCTGCTGGGCCGGCACAAGTTCAACGTGCTGCGCGGCTCGGTGCTGGGCACCTGCATCGGCGCGCTGCCGGGCGCGGGCGCCGACATCGCGGCCTGGATCGCCTATGCCGTCTCCAAGCGCTTCTCGAAGACGCCGGAGAAATTCGGCACCGGGCATGTGGAGGGGGTGGTGGACGCCACCTCGGCGAACAACTCCGCCGTCGCGGGCTCCTGGATCCCCGCGCTCGTGTTCGGCATCCCGGGCGACTCGCTCACGGCGGTGGTGATCGGCGTGCTCTACATGAAGGGCATGAACCCCGGGCCGATGGTGTTCCTCAACAACCCCCAGCTCATCTACGCGGTGTTCATCATCTTCATCATCGCCAACCTGGTGATGCTGCCGCTGGGCTGGGCGGCCATCCGCCTCGCGCGGCCCATCCTGCGGGTGCCCAAGCGCATGCTGCTGCCGGTGATCCTGGTATTCTGCATCGTCGGCGCCTTCGCGATGACCAACTCGGTGTTCGGCGTCATCCTGATGCTGGCGCTCGGCCTGCTGGGCTGGATCTTCGAGGAGAACGATTTCCCGGTGGCGCCGATCATCCTGGGGCTGGTGCTCGGGCCCATGTTCGAGCAGACTTTCCTCACCTCGATGATCAAGTCGGACGGCTCGTTCCTCGCCTTCTTCGAGCGGCCCATCGCAGGGGTGCTCGGGGTGGCGACGTTGCTGGTGTGGGGCGTGGTGCTGTTCCGAGGCATCCAGCGCCTGCTCTCCGGCACGCCGGCACAGCCCGACGGCCCGGTCACACCCGCGAACCAGGGAGCAGACCACAGGTGACAGCAGATCTCAGTGACAGGGTGATCGCCATTTCCGGCGGCACCAGCGGCATCGGCCTTGCCATCGCCGCGGCGGCGGCGGCGGCGGGTGCGACAGTCGCCCTCCTCGGCCGCGACCTCGACCGGGGCGCGGAGGCCGCGGCCTCCCTTCCCGGCGCGCTCTTCGTGCCCTGCGACGTGGCCCGGCGGGAGGAGTGCCAGGCCGCCGTCGCCGCGGTGGAGGCGGCCTTCGGCCGGCTCGACGGGGTGGTGGCCTCCGCCGGGTTCAACCGCCGCAAGCTGCCCCAGGACCTGGCCGAGGAGGACTGGGACGCGGTGCTGGACGCGAACCTCAAGGGCACCTTCCTGCTGTGCCAGGCCGCCTTCCCGCTGCTCTCGCGCCGGGGCGGCAAGGTGGTCACCATCGGCTCCATGCTCTCGATCTTCGGCAGCCCGGTGATGCCGGCCTACGCCGCCTCCAAGGGGGGCGTGGTGCAGCTCACCCGCAGCCTCGCCACCGCCTGGGCGGCGCAGGGCATCCAGGTGAACTGCCTGCTGCCCGGCTGGATCGACACGCCGCTCACCGTGGCCGCCCGGCGCGAGATCGCCAATCTCGAGGCCGACGTGCTGGCCCGCACCCCTGCCGGCCGCTGGGGCCGCCCGGAAGACCTCGCGGGCCCCGCACTGTTCCTGCTCTCGGAGGCCTCCGACTTCGTGACCGGCACCGCACTCCCGGTGGACGGCGGCTATTCGGTGCGGGCGTGAGCGGGGGGGGCTCACCGACCGGATCTCATCCGCCAGTTCCCCGCCGCGTCCCGGCGGTATAGTCCCTTATCGGCCTGCGCACGCTCCCGCGCGGAAAGGGTGTGGCCCATGTGTCCGTCTCCCGCTTCCGCGGGGATCCTGCATGGCAACGGGTCGGGCACGCCGGCCTGAAGCCTCCGAAGACGCCGCCAGACATCATCGCTCATCCGGTAGCGCCAGGCCCCGGTGAGCATCCGGGCGAAGGCGAGGTCGGCGCCGGCGCGCTGCTCGAAATGCACCATCAGCGAGCCATAGTGCCCCAGTATCGGCTCCGCGAGATTGATGGCGATCAGTTCCAGCTCCGCGTCCGTCTGCGCGAAATGCATCGCGTAGTCGAGCAGGGCCCACAGCCTGTGCGGATGAGCCGTGAAGGAGGTCAGGGTGATCCAGCCCATCGCGGAGCCCCCCGCCAGCGGGCTGTCGAGACAATCGGCGGCCTGCCGGACGATCTCGTCGCTGAAGGGGATCTCCCGCTCCGCCACGAAGGCGCGGAGACGGTCGGGCGTGGTGGTTCCGGGGCAGGCGATCTCGTCGCGACCGGAAATCCAGTAGCACACGAGAAGCTTGTCGATTGACCTGGAGGACAGGTTGATATCGTGCCTGATGCACGCCTGTGGGGCGGCACCGCGTGGGCGCGGGCGCTGTGTTCGATGCCTCTGCTTAGCCAGGGTGCCCGGCACCTGTCAACCTGCCCGGCCCCCCTCACGCCCCGCCGGTGAACGCGAAGAAGATCGCCGCCAGCACCACCACGCTCACGATGGTGAAGGTGCCGTTCCAGGACCAGGTCATCGTGCGCCCGGTCTGGCCGGTGGCCTTGGCCGAGAGCAGCACCACCGTGGCGAAGGGCGAGGAGGTCATCGCCAGCGACCAGCCGCAGGAGAGGGCCAGCGCGGTGAGCGTGGGGTCGGCCGGCAGCACCGGCAGCGCGCCGAGCAGGCTGCCGAAGAACACCGCCATCATGATCGGGCTCAGCGCGAGCTGGCTCAGCGCCACCACGGCCAGCGCGCAGCCGGTGAGGAACACCCAGCCGGGCAGGGCCTCCAGCCCCAGCGCCTCGGCCAGTTCCTGCGCCGGGATGAGCACCGCCGCCGCCCGGCCGAGATAGCCCGAGGAGGCCAGCGTCACCGCCACCGGCGCGGCCGCCGCGAAGCCGGGCCCGAGGATGGTGGCCAGCCGCGCCGAGGTCCGCTGCCGCGAGACGGCGCCGAGCCCGCCGTTCTGGAGCAGGATCCAGCCGGTCATCAGCAGCGGCGCGGTGATCATCAGCCCGAAGATCACCGAATTGCCCGTCACTTCCGCGAAGAAGAACGACATCCCGAACAGGATCACGCAAATGCCGAAGAACGCGGCGAAATCCCGAATGGGGAAGGGCGGTGCCCGGGTGATGGCGGGGGCGTTGCCGCGGGCGCGCACCTGGGTGCGGTGCCAGCGGGCCTGATCCTCGGCCCAGCCCACGAACATCATCAGCGTGGAGATCGCCAGCCCCAGCACGATCCAGCGGCCGCGGTCGATGCCCGGGATCAGCGTCATCAGCGCCAGCGGCGCCACCGCGGTGGGAGACCAGATCACCGACCAGGCGAAGCCGCGCAGCATGGCCGAGAGCTGCCGGCGCTCGCGCACCGGGTTGAACGGGTCTCCCGGCGCCACCTCCTCCACCCCGCGGCGGATGAGCGGCGCGATCAGGCTCACGGTGCCGAGGTTGAACAGCACCGCCATGATGTTGGAGCCGGCGTAGAGCGCGAGAAACCGCCGCCCGGTGGGCTGGCGGGTGAGGTAGCGCCCGCAGGCCGCCACCGTGGGCGAGGTGAGCGCCGCCTCCTGGATCAGCCCCAGCAGCAGCACGAAGGCCATCAGGAAGGCGGCCTGGTCCAGCGCGGAGAGGATGGCCTCCGCCGCCGCGTCCACCCGCAGCACGATGAGCACCGTGAGCAGGGCGCAGAGCGTGAGCAGGTAGGCCTCGCGCAGGCCAAAGCGGTTCGCGGCCACCGGCAGCAGGCACAGCATCGCGGCGTAGACCGCGTGGCGCAGGCCCTCGGTGTCGGTGGCGCGGGCGGCAAGCTCCAGCCCCATCACCGCGATCAGGAACAGGGCCGTGACCCGGGCGCGCGCGCCCGAGGGGGAAGCCGGGGGGGATTTGGGAACGGTCAGGGCGATCACACGACAGGTATCGGAAAGAAGTGCCGGATCCTAGACCAGCCCCGGGGGAGGGGAAACCGCATAATTGCCCGCCCGGGCGGCAGGCCGCCATGCGCTGCCCGCAAAACGGGCCGGCGCTCAGCCCTGCTCCGGCGTCATCGCGTAGCGGAAATCGCAGTGGCTGGCGCCCTGCATGATGGTCTGGCTGCGGGTGAGGGTGATGTCCGGGTTGTAGCCGGTGCAGAAATCGCCGTCGCGGTTGCATGACAGCAGGTGACCGATGTGGCCCAGCCCGAGGCTGCGGTACAGCTCGGCATAGCGGCAGCGGGTGACGTTGAAGGACAGGCGCTCGGGGCTCTCCTCCAGCACGTCGATCTCCAGCGCGCCGTCCATGGTCCAGAGCGGCAGGATGGCGCGGAAATCGGCGAGGTCGGGGCGGGTGCCGGCGGCCATCTCCGCGCCATGGGCGATGGCGGCGCGGCTGACGGCGGTGCCGAGCACGGCCGCGGCCTCCTCCGGCCCCGACCGTTCGCGGATCACGTCATGGACCTCGCGCAGCACCAGCGCCTCGATGCGCCGGCGCTCCAGGATCGGCATCTGGCGCGGGGCGGCGGGCTGGTCGTCCTGGGGCATGGCGGTCTCCTGGGGCGGGGGCCATCAGGCTAGCGCCAGGCTGCGCCGCCGTCCAGCGGGGAGAGGCCGGGCGGGACGCCAGGGCCCTTGCCCCCGGCGCGGCGGCCCGGGAGCGGGCGGCCACCCCGTCCGCCGGAGCGGGTCCCATGAGCCTCTCCGGAGGGCGCTGGGGGCCCGCTCCGGAGGGGTCTCAGCGCGGCCCGGGACCACCTGCGGTGGACTCTTCCCGCGGCGCCGGTGCAGTGTGTGCCACCATCGGCAGGACCCGGCGGCCGCCCGCGACATGACAGACCACCCGAGAGCACACGCATGATCCGTTTCCTGCACGCCTCCGACCTCCACCTCGGCAAGCCCTTCGGCACTTACCCCGAGGACGCCCGCGCCAGCCTGCGCCGGGCCCGGCTGCAGAGCATCCCCCGGCTGGCCGAGGCCGCGCGGGCCGGCGGCGCCGCGCTCATACTGCTGGCGGGCGACACGTTCGACCAGATGACCCCCTCGCCGCAGGTGATCCGCCAGGCCCTGAACGCCATGCGCCAGGCCGCCGACATCACCTGGCTGATGCTGCCCGGCAACCACGACAACCTCGGCGCCACCGAGCTCTGGCGCACGCTCGCGGCGGATTCGGCGCAGAACGTGCGGCTGGTGCTCGAGCCCGCGCCGCTTCCGCTGGCCGAGGGTGCCACGCTCCTGCCCGCGCCCTGCACCGAGCGCAACCCGGGCCGCGACCTCACGGAGTGGTACGACACCGCCGCCACCGGCGAGACCCTGCGCATCGGCCTCGCGCATGGCGCGGTGCGCAGCTTCACCACCGGGGAGGACGGCGCCTCCGCGATCATCCCGCCGGACCGCGCGGCGCGCTCCGGGCTCGACTATCTCGCGCTGGGAGACTGGCACGGCCAGATGCGCATCGGCCCGGCCACCTGGTATTCCGGCGCCCCGGAAGCCGACGGGTTCAGGCACGAGGCCCGGCCCGGCGCGCTGCTGGTCGAGATCGCCGGCCCCGGCGCGCCCGCCCGTGTCACCCCCGTGCCCACGGGCAGCATCGACTGGGTGCGCCGCACGCTCACCCTGGGCACCGGGGTGGCGCCGGGCCCGGCGCTTGACGCGGTGCTGCCACCCTTCGCGCGCCGCGACGCGACCCTGTTCGACCTGGTGGTGAGCGGCCGCGCCCATGCCACGGACCGGGTGGCGCTGGAGCGGGCCATCGCCGCGGTGCGGCACGACTTCCTCTGGCACAGGGCCGATCTCACCGGGCTCGGCGCCGTGCATGACACGGCCGATCTCGATGCGATCGACGCGGAAGGCGCGCTGCGCGCGGCCGCGGAGGCCCTGGCGGCGGAGGCTTCGGACATGGCACTGCCCGGCGAGGCGCGCGCGGCCGCCGGCGCCGCCCTCTCCCACCTCTTCACCTTCGCCCTGGAGGAGCAATGAAACTGCGCGCCCTGCGCCTGTCGAACGTGCGCAAATTCGCCGGCCGCACCGCCAGCCTCACCGGCATCGGCGACGGGATCACCGTGCTGAGCGAGGCGAACGAATTCGGCAAGTCCACTTTCTTCGATGCCCTGCACGCGCTGTTCTTCGAGCGCTACGCGGCCAACGGCAAGTCCGTCCAGATGCTGCAGCCGCGCGCGGGCGGCAGTGTCGAGGTCTCCGCCGACGTGGAGACGCCCGAGGGCCTGTTCCGGGTGGAAAAGCGCTGGCTGGCCAGCCGGCGCGCCCGGGTGCTGCGCCTGTCCGGCGCCGGCGCGCAGGAGGAGGTGATCGCCTTGGACGACGAGGCGGAGCGCTGGCTCGCCGCCCTGATCGGCTCCGGGCGCGAGGGGCCGGCGGGCCTGCTGTGGGTGCGGCAGGGCCAGCTTGGGCTGGAACCGGACAGCCGGGCCGAGAGGGACCGGCTCACCGAAACCCGGCGCGACCTGCTCTCCTCCGTCGCCGGCGAGATCGACGCGATGACCGGCGGCCGCCGCATGGACCGGGTGATGCGCCGCTGCGAGGAGGCGCTGGAGGCGCTGATCACCCGCCCCGGCCGGCCCCGCGGCCCGTGGAAGGACGCCCTGGACGACGCCGCCGAACTGGCCCGCACCCTGGAGGAGGTGGAGGCGCAATGCACCGCCCTCGCCGGGTTCCTGGCCGAGCGGGCGGAGGCGGAGCGCCAGCTCCAGCGCCTCGACGACCCTGACGCGAAAGCCCGCCGCGAGGAGGCCCTGCGCCAGGCGCAGGCCGCGATGGACCTCGGTGAGCGCCATGACACGCAGCTGCGCGAAGCCCGGCAAGCCGCTGAAATCGCACGGCTGGAGGCAGGCGGCGCCCGCGCCGAGCTGGACCGGCTGATCGCCACGCGCACCCGGCTGCGCGCGGCACAGGCCGCGCTGGCGGAGGCGGAGGCCACCGCTACCGCCGCCACCGCCGCCGCCGCGGCATGCGACGAGGCGCAGGATGCGGCCCGGGCCCGGCTGGACACGGCGCGCTCCGCCCTCGACACCGCGCGCGGCCGGCTCGACGCCGCGTCCCGGCGCCTGCGGGCCCGCAAGGCGCGCGAGGACCTCACGCGGCTCACCCGGCTCCTCGACCAGGCGGACACCCAGCAGCGCCGGCGCGATTCCGCCCGTGCCCGGGCGAAGACCGCCGTCGCCACGCCCGCCTGGCTGGACAGGGTGGCCGCCGCCGACGCCGCGGTGGGCGAGGCCCGGGCCGCCCTGCGCGCCCGGTCCGCCAGCGCGCGCATCCGCTACAGCGGCCCGGCGCGCGCCCTGCTGGAGGGGGCGGAGCTGCCCGGGGACACCGACGTGCCGCTGGCCGCGACCGCGGTGTTCGACCTGCCTGGGCTCGGCACGCTCACCCTGCGTTCGGGCGAGCAGAGCGCGGCCGGGGCCCTCTCGCACACCCTGTCGGAGGCCGAGGCCACCCTCGCCGCCCTGCTGGCGGAGGCGGGGGCCGGCACGCCCGCCGAAGCCCGCGCCGCCGGGCAGCGCCTCGCGGAGGACCTCAACGAGGCCCGCCTCGCCGAGGCCATGCTGAAGGCGCTGGCCCCGGAGGGGCTCGACCAGTTGCGCGCCGCGCGCACGGAGGCCGAAGAGCGTGCCGAAGGCACCGGGGAGGAGACGCAGGGCGACACCCCCCTTGCCGAGCTCGAAGCCGCCCTGGACACCGCGCGGGGCGCCGAGCTGGCCGCGCGCGAAGCCCTCGACACCGCCGCCGCCGCCCGCGCGCGCGCCCGCGAGCAGGCCGCGGCGGACAGTGCGGCCCGGGAGTCCGCGCAGCGGGACTTCGATCGCGCCGCCGAGGCCGCCGGGGCAGAGGCGGAGCACGACGCCCGCCAGGCCGGGGCCGCGCGCAGCCTCGCCCTGGCCGAGGCGGCCGAGGCCCGGGCGCGGGAGCGCTGCGCCGCCCTCACCCGCGCCGCGCCGGACCTGGAAACCCTGCGCGCCGATCTCACCCGCGCCGGGCAGGCGATAGAGAGCGTCGCCACCCGGCGCGCCCGCCTGAGCGAGACCCTGCTGCGCGCGACCGAACGCATCCGCGCGATGGCCGACGGGGCCATCGAGGAACGCCGCGACGAACTGCGCGGCCGGCTGGAGGAGGCACAGGCCCGCGCCGCACGGCTGGAGGGCGAGGTGCGCGCCCTGCAACGCCTGCGCGCCGCGCTGGAGAGCACCCGTTCCGCGGCGCGCGACGCCTATTTCGGCCCGGTGCGCGACGAGCTGAAGCCGCTGCTCAACATCCTTCACGCCGAGGCGGATCTCGCCTTCGACAGCGACAGCCTGCTGCCCGCCGCCCTCAGCCGCGGCGCGACGGAGGAGGCGTTCGACACGCTCTCCGGCGGCACGCAGGAGCAGATCGCCATCCTCACCCGCCTCGCCTTCGCCCGGCTGTTCGCCCGGCAGGGCAGGCCGCTGCCCATCGTCCTCGACGACGCGCTGGTCTACTCCGACGACAGCCGCATCGTGAAGATGTTCACCGCGCTCACCCGCGTGGCGCAGGGCCAGCAGATCCTGGTGTTCTCCTGCCGCCAGCTCGCCTTCCAGGACCTCGGCGGCGCCCGCCCGGTGATCGAGGTTGAGGAGATGGCCTGATGCCCCGGCGCCCGCCGTGCGGCCTGCCGCCGCCACGCCACGGGGGCTCCGCCGCGCCCGCGCGGCCGGTCTCCGCACGGCAGGACACCGGCCGCGCGCCCGCCACCCGCCAGCCCGAAGGGGGAGACGGGCGATGACCCCCCCGATCTTCCCTGTCGGCGGCGCGGACCCGGGGCGGCTGTTCATCATGCCGGCACCCTCCGCCGCACGGCTCCACGACGACGTGAGGCACTATCGCTCACAGGCCGTCGGCACGATCGTCTCGCTGCTGGAGCCTGCCGAGAGCGGGGCGCTGGGGCTCGGGGACGAGGCTGCCACCTGCGCGGAGCAGGGGCTGGAGTTCCTCGCCTTTCCCATTCCGGACTTCGGGGTGCCGGAGCGCGCGGCCGTCACCGCGCTGGTGGAGGCCATGGTGGCCCGGCTCCGGGACGGGGCGGGGGTGGCCGTGCATTGCCGGGCGGGAATCGGCCGGTCGGGGCTGGTGGTAAGCTGCACGCTGGCGGCCTTCGGCGCCTCCGCCGTGGAGGCGATGGACCGGGTGACGCGCGCACGCGGGGCCAGCGTGCCGGAAACCGCGGCACAACGCGCGTTCGTGATGGATTTCGCTTCGCGGGCCGGGGCCGCGCGCTGACGAGCCGCGCCGGAACGGAGCGGCGTGCGGTGAGGCTCCCCCCGGGAAGGGGAGAGCCGCGGTTCGGGAGCCGGGGATCAGTCCAGCGTGGCGAGCAGCCCGGCCATGATTCGGGTGCGCGGCACGATCATGTCCGCCTCGATATGCTCGGTGAGCGTGTGCAGCCCGTTGCCCCAGAGCCCGAGGTCGCACAGCGAGGCGATGCGCAGCGCGCCGGTGAAGTTCGTATCCGCGCCGCCGCCCTGGCTGGCGTGCGGCATGTCGAGGCCCACCTCGGCGGAAATCGCCTTCGCCTTCTCGTAGAGCGCCATGGTCTCGGGCTGGCCGTCCTCCCAGATCGGACGGGTGAAGGTGCGCTCCACCTTCAGGGTCACGCCGTTGCGTTCCCCGCTGAGCGCCAGCATCTTCTCCACGCCGGCGTCGAGGTCCGCCTGGGTCTTGGACATCGACAGGCAATCGGCGGCGGCGAAGCTCGGCACGCAGTTCACCCATTGTCCGGAGGAGATGTTGTTGCACGAGAAGGTGCAGCTGTCGGAGGTCATCTCCTCGATCTCGATGATGCGCTTCGCCAGCTCGCGCACCGCCGAGACCCCGTCCTTCAGCCGCGCGCCGGCATGGCTGGGCTTGCCGGTGGCGGTGATGCGGAAGCGCGCGATGGCGTAGCGCCCGGTGCACACGCCGTTGTCGGGCAGCGCCGGCTCGGGGCAGAGCACGTATTTCGCCCGCTTGCCCTCGGTCTCGATCAGGGTGCGGGTGGAGGGGGTGCCCACCTCCTCATCCGGCGTGAACAGGAAGGTGACGGGGAGCTTCGTCTGGATGCCCGCGTCGAGCAGCGCCTTCATCGCGGTGAGGGTGATGAAGTTGCCGCCCTTCATGTCCTGGATGCCGGGGCCGTATACCTTGCCATCCTCGCGGCGGAACGGGTTCTGCGCCAGGGTGCCGATGGGATGCACGGTGTCGAAATGCCCCGAGACCATGATGCCCGGCTTGTCCATGTCCGGGTGCGGGAAGCGCGCGCGCACCGATCCACCGAAGCCCATGGAGCCGGGAATGCGCTCGATATAGGCGCCGAGATTGGCGCAATCCACGGCCACGATGTCCATCATCCGGTTCACCGCGGCGGCGTCCCATGTCGGGCTTTCGCACTCGATCCAGGGTTTCAGGCCGTCGATGATCGCGTCCGTGTCGAAGGCGAGGTCTTTCCAGCTGGTCATGCCGCGGCTCCACGGGTTTCTGCAAGGCGGGCAAGCAGGCTGGCGCCGACCGGCAGGATGCCGTCATCGAGCACGAAGCCGGGGTTGTGCAGCGGCACGTCGCCGCCATGGCCCACGGTGCAATAGGCGCCGGGCACCACGCGCAGCATGTCCGCGAAGTCCTCCGAGCCCATCACCAGCTCTTCCTTGATGGAGACGTTCTCCGCCCCCACCAGCGGCGTGGCGACGGCGGCCAGCTCGTCCGAGAGGGCCGGGTCGTTCATCAGCACGTCGAAGACGTTGCGCAGGTCGAGGGCGATGTCCACGCCGTAGGATTTCGCCGCGCCCTCGCAGAGCTCGGTCATCCGCTCGGAGATCAGCTCCCCCACGGCCGCGTCGAAATAGCGGATGGTGCCGGCCAGCGTGGCCGTGTTCGGGATCACGTTGTAGGCCGAGCCGGAGTGGATCTGGGTGACGGAGACCACGGCCGGTTTCGTCGGGTCCACGTTGCGCGAGACGATGGACTGGATCTGCCCCACGAGAGCGGAGGCGATCACCACCGGGTCCTTCGACGCCTGCGGCATGGCGCCATGCGCGCCGCGCCCGGTGATGGTGATGTCGAAGAAGTTCGAGCCGGCCATGGCCGCGCCCGGCTTCACGCCGATCTGGTTCGGCGCGTGGTAGGGCGAGTTGTGCAGCCCGTAGATCTCGTCGCAGGGGAACTTGTCGAACAGCCCGTCGGCGAGCATGGCGCGCGCACCGCCCAGGCCCTCCTCGGCGGGCTGGAAGATGAACACCACGGTGCCGGCGAAGTCCTTCGTCTCGGAGAGGTATTTCGCGGCGCCCAGCAGCATGGTGGTGTGGCCGTCATGGCCGCAGGCATGCATCACGCCGGGGTTTTTCGAGGCATAGGCGAGGTTGGTTTCCTCGTGGATCGGCAGGGCGTCCATGTCGGCGCGCAGGCCGATGGTCCGGCCCGGCTTCGCGCCCTTCAGCACCCCCACGACACCGGTCTTGCCGAGGCCGGTGGTGACCTCGACGCCCCAGGATTTCAGCTTCTCGGCCACGATGCCGGAGGTGCGGACCTCCTCGAAGCCCAGCTCCGGGTGCTCGTGCAGGTCGCGGCGGATGGCGGTGAGTTCGTCCGCATATGCGGCGATACGGTCAATGACCGGCATTGGTCGTCTCCTTCGGGGAGTTTTGTTCTGAGGGTTGGAACACGGGCCCGTTCGGGCTCATGCGCAACCCCGGGCGCAGGCGTGTCCAGGGCAGCAATGCAGGATCCACGGCCATCGGGCCGGGGGCGGCGCAGACGAGGATCTCCTCGGCGATCGGGGCGAAATCGGCACGGAAATGCACCGAGGATTTCACCACGAGGAGCGGCTCCTCCTCCGGAACGATGCCCAGCGTGCGGAACATCTCCCGGTCGGCCATCTGCGCCTTGGCGGAGGTGAGCGCGATGCGCACATCCCCGATGCGCAGGCAGGCGGAGGGGCCCATGTTCATCATCCGGCCCAGATAATACGGGCCCTTGGCCAGGAAGCTCCCGTCGGTGAGGGCCTCGACCACGAACTCCGCCTCCAGCGGCGCATCGCCCGGAATGGCGGATTTCGCGCCGAGCGACAGGCGCACGGTGGCGCCCACCCCGGCGGCATGGGCGGCAAGGGCGCTTTCGGGGTCGTAGAGATTGCCGATGGCCGCGCGCCCGCCCTCGGCGATGAGCGCGCGCAGCATGCCGGTGGTGTCACTGTCGGCCCCGGCGCCCGGGTTGTCCTGCGTGTCGGCGATGATGACCGGCCGGCTGGCGGAGGCGGCGATGCGGCGCGCCTCGGCGATGCCGTCCTCGGGGGTGTAGACGCGCCCGGCAAAGGCGCTCTCGGCCGCCTCGACCGCCTTCATCAGCGCCCTTGCGGCGGTGTCGGCGCCCGCGCCGTAGGCCAGCACGCTCATGCCGCAATCGGGGAAGTCGGCCGCCGGGAAGCCCATGTTGAAACTCATGGTGAGCTGGTCGCGCTCCAGCTCTCCCAGCAGGGCATAGAGCCCTTTCGCCGGTTCCATGTCCGTGCATTGCCAGGAGATGGCGGTGAGGAAGGGCGCCTGCAGGAACGCCTTTCCCGGCCGCGAGGCTGTGCCGATCATCGTGGCCAGTGCGGCCGCGCCGCGCGCGCCGGTTTCGGCCATGTCGACATGCGGGTAGGTGCGGTAGCTCTCCAGCACGTCGGCGGCGGAGACCATCAGCGGCGTCACGTTCGCATGCAGGTCCAGCGCCACGACCACCGGCATGTCCGGCCCGACGATCTCGCGCAGGCGGCGCAGCAGCTCGCCCTCGCCGTCGTCGAGATGCTCCGTCACCATGGCGCCGTGCAGGTCCAGGAAGATGCCGTCCAGCGGCAGTGCGGCCTCGATCAGCTCCAGCATCCGCCCGGTGATGCGCTCGAAGGCGTCCTCGGTGACGTGGGCGGAGGGGGAGGTGGCGCACCACAGGGTAGGGATCATGTCCCAGCCCCGCGCCTCGCCGGCCTCGATGGCCCCGGCGATGGCGGCGTTCATGCCGCGCGCCCGGCCGAGGATCGCCTCCCCCTCGACCATGCGGCCGGAGCCCCCGCCGGAGGCAAAGTCCTCATAGGTGGCCTTCGAGGGGCCGAAAGTGTTGGTTTCATGGAGGAACCCGCCAACGGCAATGCGCGGGGCGGTGGAAGAGGCGGACGACATGCAAGTCTCCTTCAGGCCGCGCTGACCGGCGCGAACGCGGCGAAATCCCAGTGGCGGCCCGGGGCCGCTTCCAGCAGGGCACGGGTGTATTCATGGCGCGGATTGCCCAGCACGGTGGCGGTATCGCCGATCTCGACCACTTCGCCGCGCCGCATCACCGCCACGTCGTCGCAGATCTGGGCGGCCACGCGCAGATCATGCGTGATGAACAGGATGGCGATGCCCATGCGCTCCTGCACCTCGGCGAAGAGGTCCAGCACCTGGGCCTGCACCGAGACGTCGAGGGCGGAGACCGCCTCGTCCGCCACCAGCAGGTCCGGCTCCATGGCCAGCGCCCGGGCGATGGCAATGCGCTGGCGCTGGCCGCCGGAGAACTGGTGCGGATAGCGTGCCGCCGCCGAGGCCGGCAGGCCGACGAGTTCGAGCAGCTCCTCCGCCCGGGCCCGGGCCTCGGCGCGCGGGGTGCCGTAGTTCACCGGCCCCTCCATGATGCTCTCGGCCACAGTGATGCGCGGGTTGAGCGAGCGATACGGGTCCTGGAACACCATCTGCAGCTTGCGCCGGTAGGGCTTCATGCCGTTGCGCGACAGGGTGGCGATGTCATGCCCGGCGATGCGGATGCCCCCCGCACTGGGGTCGATCAGCCGCATCACGCAGCGCGCCACGGTGCTCTTGCCCGAGCCGCTCTCGCCCACGATGCCCAGCGTGCGGCCGGCCTTCAGGGTGAAGTTCACGTCATTGGCCGCCAGCGTCTCCGGCGCCCTGGCGAGGAAGCCGCCGCCGCCGTAGCGCTTCACCAGCTCCGTCACCTGCAGCACCGTGCGCTCGCTCGAGACCGGGCGCGCCGCGCGCGGGGTGAGCGAGGGCACCGCGGAGAGCAGCTTGCGGGTATACTCCTCCTTCGGGTGGCGCAGCAGCGTGTCGATGGGCGCGGTCTCCACCAGGTCGCCGCGGTTCATCACGTAGACCCGGTCCGCGATCTCGGAGACCACGCCCATGTCATGCGTGATGAACAGCACCGCCGTGCCGTGGCGTTTCTGCAACTCCTTGATCAGGAACAGGATCTGCTTCTGGGTGGTCACGTCGAGCGCGGTGGTGGGCTCATCGGCGATCAGCAGCTTCGGGTCCAGCACCAGCGCCATCGCGATCATGATGCGCTGGCGCTGCCCGCCCGAAAGCTGGTGCGGATAGCTGGACACAATGCGGGTGACATCCGGCAGGCCCACCTGCTCCATCATCTCCAGCACCTTGGCGTGGCAGGCGGAATTGGAGAGCTTGGTGTGGGCCTGCAGCACCTCGGTGATCTGGTCTCCCACCTTCATCACCGGGTTGAGCGCGGTCATCGGCTCCTGGAAGATCATCGACATCCGGGTGGCGCGCAGGTCGCGCAGCCGGGCGGCGGAGCAGGAGAGCAGGTCCTCGCCCTCCAGCCGGATCGTTCCGCCCACCGGCTTCAGCGACCCCTTGGGCAGAAGCCCCATGGTGGCCAGCGAGGTGACGGACTTGCCCGAGCCGCTCTCCCCCACGAGGCAGACGGTCTCGCCCTCGTTGATGGTGAGCGAGATGCCGCGCACCACCTCCGCCCCGCCGGGGGAATCGATGGCCACGCGCAGATTCTCGACGTTGAGTACTTCGGCCATGATCAGCCCTCCCTCTTGCCCATGCGCGGGTCAAGGATGTCGCGGGCGGCGTCGCCCAGCAGGTTGATCGACAGGATGCACAGCGACAGCGCCAGCCCCGGCCACAGGATGAGCGAGGGCTTGAGCTGGAAGTAGATGCGCGCCTCGGCCATGATGTTGCCCCAGGTGGGCGTCTCGGTGGAGACACCGGCGCCGAGGAAGCTCAGGATCGCCTCGGTGAGGATCGCGGAGGCACACACATAGGTGGCCTGCACGGTGAGCGGCGCGAAGGTGTTGGGCATCAGGTGGCGCCAGAGGATGCGCGGCATGGAGGTGCCGAGCGAGAGCGCGGCCTCCACGTAGGGCTCCTCGCGCGCCGAGAGCACGATGGAGCGCACCAGGCGCACCACGCGGGGGATCTCCGGAATGGTGATCGCGGCCATCACCGTCCAGATGCTCGCGCCGAAGAGCGAGACGATGGCGATGGCGAGCAGCACCGAGGGCATGGCCATCAGCCCGTCCATGATGCGCATCACGATGGCGTCCGCCGTGCGGAAGAAGCCGGAGACGAGGCCGATGAACAGCCCCAGCACCACCGCCATCACCGTGACGCCGATCCCGATGGTGAGCGAGATGCGCGCGCCGTAGACCACGCGCGAGAGCAGGTCGCGGCCATAGGCGTCCGTGCCGAGCGGAAAATCCGCCGAGGGCGGCTTCAGCCGCAGCACCGGGTTCTGCGCGATCGGGTCATGCGGCACGATGTAGGGCGCGAAGACCGCGGCCAGCACGATCAGCAGCAGCACGATTGCGGCGATGAGGGGCGCGAAGCCGAGCCCCAGGCCCGCCAGTTTCGCGGTCGGCAGGCGCAAGGCTGCGCGAAGGGGCGTGCTGTCGGCCATCAGTAGCGGATCCTCGGGTCGAGCAGGGAATAGGAGAGGTCGATCAGCAGGTTCACAGCCACGTAGATGCCCGAGGTGAGCAGGATCAGCGCCTGGATCACCGGGTAATCCCGCGCGAAGATGCTGTCGACGGTGAGCCGGCCGAGGCCGGGAATGTTGAACACGCTCTCGGTCACCACCACGCCGGAGATGAGCAGCGCGAAGCCGGTGCCGATCACGGTCATCACCGGCACGGCGGCGTTGCGGAGCGCGTGGCGGAACAGCACCCGCCGCTCGGCGAGGCCCTTGGCACGGGCGGTGCGCACGTAATCCTCGTTCAGCACGTCGAGGAGGCTGGCGCGGGTCATGCGGGCGATGAGCGCGATGTAGATGGAGGCCAGCGTGAGCGCGGGCAGCACGGCGCGGATGGCGAAGCCGCCGATATCGGCGCTCGGCGCCTTGTAGCCCTGAACGGGCACCCAGCGCAGGTCGATGGCGAAGAGCTTGATCAGCAGGTAGCCGATCACGAACACCGGGATGGAGAAGCCCAGCACCGAGAAGGTCATCACGATATGGTCCACCCAGGTGCGGTGGCGCCAGGCGGCCAGCACGCCCATGGGCACGGCCACGATCACCGACAGGGTGATGGTGATGAGCGCGATCCAGATCGTGGGCCACATGCGGTCTTCCACGAGCTCCAGCACCGGCTTGTTGGAGATCAGCGAGGTGCCGAAATCGCCCTGCAGCAGGCGGCCGATCCAGGTGAGGAACTGGATGTGCAGCGGGTCATTGAGGCCGAGCGCGTCGCGGATGCGCTCCAGCTGGGCCGGGGTCGCCATGTCGCCGGCGATGATCGCGGCGGGGTCTCCGGGCGTGAGGCGCAGCAGCAGGAAGACGAAGATCGCCACGACGAGCATCACGGGGATGGCAGCCAGGACGCGGCGGACGAAATAGACGGGCATGGCTTTCCCTCACCGTCGGAATTGGCCCCGGGCAGGGCATGGCCTGCCCGGGGAAGCGTTCAGGGTGCGGGTGGATCAGTCGGCGGACTTGCCGACCCCCCAGAACACCGGGAAGGGCGCGTCGGCCACACCGGTGAGCGCGGCGTTCCAGGCCGAGGGCGAGTTGTACTGGCCCAGATGGATGTAGTTCACGTTCTCCATCACATGCGCCTGGATCTTCTCGGCGACGGATTTCTGCGTGTCCAGGTCGGCGGCGGAGGCGTATTCGCCCAGCAGGCCCTCGATCTCGGGATCGTTCGGCCAGCCGAACCAGGCGCTGTCGCCACGGCCGTTGAGCATGATGTTGGCCAGCGGGTTCGACACTTCCGGAACGATCCAGTTGGTGAAGAACAGGTTCCAGCCGCCCTCGGAGGGCTTGGCCTGGCTGGCGCGACGGGTGACCAGCGTCTGCCAGTCCATCGGCTGCATGTCGACGACAAAGCCCGCGGCGCGCAGCGCCTGGGCGGCGACAACCGGCTGGGCAGCCAGCGTGACCACGTCCGTCGGCTGCATCAGCACCACCGGGGTGCCGTCATAGCCGGCTTCCTCGAGCAGCGCCTTCGCGCCCTCGATGTCGCCACCGGAGGTGAGCGTCTCGGACCCGTCGGCGAATTCGAGCGGCGTGCCGCAGCCGAAGATCGCGCCGCACACCTGGAAGTATTCCGGGTTGCCGATCAGCGCGGTGAGGACATCCTCCTGGCTCAGCGCCATCAGCGCGGCCTTGCGGATCTTGGGGTTGTCGAACGGCGGGTAGAGAAAGTTCATCCGCCCGATGGTGACCGAGCCGAGCTTGGCCAGCACATCCGTCTTCACGGTGTCCACGCCCTGAAGCAGCGGCAGCAGGTCCACCGGAACCGCTTCCATGTAGTCGATCTCGCCGTTCATCAGGGCATTGATGGAGGTCTGCGCGTCGGGCATCGTCACCCATTCCACGCGGTCCACCTTCACGTCCTTGGCGCCGGAGAACCAGCTCTGCGGGCCCTCGGCGGGCACGTAGTCCTCGTTCTTCTCGTAGACCACCTTCACGCCCGGCTGGAACTCGTCGGGCACGAACTTGAACGGGCCGGAGCCGATGTATTCGGTGATCGCCGTATCGGCCGGGGTGCTCGCGATGCGCTCGGGCATCATGAACAGCGCGAGGCCGGAGGGCTTGGACATCGCCTGCAGCGTGTAGGGGAAGGGCTCCTTGAGCTTCAGCGCGAAGCTCTTGTCGCCGGTGGCCTCCAGGCTTTCCATGCGGTCGGCGATCATCTGGCCGCCGCCGTCGCGCACCATCCAGCGCTTGATGGAGGCGATGCAGTCGGCGGGGGTCACCTCGCCGCCGTCGTGCCACTTCAGCCCGTCGCGCAGGGTGAAGGTGTAGGTGAGCCCGTCATCGGACACCTCGAACGACGCCATCTGCGGGGTGACCTCGAAATCCGAGTTCATCGCCGTGAGCGTGTCGAAGATCATGAAGGCGTTGTCGCGGGTGATGTGCGCGGTGGTCATCACCGGGTCGAGCACCCGCAGACCCGAGTGCATCACCGCGGTGATGGTCTCGGCGGAGGCCGGGGCCGCGAGTCCGAGCGCCACGGCAGCCGCCGCGACGAGCCCCCTTGGCCGGATCGTGCTGAAAGCGGTCATGAATTCTCCTTCCTGCTGGAAAACGACAGGATCTTGCACCGGCCACGCGGCCGGTCCTCTTCGGTGCCCTGTCTTGTTGAAACCGAGCCTATGCAGCGCGCCCGGCAGGTGAAACCAAAAATTCATAATTTTTGCGAATACGATTATTAAAGCCTGCAATTTGAGCACATGCCGGGCCTCACGCTCGGCATGTATGCAGTTTCGCGCAATGTCGGCCCGTTCGCGGGCACAGGCGGCCCGGACGCGCGGGCGCAAGGCTTGACGCCGCACGACCCCCGGGGGCAGCATGCGCTCCGGGCCGGCCGGTTGCGGCCGGCACCCCGGTTCAGACACCTCATTCCCGACACCTCAAGGAGATTGCCCCGTGGCTCTCGACAAGACCCTGCGCGACACGATCGCCGACGCCGTCTCGGCCGGATTCGACGACCAGATCGCCTTCACCTCCGCTCTCGTGGCCTGCGCCTCCCAGCGCGGTGAGGAGCACACCGTGCAGGACCTGATCTTCCGCACCCTCAAGGCCCGTGGCTACGCGATGGACCGGTTCGACATGGACCGCGAGGCGCTGGCCCGCCACCCCGGGGCGGGGCGCTGGTCGGACACCCATTCCGAGGCGCCGATCGTGGTGGGCATCCACCGGCCGAAGGAGGAGACCGGACGTTCGGTCATCCTGCAGGGCCATGTGGACGTGGTGCCCACCGGCCCCGAGCACATGTGGACGCACCCGCCCTACGCGGCGACCATCGAGGGCGACTGGATGTACGGCCGCGGCGCGGGCGACATGAAGTCCGGTTTCGCCTGCCTGATCGGCGCGCTGGACGCGCTGCGCGCCGCCGGCTACCAGCCCGCCGGCACCTGCTACGTCCAGTCCGTGGTGGAGGAGGAGAGCACCGGCAACGGCGCCCTGATGACCCATCTGCGCGGCTACAAGGCCGACGCGGCGCTGATCCCCGAGCCCACGGGCGAGAGCCTCATCCGCGCCAACCTGGGCGTGCTGTGGTTCCAGGTGGCCGTGGAAGGCTTCCCCGTGCACGTGCAGGAGATGGGTGACGGCGCGAATGCCATCGACGCGGCGATGCGCGTCACCGCCGCGCTGCGCGAGCTGGAGGCGTCGTGGAACGCCCGCAAGGCCGAGCATCCGCTCTTCGCCGGCTTCGACCACCCGCTGAACCTCAACATCGGCAAGATCGCCGGTGGCGACTGGGCCTCCTCCGTGCCGTGCTGGGCGACCATCGACTACCGCATCTCGATCCTGCCGGGCTGGAACGTGGCCGAGTGCGCGAAGGAGATCGAGGACCACATCACCGCCTTCGCCCGGGCGGACAGCTACCTCGCCAACACCCTGCCGAAGGTCACCTTCAACGGCTTCTTCGCCGAGGGCTACGTGCAGCCCGAGGGCAGCGAGGCCGAGGCCGTCCTGGCCCGCGCCCATGAGAGCGCCATGGGCGAACCGCTGACCGCGCACAGCTCGCTGGCCTATCTCGACGCCCGCGTCTATGCGCTGTTCGACGGCATCCCCACCCTGTGCTACGGCGCGAAGAGCCGCGCCAGCCACGGGTTCGACGAGAGCGTGAGCCTGTCCTCGCTCAAGCGCACCACGCTCTCCATCGCGCTGTTCATCGCGGAATGGTGCGGGCTCGAGGCCGTGTGACACCCCGGCGCCGGAGGCAGGGGTCTCGCCCCCGTCTCCGCGCCCGACGACCGCCTCGCCGGGGGGTGCCCCCGGCCCGCGCTGCCCGGGGTCGGGATGCGGGGATGCGGGCAACCCCGGCCTCGCTGGCCCACGCGGGCGCGGCAAGCCCGGAGGCCCCGCCCCGGTGGTGCGTCACTGCGGCAGCCGGCTGCACGCATCTCCCCCTGAAGCTGTGGTGACCGCGGGCCGGTCCGGCTGCGATCCGTGGCGTTCGACCCGCAAGCCCCCGTCCGCCGATACCCGCCGATGTTCCCAGGCGCCATCCTGCCGGCAGAGCCCGTGCGGCGCCGCGCAAGGGCTCCGCGCAGCCGCGCGCGGATGCAACGCCGATCGGGGGCCGCGTGCGTCCCGCCCGGCCCTCCGCCTGCGCGCAAACCTGCCCGCGCCCATCTGGCCAGGGGCGGCGCGCGCATCGGGCGGCTGCGCGTGTTGGCCCGCTGCACGTGTTGGCCCGCTGCGCGTGTTGGCCCGCTGCACGTGCCGGGCCGCTGCACGTGTCGGGCCGCTGCACGTGTCGGGCCGCTGCGCGTGTCGGGTCGCCGCGCGTGTCGGGTCGCTGCGTGGGGTGGGGACGGGCCGGGCGCGGAGGCGGCTTCAGCCCGTCGGGCCGTCCTCCGCCGGGCAGACTTCGGACACCACGCCGGAGGCGAAGAGCGCAGTGATCTCCGCGGCGAGGTCGGCGTCCGGCCCGGCCGCGGCGGCGGCTGCGCCCAGCGTGCCACCGGCGGCGATGCAGCGCAGGAAGGCGGCGCGGGCGGGGGAGATGGCGGTGGTCTCCACCACCCAGTCCGGGCGCAGCACGAGGCCTGCCTCGGCCCGGCTCATGTCGGGTTGCGAGGGGTCGGCACGGCCGGTCGTCTCCGCCCAGATGGTCACCACCGGCCAGGCGCTCTCGACCAGCGCGAAAGACGGGTGGAGGCGCAGGCGCAGCCCGGCCAGCGCCTGCGGCGCATGGGCGCCGAGCACGCCGAGGCCGAGGCTCGGCGCTTCCGCCGCATGGTAGGCCTTGAGGCGCGCCCATTCCAGCCGGGCCACCCCCTCCAGCCAGGGATAGCGCGCGAGGGGCGGGAAGCCGGCCACGAAGCCCGCCATCTCGGCGCCGTATTCGTGCAGCACGGGGGAACGGGGCGGATGCGCGTGCAGCAGTTCCTGGCACATCGCCTCGAAGAAGCGCGGCCCGGTGAGGGCGCGCAGCGCGGGGTAGGTGGCCGCCAGGGCGCCGGCGGCCGCGCCGCGCACGTTGTTGCGCCAGATGCCGAACCGCGCCGGGTCCGCCGGAGGCACCGCGGCGGGGTCGCGCAGGGCCGCGGCGGCACGGCTCTGGAAGCTCGCGGGGGCAGGCGGGCCAGCCACGTCAGTCATCGGTGAGCGCGGGGACGGCGGGGCCGCGCGCGCCGGGGGCACTGGCCGCGGCGGCCTCGGCCAGCAGCCGGTCGACCGTGGCGGCCTCGGCGGCAAGCTCTGGCCAGTCCGGGATGTCCGCATCCCATTCCACCAGCGTCGGCACCGGGCCGGTGCGCGCGATCACCCCGGCGAAGAGCTGCCACACCGCCTCGGCCACCGGGCGGTCATGGCTGTCGAGCAGCAGGCGGGTTCCGTCCGCCGCGATCTCCACGCAATGCCCGGCGAGGTGGATCTCCCCCACCTCGGCCAGCGGAAACGCGTCGAGGTAGGCGCCGGCGTCGAAGCCGAGATTGGTGGCGGAGATGTGCACGTTGTTCACGTCGAGCAGCAGCCCGCAGCCGGTGGTGCGGGCGATGGCGGCGAGGAACTCGGTCTCCGGGATGTCGGACCCGGGCAGATGCGCGTAGGAGGTGGGGTTCTCCAGCAGCATCCGCATCCCCAGCGCCTCCTGAACCTGGTCGACATGGGCACAGATGCGCGCCAGCGCCTCCTCGGTGTAGGGCAGGGGCAGGAGGTCGTTGAAGGCCGTGCCCTCGTGCGAGGACCAGGCGAGATGCTCGGAGAAGCTGGCCGGCGCATAGCGCTCCACCAGCCCGGCCAGCCGCGCGAGATGGCCCCGGTCCAGCGGCCCCTCGCCGCCGATCGACAGGCCCACCCCGTGCAGCGACACCGGCCAGTGCGCGCGCAGCGCGGTGAGCAGCCGGTGCGGCGGACCGCCCGCGCCCATGTAGTTTTCCGCGTGCACCTCGAACCAGCCGATATCGGGCCGGCGCGCGAGGATGCCGCGGGCATGCTCGTGTCGGAAGGAAACGCCGGCGCGGGCGGGCAGGGCTGTCATGCGGGTCAGCTGTTCCCTTCTGCGGTGTCCGGCAGGTCGCGGTCCAGCGGCTCCAGCGAGCCGCGGCGTCCGCCGTACATCATGTAGTCGGCAGTCGCGCCCGGGGCGCCGTATTTCAGGCAGTCGCCCTCCGGCACCCATTTCCACGCATTGCCCTGGAAATGCACGCTGGCGGTGCCGGCGCAGTTGGTTCCCGGGCCGGCGGCGCAGTCGTTCTGCCCGGCAAGGGCGATGCCGAAGCACTGCTCCTTGTCCTTCATCGGCGGCGTGGCGGAGGCGGCCCCGGCAAGGGCGGTCGCCACGGCGCTGGCCAGCAGGGCGGTGTTGGTCGCGGAGCTTCGGCTGCTCATGTCCTGTCTCGTCCCTCGGATGTCTTTTCCGGTTTCATTCGTGTGGCCGGCCCGCCGGAACGGGGCGGCCGGGGCACGAACCTGTGGCACGGGGGGATTGCGGACCATTCCGGCATCGGCGCCCCCGGGGGCCGCGACATCCGGGGGGCCGTCTGCCCCGCGCAGTTGCCACCTTTATGTGCTGCAACTGCGCGCGCGGTCAATGTCCCTCGCGATCGCACGCGAAAGCGTGACCGGGAAATGTGGATTTCCGGGGGCGGGCGCCTATGTTCTGTTGCGCCGCACAACCGGCGTTTCACCACCAGTCCAGATCCGAGGTCGGCTCATCCCCGTGTCCGTGCATCCTTCCGTTTCCCGTTCCGCATCCCGCCCTGCAGCCCGACGCCCCGGCCCGCGCCGCCCGGCCCGCCCGCGCCTCGCCGTGTCATGGAACTGATCTCCTTCGCCCTGCTCGGGCTGGCGGGCATCCTCACCTTCCTCGCGCTTGCCGTGCCCCTGGCCCGCTGGCTGTCGGTGCCGCTGCCGGTGGTGCTGGCGGGCGCCGGGCTTGCCTATGGCGCGGTGATGTCGGGGGCCGACATCACCCTCTCCGGCGCCACGCTGGACCCGTATGACTTCTGGTTCCTGCACCAGATCTCGCTCGACAGCAGCGCGCTGCTCTATGTCTTCCTGCCGCCGCTGCTGTTCGAGATGGCGCTGGCGGTGAACGTGCGCCGCATGCTCGACGAACTGCCCATCGTGCTCATCATGGCGGTGCTGGCGGTGGTAGTGGCCACGGCGGTGGTGGGGATGCTGCTGTGGTGGGTGTCGCCGCTGGCGCTGATCCCGGCGCTGCTGATCGGCGCCGCCGTGGCCACCACGGACCCCGCGGCGGTGGTGAGCACCTTCCGCGAGATCGGCGCGCAGCGGCGGCTGCTGGTGATCCTGGAGGGCGAGAGCCTGCTCAACGATGCCGCCGCCATCACCATCTTCAGCCTGTTGCTCGGCGCCGCGGCGCTGGGGCCGGACACGCTCACGCCCGGCGGGCTCGCGGCGGGTTTCGCGCGCACCTTCTCCATAGGCGCGCTCACCGGGCTGGGCACGGCGTGGCTGGGCTCGCGGCTCTACCCGCTGCTGCGCGGCTCCACGGCGGCGGAGGTCTCGCTCACCCTCGCGGTCGCCTACGGCGCCTTCATCCTGGCGGAGGAGGTGTTCGGCGCCTCCGGCGTGGTGGCGGTGGTCTTCGCCGGGCTGGCCACCGGGTCGGTGAGCTACGTGCGCATGGGGCCGCGGAACTGGAGCACGGTGACGGCGATCTGGCAGCAGATCGGCTTCTGGGCCAGCGGGCTCATCCTGCTGCTGGTCTCTGCCCTCACCCCCGGCATGCTGGTGGCGCTGGAGGGCTGGCAGGCGCTTCTGCTGGTGCCGGTCTATCTCGGCGCGCTGGCGGCGCGGGCGGTGGTGCTCTGGGGCGTGCTGCCGCTGATGGACCGGGCGGGGCTGGCCACGCCCATCACCCAGCCGCAGAAGGTCCTGGTGCTGTGGGGCGGGGTGCGCGGGGCGGTCACGCTGGTTCTGGCGCTGTCGCTGGGGAACCTGCCGGCACTGGGAGACGACGCCCGGCTGGTCGGCGCCATGGCGGCCGGCTACGCGCTGCTCACCCTGGTGCTGAACGCCTCCACCCTGGCCTGGGTCACCCGCAGGCTGGGGCTGGACCGGCTGTCGCTGGAGGACCTGGCGCTGCGCGAGCGCATCGTGGAGGGCTCCTTCGCCCGGGTGAAGGAGGTGGTGGGAGACCTCGCCCAGCTGCGCCGCCTCGACGCGCAGACCCGCGCCGAGGTGGAGGAGGACCTCAACGCCGCCCAGGCCGATGCGCGCGGGCGCGCCCGCGGCGGGCAGATCCTGTTCGGGCGGCGGCTGCGCCTCGGCCTCGCCATCCTCTGCGCCCAGGAGGAGCGGCTGGTGCGGCGCGGCTTCGAGGCCGGCGCCACCGGGCCGCGCGTGACCATGCGCCTGCGCCTGCAGGCCGACCGCATCTCCGACAGCGCCCGCCAATCCAGCCGCTCCGGCTACCGGGCCGCCTACGAGCGCGGCCTGCGGCATCCGCCCTACATGCGCAGCGCGGTGTTCCTGCAACGCCGGCTGGGCTGGGACCGGCCGCTGCGCGCGGCCATCGAGCTGCACCTGGCCATGATGCTGGAGAGCGAACGCCACCTCGGCATCCTGGACGCCTTCGCGCGCGAGCGGCTGGCGCCGATGGTGGGCGGGGACGTGGCGGAGAACCTCCGCGGCCTTCTCGCCCGGCGCACCGAGGCGGTGGAGGCCGCGATCGGCGCGGTGGAGCTGCAGTACCCCGTCTATGCCGCGGCGCTGGACCGGGCGCTGATCGCCCGCGCCGCGCTGCGCCGGGAGCGCCAGGAATACGACCGGCTGTTCCGCGACGGCGTGATCGGCCCGGAGCTGCACACCGATCTCTCGCGCGGGCTGGACCGGCGCGAGCGCCGGCTGGGTGCCCGCCCGCGGCTCGACCTCGCCCGCCCCGGGGCGGAGCTGCTGCAACGCGCGCCGATCTTCGCCGCCCTCTCCCCCGCGCAGCGCGAGAAGGTGGCGCGCAAGCTGCGCACCCGCTTCACCACGCATGACGAGGTGATCGTCCACCAGGGCGCGCGGGAAGACCGGATGTTCTTCCTGGCCGACGGCGCGGTGGAGGTGCGCGGCGCGGAGCGCCCGGTGCGGCTGGGCAGCGGGGATTTCTTCGGCGGACGGGCCATCGTCTCGCCCACGGGCCGGCGCGAGACCAGCGTGGTCTCGCTCGGCCTGTGCCGCCTGCTCACCCTCTCGCGGCAGGAATTCAAGCGCCTCGCCCGCGCCGACCCGGAGATCGGCGCCGCGATCCGCGATGCGGCGGAACAGCGGCTGGCCCGCGGCCACAGCAGCCGGCGGCCGCGCGCGAACCTGCCGGCCCCGGAACCCGCCCCGCTTCCCGCGGACACGGTATCCGCAGAGCGGGGTCGCCCCGCGCTCAGCCCAGCAGAGCCCGGGTGAGCGGGGCGTCCGCGTCCGTGAGATCGGCGATCACGTCGAAATGGTGGCGCCCCGGTTCGTGGTGGCAGGTCACGGCCGCGCCGAGCCCGGTCCAGACACTGGCGAGCAGGTCGTTCTGGCGCAGGAACTCCGGCAGCTCGTCGCCGCCCACCCAGGCGGTGATCTGCTTGCCCGGAACCGGCCGGTGCAGTGCGGCGCTCTCGGCGGTGGCCTCGGCGAGATCGAGCTTCAGCCCGGTGTTCATCTCGCAGTTCATCAGCGGGCGCAGGTCATGCAACCCGCTGACGGAGATCACCCTTTCCAGCCGCGCCAGCACGTCTTCCGGCAGCGGGCCGTCCTCGCACACCATGCGCGAGACCAGGTGGCCGCCCGCCGAATGCCCGGTGAGCCGGATCGGCCCCTCCACCCGCGCCGCGGAACAGGCGATGGCCCGGCCCACCTCGGCGGTGATGCGCGAGATCCGCGCCTCGGGCGCCAGCGTGTAGCTCGGCATCGCCACCGCCCAGCCCCGCGCCAGCGGACCCGCCGCGAGATGCGACCAGACGGACTTGTCGAAGGCCAGCCAGAACCCGCCGTGCACGATGATCGCGAGGCCCTTCGGCCGGCCCTCGGGCAGGAACAGGTCCAGCCGCTCCCGCGGCGTGTCGCCATAGGCGATGTCCGCCTCCATGCGGGCGGAGGCCCGGAAGGCGGCGGCCTGCGCCACCCAGCGCGCGGGATAGTCCATGCCTCCGGGAATGGCGCCGGTGTTGGAATAGGCGGCGTCCCAATCGGTGACCGGCTTCCAGCCGAAACCGTCGCGCCCGCCGATGCCGGGAATGTCGGGATGTGTCATGGGCGAGCTCCTGTCAGTGCGAAGGGGGGAGGGAAACAGCCCGGGCCGGCGCAGCGCGCGAGCCGGGCGAGGACATGCGGTCAGGGCAGGCGGCCCGGACGGCCGGACGGTCCGCCGCACCCGAAGCCGAAGCAGGCCGCTCCCGCCCCACCGGGCCTGCGCTGCGATGCGCGGCAGGCCGGAGACCTGGCCACCGGGCACCCTGCGGGGCGGCGCGGCGGCCGCAACCCGCAGCGAGGGCCGCCGGGCCGGTGCATCCGGCGCAGAGATGATCCCGCAGCGCGGAAGCCGCTCCGGCGGGGCGGCAGACTTGAAGGTGGTCCGCGGCGCGGGCCCTCACGCCGGGGTGTCCAGCGCGGCGGCCGGCGCGTAGCGCGGCTTCAGCGCGTCCGGCGCGGTGGCGGCGGCGGCGGCGAGGCGGGCGCGCACCTCCGCCGGCCCCACGGCCGCGAGGATCTCGAACGGGCCGCGCGGGAAGTTCAGCCCCAGCTTCATCGCGGTGTCGATGCCGGCGGCATCCGCCAGCCCCTCGTCGCACATGTGCGCGGCCTCGTTCACCAGCGCAGCCTCGATCCGGTCCGCCACCGCCTCCGGCGCGGGCGCGGCCTCCACGGCCGGGGTCACGAAGCCGCGGCCGGTCTTGGCCCCCAGATCGCCGCGCGCCACCTGCGCGCGCAGCGCCGGGAAGGGCAGGTAACGCGGGTTCCGCCCCAGCGCGGCCCAGACCGTCTCGGTCGCGGCGAGGTTGATGTCCGCTCCCACCAGGTCGATGAGCGCGAAGGGGCCCATCCGGTAGCCGCGCGCGCGCATGGCCGCGTCGATGGCCGGGGCGTCGAACACCCCCTCCTCCAGGATCGCCAGCGCCTCGCCGTAGAACGGCCGCGCGCAGCGGTTCACGATGAAGCCGGGGCTGTCGGCGCAGATCACCGGGGTCTTGCCGATGTCGCGGGCGAAGGCGGCCAGCCGCTCGGTGAGGGCGGGCGGCGTGGCGGCATGGCCCACCACCTCGACCAGTTTCATCACCTGGGCGGGGTTGAAGAAATGCAGCCCCGCAAGGCGCACCGGCACGGCCAGCGCCGACGCGATCTCCCCCACGCCGATGGAGGAGGTGTTGGTGGCAAACACCGTCTCCGGGCCGCAGATCGCCTCCAGCGCGCGGAACAGCGCCTGCTTGGGCTCCGGCTTCTCGATGATCGCCTCGATCACCAGCCCGGCGGGGGCGAGGGCCTCCGGGGTGGCGGCGAGGCGGATGCGCGACAGGATGGTCTCCGCGGTGCTACGGCTGATCCGGCCCTTCGAGATCTGCCGGTCGAGATTGTCCGAGATCGCCTCGCGCCCGCGCTCGCGCGCCGGTGCGGAGAGGTCGAACAGCAGCACGTCGCGCCCGGACTGGGCGCAGACCTGCGCGATGCCGCTGCCCATGGCACCGGCTCCGGCAATGGCGATGGTGGCGAAATCTGGCATGGGATCTCCGGATCGGGGAAGGGGCTCAGCGGCCCGTGAAGACGGGGTGGCGCCGGGCGCCGAAGGCGGCGATGCCCTCGGCCTTGTCGGCGCTGTCGAGCAGGTCCTCGAAGGCGGTGCGCGTGGCCGCGAGCGTGCCGGCGAGCGGCGATTCGGAGGCCCCGACCACGGCGCGCTTCGCGGCCATGAGGGCAAGCGGCGCCCGGCGGGCAAGCCGGCGCGCGAGGTCTTCCGCCTCGCCCTGCACATCCTCGGCGAGGAAGGCGGCCATGCCCCAGTCATGCGCCAGGCTGCCGGGGATGATCTCTCCCGACAGCACCATGCGCATGGCCCGGGCCCGGCCGATCAGCGCCGTGAGCCGCTCCGCCCCGCCGGCACCGGGGATGATGCCGAGATTGGTCTCCGGCAGGCCCAGCTGGGCATCCGGCGCCACGATCATGATGTCGGACATCAGCGCCAACTCGCAGCCGCCGCCCAGGCAATAGCCCTCGACGGCCGCGATGAGCGGCTTGGAGAAGCCGCGGATCGCCGCCCAGCTGTCCTTGCGCAGGTCGACCCGCCCCTCGGCGGTGGTCTTGGTCGCGATCTCGCCGATGTCGGCGCCGGCGGCGAAATGGCCGTCGGCCCCCGCGATCACCACGACACGGACCTGGGCATCGGCGTCGAGGCGCGTCAGCGCCGCGGCCAGCTCGGCCAGCAGCGCGGTGTTGAGGGCATTGCGCCGCTCGGGGCGCGCGAGGGTGAGCCGGGCCCATCCCTCATGGAGTTCGGTGCGAAGCGTGTCTGTGCTCATGGGCGCCATTAAGACCCTCCCGGGCTGGTATTTCAAGTATAAAGGTTTATGCTTGAAATGATGTGGAAACGGTGCAAGGCTGATTTCCGAGAACGAGATTCAGGAGTCCACGCCATGAAAGTCGCTTGCCTCGGTGGAGGGCCCGCGGGCCTCTATTTCGCCATCAGCATGAAGCTGCAGGATCCTGCGCATGAGGTCACGGTGTTCGAGCGCAACCGCGCCGATGACACCTTCGGCTGGGGGGTCGTGCTGTCGGACGAGACGCTCGACAACCTCGCCGCCAATGACCCGGTGAGCGCGGCGGCGATTCGCGAGCATTTCGCCTATTGGGACGATGTTCAGGTGGTTCACAAGGGGGTCTCGACGGTCTCCTCCGGCCACGGCTTCTGCGGAATCGGGCGCAAGCGCCTGCTGCTGCTGCTGCAGGACCGCGCGCGGGAACTGGGCGTGGATCTGCGCTTCGAGACCGACGTGCCGGATACCGAGGCCATCATGGGCGACTATGACCTCGTGGTGGCGGCCGACGGGCTGAACTCGCGCACGCGCACGAAATTCGCCGAGGCCTTCCAGCCCGACATCGACATCCGCAAGTGCAAGTTTGTCTGGCTCGGCACGCATCAGAAATTCGACAACGCCTTCACCTTCATCTTCGAGAAGACCGAGCATGGCTGGGTCTGGGCGCATGCCTACCAGTTCGACGCCGACACCGCGACCTTCATCGTGGAATGCGGCCCGGAAACCTGGGAGGCCTTCGGCTTCGGCACCATGTCGCAGCAGGAGAGCATCGCGGTCTGCGAGAAGATCTTCGCGAGCCATCTCGGCGGCCACGCGCTGATGACCAACGCGAACCACATCCGCGGCTCGGCCTGGATCAACTTCCCCCGCGTGCTGTGCGAGAAATGGCACCACGAGAACGTGGTGCTGCTGGGCGACGCCTCGGCCACGGCGCATTTCTCCATCGGCTCGGGCTCCAAGCTGGGCATGGAGAGCGCCATCGCCCTCGCACGGCTGGTGAACGAGGAACCCACGCCGGAGGCCGCCTTCGAGCGCTACCAGGAGGAGCGGCGCACCGACGTCCTGCGCCTGCAGTCCGCCGCACGCAACTCCACCGAGTGGTTCGAGGAGGTGGAGCGCTACCTCGACCTCGACCCGGTTCAGTTCAACTACTCGCTGCTCACACGCTCGCAGCGCATCTCCCACGAGAACCTGCGCCTGCGCGACCCGGAATGGCTGAAATCGGCCGAGCGCTGGTTCCAGGCCCAGGCGGGCTCCAACTCCGACCGGGTGCCGATGTTCGCGCCCTTCAAGCTGCGGGACATGACGCTGAGCAACCGCGTCGTCGTCTCTCCCATGGCGCAGTACAAGGCGGTGGACGGTGTGCCCACGGACTGGCATTTCGTGCATTACGCCGAGCGCGCGAAGGGCGGCGCCGGCCTCGTCTTCACCGAGATGGCCTGCGTGAGCCCGGAAGGCCGGATCACCCCCGGCTGCCCGGGCCTCTACAGCCCGGAGGCGGAGGCGGCCTGGGCGCGGCTCACCGGCTTCGTCCATGCCGAGACGGATGCGAAGATCTGCTGCCAGATCGGGCATGCGGGGCGCAAGGGCTCCACCCAGCGCGGCTTCGAGAAGATCGACGCGCCGCTGCCCGAGGGCAACTGGCCGCTGATCTCGGCCTCCGCCATCCCCTACCAGCCCGGCAACCAGACCCCGAAGGCGATGGACCGCGCCGGGATGGACGCGGTGCGCGACCAGTTCGTGTCCGCCACCGAGGCCGCGGCCCGCGCCGGCTTCGACATGATCGAGATGCACGCCGCCCATGGCTATCTGCTCGCCTCCTTCATCTCGCCGGTGTCCAACACCCGCGAGGACGACTACGGCGGGAGCCTCGAGAACCGCATGCGCTTCCCGCTGGAGGTGTTCCATGCCATGCGCGCCGCCTGGCCGGCCGAAAAGCCGATGACTGTGCGCATCTCCGCCCATGACTGGATGGGCGAGGAGGGGGTGACCCCGGACGAGGCCGTGGAGATCGCGAAGCTGTTCACTGCCGCGGGGGCGGACGCGATCAACGTCTCCTCCGGCCAGACCACCAAGGAAGAGAAGCCGGTCTACGGCCGCATGTTCCAGGCGCCGTTCTCCGACCGCATCCGCAACGAGGCGGGCATCACCACGCTGGTCGCGGGCAACATCTACGAGCCGGACCATGTGAACTCCATCCTGATGGCCGGGCGCGCCGACCTGGTGCTGCTCGCGCGGCCCCACCTCGCCGACCCGTACTGGACCCTGCACGCCGGCATCGCGCTCGGCGACACCGAGCAGGCCTGGCCCGCGCCCTACGAGGGTGGACGCCGACAGGCGATCACGCTGGCCGAGCGCGCCCGCCAGCAGGCCGGCGCGTGACTGGCGGCACGCTCTCCGGCCGCTCGGTGCTCATCACCGGCGGTGGCACGGGGGTAGGGGCCGACATGGCCCGCGCCTTCCATGCCGCCGGCGCGCGGGTGGTCATCACCGGCCGCCGGGCGGAGCCGCTGGAGGCGGTGAGCCAGGGCGCGATGCAGGTGGTGACCGGCGACGTGACGGACGAGGCCTCGGTGGCGGCGATGTTCGCCGCGGCCGGCCCGGTCGACATCGTGATCGCCAATGCCGGCGCCTCGGAGAGCGCGCCCTTCGCGAAGACCGGGCTCGATGCCTGGGAACGGATGCTCTCGGTGAACCTCACCGGCGTCTTCCTCAGCTTCCGTGAGGGGCTGCGGCAGATGGAAGGCTGGGGCCGGCTGATCGCCATCGCCTCCACCGCCGGGCTGAAGGGCTATTCCTACGTGGCGCCCTATACGGCGGCCAAGCACGGCGTGGTGGGCCTCACCCGCGCGGTGGCGCAGGAGGTGGCGCGCAAGGGCATCACCGCGAACGCGCTCTGCCCGGGCTTCCTGGAAACCGAGATGACCGAACGCTCCGTGGCCAACATCATGGAAAAGACCGGGAAATCCGCCGAGGAGGCGAAGGCCGCCCTCGCCGCGACCAACCCGCAGCGCCGCCTCGTGCTGCCCGCGGAGGTGACCGCCGCCGCACTCTGGCTCTGCGGCCCGGGCTCGGACGCGGTGAACGGGCAGGCGATCTCCATCTCCGGGGGCGAGACATGAGCCCGGAGCCGCAACCGCCGGTCGCCCTCACCGAGGGCAAGCTGTCGCTGCGGTTCTGGCTGCAGATGCTCAAGACCACGCGCTTTCTGGAAAACGGCATGCGCGAGATGCTGCGGCTGGAGTTCGACACCACCCTGCCGCGCTTCGACGTGATGGCGATGCTGGAGCGCTCCGGCCATGGGCTGAAGATGTCCGAGCTCTCGCGCCAGCTCATGGTCTCGAACGGCAATGTCACCGGTATCGTGGACCGGCTGGTCGCCGACGGGCTGGTGGTCCGCTGCTCGGTGGAGGGCGACAAGCGCGCCACCGTCGTGCGCCTCACCCCGAAGGGCGAGGAAGACTTCGGCCGCATGGCCGCGCGCCACGCCGACTGGGTGGCCGGCCAGATCGGCGACATCCCGGCGCAGGACATGCGCCGGGCCATAACGATGATGAGCGATATACGGAGGACAGGCAGATGACCATGATGGCAGGGCTCACGCCGCAGCATTTCGACTGGCGCATGGAGGGCCGCGTGGCGGTCATCAACCTGCGCCGCCCCGAGCGCAAGAACCCGCTCACCTTCGAAAGCTATGCCGAGCTGCGCGACACCTTCCGTGACATGGTCTATGCCGAGGACGTCGACGTGGTGGTCTTCACCCCCAACGGCGGCAACTTCTGCTCCGGCGGCGATGTGCATGACATCATCGGCCCGCTGGTGAAGATGGACATGAAGGAGCTGCTCGCCTTCACCCGCATGACCGGCGATCTGGTGAAGGCCATCCTGGGCTGCGGCAAGCCGGTGATCTCGGCGGTGGACGGCGTCTGCGTGGGCGCGGGCGCCATCATCGCCATGGCCTCGGACCTGCGTCTGGCCACGCCGGCGGCGAAGACCGCCTTCCTGTTCAACCGGGTCGGGCTTGCGGGCTGCGACATGGGCGCCTGCGCGATGCTGCCGCGCATCATCGGCCAGGGCCGGGCGGCGGAGCTGCTCTACACCGGCCGGGTGATGAGCGCCGAGGAGGGCGCGAGCTGGGGCTTCTACAATGCGCTGCATGAGGAGGGTGAGCTGATCGCCGCCGCGCTGAAGCTCGCCGGGCGGATCGCCTCCGGCCCCACCTTCGCCAACATGATGACCAAGACCCAGCTCAACCACGAATGGTCGATGACGCCCGAACAGGCCATCGAGGCCGAGGCCCAGGCCCAGGCCCTGTGCATGCAGACGCAGGATTTCGAGCGCGCCTACCACGCCTTCGTGGCCGGCGAGAAACCCGTGTTCGAGGGCAACTGATGGCGGACCGGACCTTCCTCGACTGGCCGTTCTTCGACGACCGCCACCGCGCGCTTGCCGCCGAGCTGGAAACCTGGTGTGCGGCCAACCTGCCGGTGGACCACCGGGACGTGGACGCCGCCTGCCGCGGCCTTGTCGCCTCCCTCGGGCAGGCGGGTTTCCTGCAGCATTCGGGGGGGGAGGCGCTCGACGTCCGCTCCCTGTGCATCATCCGCGAGACCCTGGCCCGCCATGACGGGCTCGCCGACTTCGCCTTTGCCATGCAGGGGCTCGGCATGGGCGCCGTTTCACTGTTCGGAACGCCGGAGCAGCGCGCGAGGCTGGCGAAAACCCGCGCGGGCGAGGCAATCTCGGCCTTCGCGCTCACCGAGCCCGCCTCGGGCTCGGACGTGGCCAACATCGCCTGCGCCGCGCGGCAGGAGGGGGACAGCTACATCCTCTCCGGCGAGAAGACCTGGATTTCCAACGGCGGCATCGCCGATCTCTACGTGGTCTTCGCCCGCACCGGCGAGGGGCCGGGGGCCAAGGGGCTCTCGGCCTTCCTGCTGCCGGCGGACGCCCCGGGGCTGGAGATCGTCGAGCGGCTGGAGGTGATCGCCCCGCACCCGCTCGCCCGCCTGCGCTTCAACGACATCCGCCTGCCGGCCTCCGCCATGATCGGCGACCCGGGCAAGGGCTTCCGCATCGCCATGTCGGTGCTCGACGTGTTCCGCTCCACGGTCGGCGCCGCGGCGCTCGGCTTCGCCCGGCGCGCGCTGGAGGAGACGCTGGCCCGCGCCACCTCGCGCCAGCTTTTCGGCGCGCCGCTGGCCGAGATCCAGATGGTTCAGGGCCATATCGCCGACATGGCGCTGGCCATAGACGCCTCGGCCCTGCTGGTCTACCGCGCCGCCTGGACCAAGGACAGCGGCGCCCCGCGGGTGAGCCGCGAGGCCGCCATGGCCAAGCTTCACGCCACCGACCAGGCCCAGATCGTCATCGACAAGGCGGTCCAGATCCATGGCGGGGACGGCGTGCGCAAGGGCTCGAAGGTGGAGGAACTCTACCGCGAGATCCGTGCGCTGCGCATCTACGAGGGCGCATCAGACGTCCAGAAAATCATCATCGCCCGACAGACACTCGGAGGTTAGCCAATGCTCGGTCCCACTGCCCATGTCGACACTTTCTGCCGTGACAACCTGCCCGCCGAGGATGATCAGCCGGTCTATCTCCTCGACGGTTTCCGGTATCCCGACCACCTGAACGCGGCCGTGGAACTGACCGATGCCATGGTCGCCAAGGGCTTCGGCGACCATGTGGCGCTGATCGGCAACGGCCGTCAGCGCACCTACAAGGAACTCACCGACTGGACCAACCGCATCGCCAATGCGCTGGTCGAGGATTACAAGGTAAAGCCCGGAAACCGCGTCCTGATCCGCTCCGCCAACAACCCGGCCAAGGTGGCCTGCTGGCTGGCGGCCACCAAGATCGGCGCCGTGGTGGTGAACACCATGCCGATGCTGCGGGAGAAGGAACTCACCCAGACGGTGGACAAGGCCGAGATCGAGTTCGCGCTCTGCGACACGCGGATGATGGACGAGATGATGTCCTGCGCGAACAGGTCGCGGTACCTCAAGACCGTGATCGGCTTCGACGGCACCGCGAACCATGACGCGGAGCTGGACCGCGCCGCCCTCTCCAAGTCGGTGAAATACGAGGCGGTGAAGACCGGGCGCGACGACGTGGCCCTGCTGGGCTTCACCTCCGGCTCCACCGGCGTGCCCAAGGCCACGATGCACTTTCACCGCGACCTGCTGATCATCGCCGACGCCTATGCGAAGGAAGTGCTGAGCGTGACGCCGGAGGACGTGTTCGTCGGCTCGCCGCCGCTGGCCTTCACCTTCGGTCTCGGCGGGCTCGCCATCTTCCCGCTGCGCTTCGGCGCGACGGCGGTGCTGCTGGAGAACGCCTCGCCGCCGAACCTCATCGAGATCATCCAGAAGCACAGGGCGACAATCTGCTTCACCGCCCCCACCGCCTACCGCGCCATGCTGCGCGCGATGGAGGCGGGCGCCGACCTCTCCTCGCTGCGCTGCGCGGTCTCGGCCGGCGAGACGCTACCCGCGCCGGTGTTCGAGGAATGGGTGAAGAAGACCGGCAAGCCGATCCTCGACGGGATCGGCGGCACCGAGATGCTGCACATCTACATCTCCAACCGCTTCGGCGAGGCGAAGGCCGCCTGCACCGGCCGCCCGCTCACCGGCTACGAGGCCAGGGTGGTGGACGACGAGATGAACGAGGTGCCGCGCGGCACGCCCGGCCATCTCGCGGTGCGCGGGCCCGTGGGCTGCCGCTACATGGCCGACGACCGGCAGAAGAAATTCGTGCGCGACGGCTGGAATCTGCCCGGCGACACCTTCGTGCAGGACGAGGACGGCTACTTCCACTTCGCCGCCCGCTCCGACGACATGATCGTGTCCTCCGGCTACAACATCGCCGGCCCGGAGGTGGAGGCGGCCCTGCTCTCCCACCCCGCGGTGCTGGAATGCGGCGTGATCGGCGTGCCGGACGAGGACCGCGGCCATATCGTGGAAGCCCACGTGGTGCTGGCCCCGGGCTATGAGGCCTCGCCGGTGATGGTGAAGGAGCTGCAGGACCACGTGAAGAACACCGTGGCGCCCTACAAGTATCCGCGCTCGGTAAAATTCATCGCGGCGCTGCCCAAGACCGAAAGCGGCAAGGTTCAGCGGTTCCGGCTGAAAGCGGGGGCCTGATGTTCACCCTGCGCAGACAGGTCGAGTTCCAGCACTGCGACCCGGCGGGGATCGTCTTCTACCCCCGTTACTTCGAGATGATCTCGGCCGCGGTCGAGCGCTTCTTCACCGACCATCTCGGCAAGAGCTTTGCCGAGATGCACCTGACCGAGAAGTTCGGCGTGCCCACCGCGCGCATCGAGGTGGATTTCCGCAGCCCCTCGCGGCTGGAGGACTGGCTGGACCTCTCCGTGGCCGTGGCCCGGGTGGGGCGCAGCTCGGTGGAGCTGGCGATCACCTGCGCCTGCGCCGGCACCCCGCGCTTCGAGGCCCGCAGCACGCTGGTCTATGTCGACCTCACCACGGGCAAGCCGCGCTCCTGGCCCGACGGGCTGCGCGCCGCCCTCGGCTCCGAACTTACTGAAAGCGAGACTCAAGATGTCTGACTGCCCGCATGAATTTCTGAACCCCTCGGGCTGGAAGGCAGCGAAGGGCTATGCCAACGGCATGGTCGCCGAGGGACGCTTCGTGATGCTCGGCGGGTTGATCGGCTGGAACGCCGACCAGGAGTTCGAAACCGACGATTTCGTGGACCAGGTGAAGCAGGCGCTGCTCAACATCCGCGCCGTGCTGGACGAGGCGGGCGCGAAGCCCGAGCACCTGGTGCGCCTCACCTGGTACATCACCGACAAGCGCGAATACCTCGCGAACCTGCGCGAGATGGGCGCCGTCTACCGCGAGGTGCTGGGCAAGCACTTCCCCGCCATGGCCATGGTGCAGGTGGTGGCGCTGATGGAAGACCGCGCGAAGGTGGAGATCGAGGCGACGGCCGTCATCCCCAACGGCTGAGCCACGCGACAGGATGCGAGAGGGCTCCGGCGCGCGCCGGGGCCCTTTTATGTGCGGGTCGGACCCGATGGCGGCCTGCGCACGACAGGCGTTCTCCTGCACAGTCGACGGGAATAACGCCCGGCGCGCCGAGGGGGCTGGCGCCCCCGCAGCTTGCCGGACGTGGCGAAGGCCTCTCCGGTCCTCCGCCGGCACGGGACCGGGCGGTGCGAGCAACGGAACGGTTCACCATTGCGGCGAGGTCTCCACCCACCCGGGCTGGGACCTTCCGCCCGGGCGACCAGCCCGGGCCGCGCCCGACCCTCCCCCCGGGCGGGCGCGATGGCGATGCCGCGTGCCGCACAACCGTCGTCCGGGGCTTTCGGGATAAATCGCCCACCACAAGCGTAACTCGCGCCCACCCAGGGTCGGGCGCGGCCCTCCTCTGCGAGCACAGACTGAGGCACAGCCGAACGGAGATGAGCGGAGGTCCCGCCGTGACCCGACAGGGCCCATTCACCCGGCCGCGACCCAAGCCCGATAGGCCCTTGCGCCGCTTTGCGCCGGAAAGCCTCCCGCGCCCCGAAGGGCGCGGGCGGATGCCTCAGGCGCTCTGGGCCGCGCGCAGCACGTTCACCGAGAAGCCGGCGGTGCCGGCGTAGCCGCCGACGATGGCTTGGCGGTCGGCGCGCGAGAGTACCTCGTTCACGTCCTCGAAGCCGGCGGGGGCGCGCTTCTCCACCTCGTCGATCACCCGCTCGGGGCCGCCCTTGCGGTTCAGCATCACCACCTCGGCGGTCTTGGGCAGGCGCTCCTTCTCATAGGCCCAGAGCCCGGCACGCGGATGCTCGGCCTTCGCGAGGCTGTCGGCGAGGCAGCGCGCGTCGAGGATCGCCTGGCTCGCACCGTTGGAGCCCACCGGGTACATCGGGTGCGCGGCATCGCCCAGCAGGGTGACGCGGCCGAAGGTCCAGCGGGGCAGGGGATCGCGGTCCGCCATCGGGTATTCGAAGATCTGCGGGCTGGCGCGCACCAGGCCCTCGATGTCGAAACCGGGCACGGAGAAGCGCTTCGCATAGGGCAGCACCTGCTCCAGCCGTGCCGGGCGCGACCAGTTGTCGGGCGGGGGCGGGGACTGCTCGGGGTCCTTCATCCGGATGTTCACCACCCAGTTCATCAGCTGGCGGTCACCCTCGGCCGGCGCGATGGGGTAGAGCACGAACTTGCCGCCCATGCCGCCGCCGATGGCCATGGTCCGGCCGTCCAGCCACACCGGCCATTCGGCCGCACCGCGCCACATCACCACGCCGGTCCAGCTCGGCGCACCCTCGTTCGGGTAGAAGCTGCGCCGGCCCACGGAGTGGATGCCGTCGGCGCAGATCAGCACGTCGCCGCGCGCGGTGAGGCCGGAGGCGCCCTCCACCGTGTCGGTGAAATGCGCGGTCACGCCGCCCTCGTTCTGCACGAAGCCCGAAAGCCGGCAGCCGGTGCGCACCGCGTCGGGGCCCAGCCGCTCGATCACCGCGTCATGGATGACCTTCTGCAGCCGGCCGCGATGGATGGAGAACTGCGGCACCACGTGGCCCGCGTCCATGCCGCGCTTCTCGCGCCACACTTCCTGGCCCTGGCGGGTGAGGTAGATCAGCTCCCGCGTGCGCATGCCCACGGCGTCGAGCGCCGGCAGCAGGCCGATCTCGGCCAGCTCGCGGATGGCATGGGGCAGGGTGTTGATGCCCACGCCGACCTCGCGCACCTCCGGTGCGGCCTCGTAGATCTCGGCCTTGATGCCGCGCGCATGCAGCATGAGGGCGGTGGTGAGGCCGCCGATTCCGGCCCCTGCGATGATGACCTTCATGGCGTCACGCCTCCTCGGGCGGCAGGAAGTCCACCTCGTGCTTCGCCGAGACCGCCACCACGTCGGCCGGGTTCGCGGTCGGGCCAAGGTTGTGCAGCGCCCAGAACAGGTCGAACAGCCGCCGTGCCGGCGACACCCAGAACAGGCACTTCACAGCAGCGTCGGTCTTGTTGAAGATGCCGTGCGGCTGGCCCATGGGCAGGCGGACGAGATCCCCCGGCTCGGCGTGGTCTTCCGTGCCGTTCAGCACGAAGTCGAAGCGGCCCTCGAGGATGTAGAGGAACTCGTCCTGCGTGGGGTGGATGTGCGGCGGCACGAAGGTCCCCACCGGGAAGGTCGCGTGCCAGGACATCGAGCTCTCGGTGAGGTGCTTGGGCACGTAGAGCTGGCCCAGGATGTTCCACTCGATGCCTTCGAGGCTCTCTTCGGAACGGGTGATGCCGGCGGTCATGGTCATGGGTATCTCTCCTGTGAGACGGTGCGCGACGCCGGACGGCGGCCCCGCGCGGGCAGTGTGCGGCACTCAGACATGCAGGAAACGGTCCTTGATGTCGGGTGTCGCGAGCAGGTCGGGCGTGGTGCCCTGCCACACCACGCGGCCCTTCTCGATCACCACATGGCGATCGGCGAAGCGGGCGAGGGCGTCGACGTTCTTGTCGATCACGAGGATGGCCTCTCCATCCTCCTTGAGCCTGGTGAGGCAGGCCCATATCTCCTCGCGGATCAGGGGGGCGAGGCCTTCGGTGGCCTCGTCCAGCACCACGAGGCGGGGGTTGGTCATCAGCGCGCGGCCGATGGCGAGCATCTGCTGCTCGCCGCCCGAGAGCTGGTTGCCCATGTTGCGGCGGCGCTCCTGCAGGCGCGGGAACAGGGCATAGACGCGCGCAAGGCTCCAGCGCGCCGCCTTGCCGCCGCGCGCGGTGGCGACGAGGTTCTCCTCCACCGTGAGTGTGGGGAAGATCTGCCGCCCCTCGGGCACCAGGCCCAGGCCGGCCTGGGCGATGAGGTAGGGGGCCTTGCCGGTGAGATCGGTGCTCCCCACGCTCACCCGCCCGGCGCGCGGGCGCATCAGGCCGAAAATCGAGTTGATGGTGGTCGTCTTGCCCATGCCGTTGCGGCCCAGCAGGGTGACCACCTCGCCGGCGGCCACCGTGAGGTCGATGCCGAACAACACCCGGCTCTCGCCATAGGCCGCCTCGAGGCCTTCCACTTTCAGCATCAGGCCGCCTCCTCGCCGAGATAGGCCGCGCGGACCTCCGGGTTGTTGCGGATCTCCTCCGGCGTGCCGGTGGCGATGATCCGGCCGTAGACCAGCACCGACAGCCGGTCCGCCAGCGCGAAGACCGCCTCCATGTCATGCTCGATCAGCACCACGGTGTGGCGGCGCTTCATGCCGCGCATCAGCTCCACCAGCACGGCGGATTCCTCATGGCCGGTGCCAGCCAGCGGCTCGTCGAGCAGCAGGAGCTGCGGCTCCGTGGCCAGCGCCACCGCGATCTCGAGCTGGCGCTGCTCGCCGTGGCTGAGCGAGCCCGCGAGCCGTTCCGCCCGGTCCGCCAGCTTCACCCGGCGCAGGCAGATCATCGCCTCGCGGTTCAGCTCATCCTCATTCGCCGCGCGGGCGAAGAAGCGGAACGAGGAGCCCGAGCGCGCCTGCACCGCCATCGCCACGTTCTCCAGCACCGTGAAGCCCGGCAGCAGCGAGGTGATCTGGAACGAGCGCGCGAGGCCGCGGCCCACCCGCTCGGCCATGCTCAGGCGCATGATGTCCTGGCCCTGGTACACGAGCTGGCCGGAATCGGACGGGTTCTGCCCGGAGAGCTGGGAGATCAGCGTGGTCTTCCCCGCGCCGTTCGGGCCGATGATGGCGTGCAGCTCGCCCTCCTCGATGTCGAGGGTGACAGCGTCGGTCACCTTCAGCGCGCCGTAGGACTTGCACAGGTTCCGGATCTGCAGAAGCGCGCTCATGCCCGACCTCCCAGGAGCCGACGCAGCAGGCCGGTGAGGCCGCCGCGGGTGAAGAGCACCACCAGCACGAGGATGACCCCCATGGCGAGGCGCCAGTGCTCGGAAAAGATCGCCAGCCATTCCTCCAGCATCAGGAAGGCCGCGGCGCCCAGGATGCCGCCCACCAGCGTGCCGATGCCGCCCAGGATCACCATCACGATCAGCTCGCCCGAGCGGTGCCAGGTCATGAAGGCGGGGGAGACGAACTCGGTCTGGTTCGCCAGCAGCACCCCGGCGATGCCGGCCATGCAGCCGGAGATCACGTAGGCGGTGAGCTGGTAGCGGAACGGCGTGAAGCCGATGGCCTGCATGCGCAGCGGGTTCTCCCGCGTGCCGGTGAGCACCCGGCCGAAACGCGAGCCGATGAGCGCGTTGGCGAACAGGAACAGCAGCACGAGGGCGGCCAGGGTGACGTAGAAGAACACCCGGTCGTTCTCGAGCAGGGCCGTGCCCATGAGGGTGGAGCGCGCCTGCAGGGTGAAACCGTCATCGCCGCCGTAGGAGGAGAGCGAAACGAAGAAGAAGAAGGCCATCTGCCCGAAGGCGAGGGTGATCATGATGAAATACACCCCCTTCGTGCGCAGCGAGATCGCCCCGGTCACCAGCGCGAAGACGGCGGAGGCGAGCACGGCGGCCAGCATCTGCAGCGCGAGGTCGCTCACCCCGTTGGAGGAGAGGATGGCCACCGTGTAGGCGCCGATGCCGAGGTAGGCCGCATGGCCGAAGGACACCAGCGCGCCGTAGCCCAGGATCAGGTCCAGCGACAGCGCGGCGATGGCGAAGACCATCACCCGCGTGGCGGTGATGACGAGGAAATGGTCGTCCGTGCCCGCGGCCACGAAGGGCAGGGCGGCGAACAGGAGGAACAGGACGGCCGCGACCAGCAGCCTGGTGCGGGGGGCGAGGGCAATCATGCGCGGGCGCCTCCGGTTGCGGGCCTGCGTGCGAACGGGGCCATCAGGATTTCCTTCCGAACAGCCCGGCGGGGCGGAAGAACAGGATGGCGGCCATCAGGATGTAGATCAGCATCGGCGCCAGGGTGCGGCCGGTCTGCGAGGCGGCGGAGGGGTCCAGCACCATGCGCAGCAGGATCGGCCCGAAGGTGCGGCCCAGCGTGTCGACCAGCCCGACGAGAATGGCGGCGATGAAGGCGCCGCGGATGGAGCCGATGCCGCCGATCACGATCACCACGAAGGTGAGAATGAGCACGCTCTCGCCCATCCCCGGGTCCACCGACAGGATCGGCGCGATCATCGCGCCCGCGAAACCCGCCAGCATGGCCCCGAAGCCGAAGACGATCATGAACAGCCGGCGGATGTTCACCCCCAGCGCCGAGACCATCTTGCCGTTCGAGGCGCCGGCGCGCAGCAGCATGCCGATGCGCGTGTGCCCGATCATCAGGTAGAGCCCGAGCGCGGTGAGCAGCCCCGCGGCGATGATGGCGATGCGGTAGACCGGGTATTGCATCATGCCTACCAGCGGCACCGAGCCCGAGAGCAGGTCGGGCATCGGCACGCTGAGCGGGGCGGCGCCCCAGATGATCTTCACCCCCTCGTTCACGATCATGATCAGCCCGAAGGTGGCCAGAACCTGGTCCAGATGCGAGCGGTCGTAGAGCCGCCGGAAGATCAGCACCTCCAGCAGCAGCCCGAAGACCAGCGCCACCGGCAGCGCGATCACGATCCCCAGCCAGAAGCTCCCCGTGAGCCCCGCGAAGGTGGCCACGAGATAGGCGCCCACCATGTAGAGCACGCCATGGGCGAGGTTGATGAAGTCCATGATCCCGAAGACCAGCGTCAGCCCGGCGGCGACGAGGAACAGCAAGACCCCGAACTGCAGGCCGTTGAGGGCCTGGAGGAGGAGAAGATTTGTCATGGCATCCCGTCTCTGCCCGGGCGCTGGCAGGCGCCCGGGAGGTCAATGGTGCGCGTGCCTTACGGCATCACGCATTCGGAGACGTAGTTGTCCTGGTAATCGTCGAAGATCTTCTCGGCGATGTTGGTCTCGAACTTGCCGTCCTCGCGCTTCACGGCCTTCACGAGGTAGAAGTCCTGGATCGGGAAGTGGTTGGGCCCGAGCTTGAACTCGCCGCGCAGGCTCTTGAAATCGGCCTTTTCCATCGCCGCGCGCAGGGCGTCGGTGTCATCGGCGTTGCCGACCTCGCGCACCGCAGCGTCGATCATCATCGCCGCGTCATAGGCCTGCATGGCGTAGGTGGCGGGGATGCGGTCGAACTTCGCCTCGTAGGCCTTCACGAACTCCTTGGATTCCGGCACATCCATGTCCGGTGCCCAGTTCGCGCCGCCCAGGAAGCCCAGGGCCGCGTCCTTCTCACCCGGAAGGGTGGTCTCGTCCACCGTGAAGGCGGAGAGGAAGGGGATGCTGTCCAGCCCGGCCTGGCGGTACTGCTTGACCAGGTTCACGCCCATGCCGCCGGGCATGAAGGTGAACACCGCGTCGGGCTGCATGGCCGCGATCTGCGCGAGCTCGGCGGAGAAGTCGAGCTGGCCCAGCGGGGTGTAGATCTCGCCGGCCACGCCGCCCTTGTAGGAGTGCTTGAAGCCCGCGAGGCTGTCCTTGCCCGCCTGGTAGTTCGGCGCCATCATGAACACGTTGTTGTAGCCCATCTTCTGGGCGTAGGCGCCGAGCACCTCGTGCACCTGGTCGTTCTGGTAGGAGGACACGAACAGGTTCGGGTTGCAGTCCTTGCCGGCGAAGTTGGAGGTTCCGGCGTTCGGGCTGATGAGGATCACGTTCGCGTCCGTCACCGGCTTCGCGATCGCCATCAGGATGTTGGAGAAGATCGGGCCGACGACGAAGTCCACGTCGTCGCGCTCCACCAGTTCACGCGCCTTGTTCACCGCCACGTCCGGCTTCTGCTCGTCGTCGATCACCACGATCTCCGTGTCGAGACCGCCGATCTTGCCGAGCTTCTCGGCGGCGAGGAGGAAGCCGTCACGGCCCTGCTCGCCCAGCACGGCCGCGGGGCCGGACAGGGTGAAGACGAGACCGATCTTGATCTTGCCCGCCTCGGCCATGGCGCCGGAGGTGAGGAAGGTGGAGGCCGCGAGGCCGAGGGCAATCCTGCTAAGCGAAGACATTTGCATCTTCTCCCTGTTGTCTGCGGCGGCGCGGTGCAGTTCCGCCCCCCGTTTCGCGGCGCCGTCCCGGTGGGGCAGGCGCCAGATCCCTGTTGACCCGGACCAGGGCTGCCGCATGGCGTGGTCCGTTGAGATATTTTATGCATGAAGCTTCTCGCCCCGCAACTGAATCATGCAGGCGGCATCGGCATTTTTCCGCTGACGCCCGAAACTTGTGCACTGCACAAAAAGCGAGCGGCCGGCGCGGGAGACCTTGAACCCCGCGCGGGCGGGGCTACTCTGACCTGCGCGCCGCACCAGCCCGGCGCCTTCTTCCGCAGCCCGTGCGGCGCATCCGCCGCGCGCCCCACACCCTTCAGGCCACGCCTCCCGTGGCCCGGCCCGGCAGGCGCGCGTCGGCTCCCCGCAGTCCGCGCCAGCCGCGACGCACAGGCCCGCCGGCGTGTTCGCGCATCGGCGCCGCACAGATTCCGACCCACGCCGCCGGCGCAGCGCTTCAGCCCGTCGCCGGCGGTTCACTCAGAAGGACAGGCCCCATGATCTACAGGGAAATCGACGGCAACCGCATGCCCGCGCTCGGCTTCGGCACCTGGGAGCTGAGCGGCGAGAGCGGCATCTCCGCCATCCGCACCGCGCTCGACACCGGCTACCGCCACATCGACACCGCCGTGCGCTACGACAACGAGACCGAGGTGGGCACGGCGCTGCGCGCCTCCGGCATCGCCCGGGAGGAGCTGTTCGTCACCACCAAGGTGTGGCACGATTCGCTGCGGCCGGAGCAGGTGGCCCGCTCCGTGTCCCGGAGCCTGGAGCGGCTGCAGCTGGAGCAGGTGGACCTCCTGCTGGTGCACTGGCCGTCGCCGGAGGGCGTGCCGCTGGACGAGACGCTGGCAGCCTTCGCCGAGGCCCGCGACGCCGGGCAGACACGGCTCATCGGCGTGAGCAATTTCCCCACGGCGCTGATCGCGGAGGCGGTGGACCGGCTCGGCAGCCCGGTGCGCGTGAACCAGGTGGAGTATCACCCGTTCCTGGACCAGTCCGCGGTCCGCGACGCGCTCAGGGCCCGCGACATGGTGCTGACCGCCTACCAGCCGATCGCCGCGGGGGCGGTGTTCGGCACGCCGGTGCTGGAGGAGATCGCGCGGCGCCACGGCAAGTCCGCCGCCCAGGTCTCGCTGCGCTGGCTGCTGCAGCAGGACGGCGTGGCGGCCATCCCGCGCTCGGGCAACCCGGCGAACATCCGCTCGAACTTCGACATCTTCGACTTCGCGCTCTCGGAGGCGGAGATGGCGGAGATCTTCGCGCTCACCGGCAACGGGCGGCGCGTCAACCCCGGTTTCGCACCGGAGTGGGACAGGCTCGAACCCGCCTGAGAGCAGACATCCGGCAAGCGGCCGTGGCGGGCGCACCTGCGCCGCCACGGTTGCGCCCGGCGGCCCGATCGGGGACCGACGGACGGGGCGCCGTGGTGTGTCAAAAACACCCATAAGTCTTCTTATGTTAAATTTATATGTTTCCGGAATTGAGACACCCAGCGAAGCTCTGCCTGCAACCCTCTGAAACTCCGTTGATCAGACGCTTGTCAGGCACCCGTCCCGCAGCGCCAGCTTCCGGGTTGCGAGCCGTTCCACCAGGCTTGCGTCATGCGACACGAGGATCATCGCACAGCCGAGGGTGTCGAGAAGCCCGGCCATCTGCGCGGCATGCGCCTCGTCGAGCGCATTGGTCGGCTCGTCCAGCAGCAGCACCTCGGGGTCCATCGCCAGCACGGCGGCAAGCGCCACCAGCCGCTTCTCGCCGCCCGAGAGCCGATGCGTGAGCCGCGCGCCCAGCCCGCCGATGCCGAACGCCTCCAGCCGCTGCCGCGCCACCGCCTCGGCGGCACCGCGCGACAGGCCGAGGTTGAGCGGGCCGAAGGCCACGTCCTCCAGCACCGTGGGCGAGAACAGCTGGTCGTCCGCGTCCTGGAACAGCAGCCCGACCCGGCGGCGCACCTCGCGGAAGCCGGCCTCGTCCCGCCGCTCGGCGCCGAAGGCCAGCACGCGGCCGGCCCGGGGGCGCTCCAGCCCGATCAGCGTCCGCAGCAAGGTGGACTTGCCGGCACCATTGCCCCCGGTGATCGCCAGCCGCTCGCCGGGGCCGAGCGCCATCGACACCTCGCGCAGCACCGGGCGGGCATCGCGCAGAACCGTCACCGCCTCCAGCGCCAGCAGGCTCATGCGAAGCGGTCCAGCACAGCCAGGGCCACCACGGCCGCCAGCGCGGCGGCGGGCAGCGCGTGGTCGCGCGCGGCCAGTGGCACGGCGGGGGCCGTCTCCGGGAGTGCCCCCGTCCAGCCCCGGCAGCGCATCGCGTCCTCCACCCGGTCCGCGCGCTCGAAGGCACGGACGAGCACCATGCCCATGAGGTTGCCGTAGCTGCGGAACCCGTGCAGCGACAGGCGCGGCGCGAAGCCCCGGGCGCGCATCGCCTCGTCCAGCCGGTGAAACTCCGCGCGGAACAGGTGCACGTAGCGCGGCACCAGGGTCAGCATCCGCACCAGCGCGCGCGGCAGGCCAAGCCGCCCCAGCGCCGTGGCAAGCTCGGCCGGCTCATGCGGGTCCAGCAGGGCGAAGACGAAGAGCATCGCCGCCGCCGCGCGCAGCATGATCGCCACGGCGAGGTCCAGCCCCTCCGCGCTCAGGCTCAGCGGCCCGAGCGTGAGCAGCGGCGTGCCGGGGACGGTGAGCGGCAGCAGCACCAGCAGCACCGCCATGAACCCCTCCAGGTGCAGCAGGCGGCGCAGCAGGCGCGCGCGCTCCTGCCCGGCGGCAAGGCACAGCCCCAGCGCCAGCGCCGCGGCCAGGCCGAGCGCCGGCAGGCCGGTGAGGCTGATCGTGCCCCCCACCAGAATGGCGGCGGAGAGACAGGCGGCGCGCGGGTCCGCGCGGCGCGCGGCTCGGGGGACGTCAATGAGGCTCACCTGCGGCCCTCCCGGCGCGACATGGCCCAGAGGCCGACCCCGGCAAGACCGATGATCATGCCAACTCCGCCCATGATGTCATTGAAGCGCAAGCGTGATTGCGCCTCGGCCTGGGCCTCCAGCAGCGGGCGCACCTGCCGCTCCACCGCAAGGTCAACAGCGCGGACCAGCCGGGCCTCGAAGGCCGCCTGGTCTGCGCCGGCTGCCGTGTCGGAGGGAGGGGCCGGGGCCGCCGGCCCGGCCGCGTCGAACCGCTCCGCGCCGAGGGAGAGCCGGGCCACGTGGCCGTCACCCGCGTCGATCACGAGGGCATGCGGGCCGGGCTCCACCGGCCCGAGCGCGAAGCGGCCCTCCGGGTCGGTGCGGGCCTGCGCGAGCGGGGATCCATCCGCCCCGAACAGCGTGACTTCCGCGCCGCGCGGCCGGCCACCCCCGACGAAGAACCCGTAGCCGGAGATCGTGTCGCCCTCCACCGCCGCGAAGAGCTTCAGGCTGTGCGCGCAGACCGGCGCCGCCGCGAGGCCGAGCGCCAGTGCCAGCACGAAACGGGCCGCAAGCCGGCCGCTCATGCCAAGCCCAGCCCGGGCCGGAAGGTCTCGGGCCGCACCCGTTTCAGGAAGGCGACGGCGAAGCCGGTCACCAGCGCCTCCCCCAGCATCAGCGGCAGGTAGGTGAGGCCGAGCACCCGCGCCGAGGGCACGTAGGCGGAGGCCGAGAGCGCCAGCGCCAGCGCCACGCCGCCGGCCGTCATCGCGGTGGCAAGGGCCGCGCCCGCGCCGGCCAGCGCCCCCGCGCCGCGCGGGCCGGACCGGTCCACCAGCGGCCGCAGGAGCGCCCCGACCAGCGCGCCCGGCAGCGCGATGTTCAGCGTGTTCACCCCCAGCGTGCTGAGGCCGCCGAAGCCGAACATCAGCACCTGCAGCACCAGCGCGACGAAAACCGCGGGGAAGATCGCCGGCCCCAGCACCAGCCCCATCAGCACCGTGAGCAGCAGATGCACGCTCGACGGTCCCACCGGCACCGAGACCAGCGAGGCGGAGAAGAACACCGCCGAGAGGATCGCGCCGCGCGCCAGCCGGGCCTCGTCGAGATGGCGCAGGCCGATGCCGATGCCGGCGGCGGCCAGCACGCCGCCGCCCACCAGCACCGGCAGCGACAGGAGCCCGTCCGGGATATGCGCCATCGCCCCTGCCCCTCAGTCCGCGGCCGGCTCGGGCGCGGCGGCCTTCACCCAGATGAGCCCGCCCTCCTCCACCGGCGCCATGCTGCCGTCGGGCGCGCGCATCTTCTCCGGCCCCTCGGTCAGCGCGGCGAAGCCCCACCAGCCGGGAAACGGCATCGCGTAGGCGAAGGTGCCGTTCGCGTCGGCCTTGATCACCTGCGTGCTGAAGGCGTCATTGGGAATGGTGTAGCGCCCGTCGTTCACGAACTCGACCTCCACTTCCGCGAAAGGCACCGGAGCGCCCTGCGCCATCACCACGCCGCGAAACAGGTTGCCCGCCCAGAGACCGGTGGGCCGGGTGAGCGGCGCGATCTCCACCGGCAGGCCCAGCAGCACGTCCCAGCCTTCCCCCGAGGCCCAGGAATCCACCACCACCTTGGTGTAGTGCACGATGAACTTGCCCTCCGCCGCCTCCCAATAGGGCGCGGGGGTGACATGGAAGATGGCGGCGCCGGGCTCCGGAAGCATTTCTTCGGCAGTCCAGGCGCTTGTCCCGCTTTCTTCAACCCGCTTCAGAAGCGGGAGAAGGTCGTGGTCCGCCCCGTCACGCCACATGCCGAAGGCCTGCGGGCGCGCCATGTCCATCTGCGGGCCGCCCATCACCGGGTGGGTGAAGCGCAGCGCCAGCGTCACGGCGCCGCCCTCCGGCAGCACGTCCGCCGAGGGGAGGATCTCCTGGAAATGCGCCGCGGCGGGCGCCACGGACAGGAGCACCGCAGCCGGGGCAGACGCGAGGAGAGCGGCGGCGGGCCTGGCGGCCGGGGCGGCGGACATCAGTGCGGCGGCGAGGGAGGAGGCAGGCAGGCGACAGGGCATCGGGTCTCCGGAACGGCAGGCCCGGGCCGCAGCCCGGTATGACAACTTTCAACAAAGTTCATACCAAGCCGGGGAGTCCTGTCAACCGCGGATGCCTCGCGCGCTACATCGCGTCGACCAGCCGGTCGAAGAGGTCCGGGCGCCCCATCTGCCCGCCCTTCAGGATCAGCGGCAGGCCGGCGGCGGGGCCGGAGCCGGTGGCGCGGCAGAGAGACACGCCGGGGTCCACGTCGCGGACATACTCGATGGCCTCGGGCGCGAGGGCACGCATCGCAAGGCTCGACGTGTCGCCCCCCGCGATGGCGAGCGCCCCGGCGGCCCCGGTCCCGCACAGGCCTGCGACCAGCCGGGCGGAGGCGGCGGCGATCTCCGCTCCGCTGCGGCCGTGGCCGCCCTCGGCGGTGAGGCGCAGGAGCACGTTCTCGCCCTGCCCCAGCGCCGCTTCCGCCTCGGCCGCCGCCTCCGCCCCCCCGGCGCAGAGCGCGACGGGCGAGACCGGCACGAGGCGGAAGCGCGAGGCGGCCGCCACCTGCGCATCGGTGAGCGCCGAGCGGGAACCGGCGAAAAGCAGCACAGGGCGGGCGCGCGGGGCGGGCTCCGGCGCGGGCGGGGCGGCGCGCGGCGGGCGCAGCGCCTCCATCACGCTGCTCGGGCCGATGCAGACCAGCGGCGCCTCGGCGGCGAGAGCCTCCAGCGCGAGGCGCAGGGCCGGCAGATCGTCGTTGCGCCCGAGGTCGAAGAGCATGCGGCGCGCGCCGGCCGCCCGCGCGGCGGCGAGCGCCTTCAGCGGCGTGGCGGCGAGATCGCGCTCGTCGATCAGCGCGAGCCCGTCCAGCCCCTGGGCGGCGAGGTGGCGGCGCAGGTCCGCCTCCTTCATCGGGGTCACCGGGTGGCGGGCCATCACCGGGTGTCGGTCGATGCGGTGCACCGCGCCGTCCGCCGCGGCGGCGAAGAGCGTGCCATGATGGCAGTAGCGCCCGAGCCCGGGCTGCCCCCCGATCACCGCGATCAGGGGCTCCCCCGCTCCGGCATGGCGGAAGGCGGCGCGAAACCCCTCCGCCGCCGCGCCGATGGAGCCGATCTCCGGGCTCGAATCGAAGGTGGAGCAGACCTTGTAGTGCAGCACCCGGGCGCCACGCGCGATCAGCCCGGCGGCGAGTCGCCGGACCTCCGGCCGGATCTCCCCCGGCCCCATGGAGCGCAGGGCGGTGGCCACGCCGGCGATGCCGTCATAGCCCCGGCCCGGCAGGTCGAGATGCAGGCGCACCTTGTGCCCGGCCCGGCCCAACACACCCAGCGTGTCGGAGGCGCCGGTGAAATCATCGGCGATGAAGGCGAGGCCGGTGCTCACGTGCGCGCCCCGAAGAAGTCGATCGCCTCGGCGAGCGGGCGGCTCGCCTTCGCGGCCTGCTCCAGGGCCACGCCGTCGCGCACCGCCTCCCAGGCGTCGAGCAGGGCGCGCACGCCGGCCTCCGCACCGGAAGGGTGGGCGAGGATGCCGCCGCCGGCCATGAACAGGAAGTCTTCCGACCGGGCCGCCGCATGGGTGGCCGCCAGCGTGCCCGCCCACTGGCCGGAGGAGAAGGCCGGCATCACCGGGTCATCCCCGCCGGGCGCGAGCGGGGCGAGGCAGAGCCGCGCACCCTCGGCCACCTCGGACGGATCGTCGGAGAACTTGCCGTCGATGCCGTGCACATGCATGTGGTCCACCCCGGCGAGCCGGTAGAGCGCCTGGTAGGCCGGGAAGGCCATGCCGATGGCCGGGTGGCGGCCGAAGCCGCCGAAGCCGTTGCGGTGGCCGTGGATGGCCAGCCGCGTGGCCCGGCGCAGGCTCTCCACCGAGGCGAGGCCCACCCAGTTCAGGCTCACCATGGCGCAGGTGCCGCCCTCGGCCTCGATCAGGTCGGCGTGGCGGCGCATGGCGTCGGTCTCGTCGGTCACGTTGAAGGCCATCATCACCTGGCGGCCGGTGCGGTCGCGGTGGCGGCGGATGACCTCCATGATGGCGGGCACGCGCTCGGCCAGCGGGGCGTGGCGCGGGTTGGCGCAGGTCTCGTCGTCCTTGATGAAGTCGAGCCCGGCGGTGCACAGCCGCTCCACCAGCGCCACCAGCTCCGGCGTGCGCAGGCCCACGTTGGGCTTGATGATGGTGCCGAAGAGCGGCCGGTCCTGCACCCCGGTGGAGGCGCGGGTGCCCGCCACGCCCACCAGCGGGCGCGGGTAGTCCGCCCGGATGTGGGCGGGCACCGAGAGCCGCTCCAGCCGCAGGCCGGTCACCTCGCCTAGGTCGAACAGGTTTCCGGCCACGGTGGCGGCCATGGTGGGCAGGTTCACGCCGAAATTCGCCTCCGGGAAGGCCACGCGCACCCGCGCGCGCCGCCAGGGCGCACCAAAGCCCTTGCGCTCGAGGTAGGAGGAGGAGAGCGAGGGCCGCTCGGCCGGGGCCAGTTCCTCCACCGAGAGCACGCGAGCGGCGGCGCGGGCACGCAGATCGTCGCTCTCGCCCTCCACGCGCACGAAGGTGCCGCAGCTCTGCTCGCCGGCCATGATCTCGGCGACGCGGGCGGGGTCGAGCGGGGTCTCGACGAGGTATTGCGCTTCGAGCATGGCTCAGATCCTCGCGAGGTCCGGGAAGGGGCGGACGGGGTCCGAGCCGTCCCAGCCGGTGGAGGCCTCGCGGATCATGTCGAACATGCGGCCCTTGGGGCCCATCACCTCGGAAAGCTCGATGACCGTGCCGGGGTGCGCCTCCTTCGAGAAATAGACGAACCGGCCGTTGGCGCCCACGCAGCCGCTCATCTTCACCTCGAACCCGGCGGTCTCGGCCCGGGCGAGATCGGCGTCGAAGCTCTGGGTCCAGTAGGCGACATGCTGGAGGCCGAGGTTCCCGGCGAGGCGGAAGTCGCGGTACATGGAGGGGGCGTCGTTGCGGGTCTGGATCAGCTCCACCTGGATGAAGCCGGAATTGGCCAGCGCCACCGAATTGTGCACCTCGTAGGGCTCGCCGTCATAGCGATAGTCCTCGATCGGCACTTTCGGGTTGTAGAACCACGGGCCCACGCCGAGCTCGGCGCTCCAATGCGCCATCGCGGCCTCGATGTCCTCGACCACATAGCCGAGCTGGCGGATTTCACCGAAAAGGGTGCTCATGGCGCCTCACTTGATGAGTAGGTTGGGAAGCCAGGTGGAGAGGCCGGGAAACAGCGTGACCACCAGAAGCGACAGGAAAAGCGGGATCAGGAAGGGCACCACGCCGGCGATCACCCGGTGCAGCGGCATCTTCGCGATGATCGAGACCATGTAGAGGCTCATGCCCACGGGGGGCGTGAGCAGCCCGATCATCAGGTTGAGCACGAAGACGATGCCGAGCTGCAGCGGGTCCACCCCCGCAAGGGTGAGCGCCGGCGCCACGATGGGCGCGATGATCAGGATGGCGGCGATGCTCTCCAGCACCATGCCCACCACCAGCAGGATCACGTTGACGATGAGCAGCAGCACCAGCGGGTTGTCGCTCAGCCCCAGCAGGAAGGCCGAGACCTCCGCCGGCGCGCGCGCCACGGTGAGCACCCAGGCGAAGAGCGCGGCGGCAGAGACGATGAAGAGCACGTTCGCCGTGCTCTCCACCGTTTCGCGCGCGGAGGTGAGGAAGTCCTTCAGGCTCAGCGCGCGGTAGATGAATATGCCCACGAAGATGGCATAGGCCACGGTGATGCCGGCCACCTCGGTGGGCCCGAACAGCCCGCTCATCAGCCCGCCGATCAGCAGCACCGGCGCGAGCAGCGCGGGCGCCGAGATGCCGGCCTTGCGGGCGATGGCGCGTTTCGTGGGGCGCACGGTGTCACGCGGCAGGTCGGCGAGCCGCCCGATCACGGCGATCTGCAGCATCAGGAACACGGTGATGATCAGCGCCGGCACCACGCCCGCCAGCAGCAGCTTCACGGCCGAGACATTGGCCGCGGCGGCGTAGATGATGATCGGGATGGAGGGCGGGAAGATCGGCCCGATGGTGGCGGCGGCCATGGTGATGCCGGCGGCGAACTCGCGCCGGTAGCCCTGCTCGGTCATCTGGCGGATCTGGATGCCGCCGAGCGCGCCGATATCGGCGAGCGCCGCCCCGGAGATGCCGGAGAACACCAGGCTCACCAGCACGCTCACCTGCGCCACGCCGCCGCGCAGCCGGCCCACCAGCATGCGGATGAGGTCGAAGAGATGGGTGGTGACCCCGGTCGCGTTCAGCAGGCTGGCGGCGAAGATGAACAGCGGCACGGCGAGGAGCGGCCCGCTGTCGAGCGCGTTCTGCAGCCGCTGCGCCATCACCGCCACCGGCTGGCCGAAGGCAAGGATGGTCGCCGCCGCGGACAGGCCCAGGCACACCGCCACCGGCGCGCCCATCACCATGAGGAGGCCGAAAAGGCCCAGCAGCATCAGTGTCATACCCGGCCCTCGAAGCCTTCGCCGCTCTCTTCCACCGCGCCGCCCGCCAGCAGGGTGAGAAGCCGCGCCAGCGCGATGAGGCCGAGCATCACGAAGCCGGCCACCGCGGGCGCATAGAAGATGGAATTGGGCATCCCCATCGCCGGCGTGGCGAATTTCGCCGCCCGCTCCAGGAAGGCGGAGAAGCCGTGGAGCACGATGCCCGCGAAGCCGAGCACCGCCAGTTCGGTGAGCGCCATGAGCCCGCGCCGCCACCCCCCGGTGAGCCGGGCGGACACGAGATCCACCGCGATGTGCCGCCCCCGCAGCGCAAGCCAGGGCACGCAGAGATAGACGAGCGCGATGCCGCAGAACCGGGCGCCCTCGTCCGCCCAGGGCAGGCCGAGGTTGAACAGGTTGCGCGCCACCACCTGAAGCACGATCAGCGCCGTGATCAGGAACAGCAGCCCCATGCCCAGCCAGAGCCCCAGCGTGGAGACCGCACCCAGCAGCCGGAAGACACCGCGCCCGAACATCATTTCACCGCGTCGATCTTGGCGTAGAGATCGCCGTATTTCTCGTCGAAGCGCTCATGCACGAGCGCCTTCACCGAGGTGCGGAAGGCGTCGAGGTCCAGCCCCTCCTCCGGGCCGATCACCGTCATGCCGAGGGATTTCAGTTCCTCGATCTGTTCGGCCTCCTTGTCGCGCACCGCGGCGGTGGCGCGGTCCCGCACCGTGCGGGCGGCGGCGCGGATGCCCTCGCGCTCCTCCTCCGTGAGCCCCTGCCACACATCCTCGTTGATCACCACCAGCTCGGCGGAGGCGATGTGCCCGGTGAGCATCAGCGTGGACTGCACGTCGTAGAGCTTGTTCGACAGGATGATGTTGACCGGGTTCTCCTGCCCCGCCACCACGCCGGTGGCCAGCGCCGTGGGCACCTCCGACCAGTCCACCGGAACCGGCGCGGCGCCCAGCCCCTCCACCGCGGTGAGGTAGATCGGGAAGGGCACGGCGCGGATCTTCTTGCCCGCCAGCTCCGCGGGCGCGTGGAAGGCCTCGTTCGCGGTGAGCTGGCGCGCGCCGAAGTAGAAGGCATAGAGCACCCGCACCCCGGCGGAGGCGATCAGCCCCTCGTTGAGCCCGGACATCACCGGCCCGTCCACGTCCATCACCTTCATCAGGTGGTCCACGTCGCGGTAGAGATAGGGGGTGTCGAGCGCGCCCAGCGGCTCGTAGAGCGTGGAATAGGCCCCGGCGGTGTTGTGCGAGAGCGCCACGGTGCCCAGCGACACGGCCTCCGCCAGCTCCTGCAGCTTGCCGAGCTGCGAGGCGGGATAGACCTCCACCTCCACCGAGCCGCCGGTGTTCTTCGCGATCTCCCCGGCCAGCCAGTCCGCCTGCTGGCCCACCACGCTGTCCGGCGAATTGTTGTGCCCGTAGCGCAGCACGGTCTGGGCCGAGGCGCCAGCGCCCAGCCCGGCCAGTGCCGCAGCGAAACCCGCGCCCAGCAGGGCGCGCCGCGTGAGTGAAAATGACATTCCGTTCTCCTCCCTTGATGCTTTTTGAGCGCGTTCGCGCCTTTTTCTTGACGTCTGCACGGTGTTTGTGCGCCATTCCCCCTTGATGCGTCAAAACGTGATTTCTGAGGCTTTCTGAGGTACCGCATGCAGGACACACCCGCCTCCCGCCCGCTGATCGAGGACGTGGCCGCCCGCGCCGGCGTGTCGCGTGCCACGGTGGACCGGGTGCTGAACCGCCGCCCCGGGGTGCGGGCGCGCACGGTGGAGCGGGTGCTGGAGGCGGCGGCGGCGCTGGACTATCTCTCCGCGGCGGACGTGGCGCGCATGCAGCAGCCGGAGGTGGCGCAATACACCTTCCTGCTGCCGCGCGGCGGCAACCCCTACCTGCGCCTGCTCGGCGCGCGGCTGCGCGAGATCGCCGCCCAGCCCACCCCCGGCAGCCCGCGCATCCGCTGCCATTTCGAGGAGAGCTTCAACCCCGCCGCCATGGCCGAGGCGCTGCGCCGGCACGGCGAACGCTCGGACGGCGTGGCCTTCATGGCGGTGGACCACCCGCTGGTGCGCGCCGCCGCCGACCACCTGGTGGAGCTCGGCAAGCGCGTGGTCACCCTGGTCTCGGACGTGCCGAACACCCGGCGCCACGCCTATATCGGGCTGGAGAACCGCCAGGTGGGCCGCACCGCGGGCTACCTGATGGCGCGCTTCGCGGCCGGGCGCAGCGGCTCGGTGGCGCTGATCGCGGCCAGCCGGGCCTACCATGCGCATGGCGAGCGGGAGATCGGCTTCCTCTCCATTCTCGACGAGATGATGCCCGGCCTGCGCCTCACCGGCACGCGGGAGGGGCACGACGACCGCGACGAGAACTACCACCACGCCCGCGAGCTCATCGCCCGCAACCCCGACCTGGTGGGGATCTACAATGTCGGCGGCTCCTCCGACGGCATCGCCCGGGCGCTGCGCGAGAGCGGCCGGCGCATCCTGTTCATCGGCCACGCGCTCACCCCCGACACCCGCGCCGCCCTGCTCGACGAGACGATGGACGCCTGCATCAGCCAGAGCCCGGAAGCGGTGATCACCACCGCGCTGCGCGCGCTGGCCGGCGCGGAGCTGCCCGCCCCCGCCCTGCCGATGCTCATCATGTTGCGCGAAAATCTCGACTGATCCCGCGGCAGGGAAATTTTCACCATTTTTCCGCTATGTGCGCCGCAACAAACGAGAATTTGGGTGGCACAGGGCCTGCAAACTGGTAAACGGAAGCCCAGCCGAAATACCAAGAAACGATCACGTCAGGAGGAGATCAACATGGACCGGCGTTCATTCATCCGCACCGCTGGGATCGGCGGCGCGGCGGCAGCTCTTGCCACGCCCGCGATTTCGCAGGGCAACACCACCTGGCGCATGGTCACGACCTGGCCGAAGAACTTCCCCGGTCTGGGCGTGGGCGCGCAGCGCCTCGCGGACCGCATCACCGCCGCCTCCGGCGGGCGCCTCACCGTCCAGCTCTACTCCGCCGGCGAGATGGTGCCGCCGCTGCAGTCGCTCGACGCGGTGATCGACGGTTCGGCCGAGATGTGCCACTCCGCTGCCTATTACTGGCAGAACAAGAGCCCGGCGCTGAACTTCTTCACCGGCGTGCCCTATGGCATGACCGCGCAGGAATACGGCGCCTGGATCCGCTTCATGGGCGGCCAGGAGATCTGGGACGAAGTGTACGACCAGTTCGGCGTGCAGGCCTTCCCCTCGGGCAACACCGGCACCCAGGCCGGCGGCTGGTTCCGCAACGAGATCAACAGCCTCGAAGACCTCAAGGGCCTGCGTTTCCGCACCCCCGGCCTCGGTGGCCGCGTGTGGGAGAAGATGGGCGTCACCGTCACCAACATGGCCGCCGGCGAGATCTTCCAGGCGCTGCAATCCGGCACGCTGGACGCGGCGGAGTTCGTGGGCCCCTACAACGACCTCGCCCTCGGCTTCTACCAGGTGGCGAAGAACTACTACATGCCGAGCTTCAACGAGCCCGGCCTCGCCACCGAATGCGTGGTGAGCAAGGAGAAGTTCCAGGCCCTGCCCGAGGACCTTCAGGCCATCGTGCGCGATTGCTGCCAGGCGGAATACGACAACGTCTCCGCCGACATGTACGCGAACGACCCGCGCGCGCTGAAGACCCTGGTCGATGACCACGGCGTCATCGTCCGCCCCTTCCCGGACGACGTGTACGAGGCCGGCGCCAAGGCCGCGACCGAGATCATGACCGAGCTGCGCGACAGCTCCGACGCCATGACCAAGAAGACCGCGGAGAGCTTCCTCACCGCCCTCGCCCTGCTGCGCACCCGCACGGAAGGCACCGAGATGCCTTACCTCGCCGCGCGCGAGAAGTTCTACAAGATCTGATCCCGCCTGCCGGCCACGCCGGCGCGGCATCGGACAGGCGAAAGGCCCGGGGGACACTCCCCCGGGCCTTTTTCGTGCGTGCCGCACCGGACGTGCACCGCTCCGGCCGGCCGCAGCGCGCGGCGCCGGGCTCACTCGATGCGCGATACCTGGCCGTTGGCGGAAACGAGGCAGTCTGCCCGCTGCCCGGCAACGTTCAGCGTGACCACCGCGCCGGAGCCGGAGCCGGGGCGCGAGGACACCAGGTCCACCTGCCCCACCGGCACGCCGCGGTTGCGCGAGGCGGCGGCCACGCAGGCCTGCTCCTGCGCGCGGCTGGTGGCGCGGTCGCTGGGGGCCGGCTTATCGCGCGCCTCGGTGCCGTAGCTCTTGATCTCGCGCACCTGGTCCCGCGCGCTCACCCGGCAATGCGCCAGGGTGCCCTTCACCGAGAGATGGACCATCGCCCCGCCCTTGGGGCCCAGCTCGGCGCCCGTCACCGCGATGTCGCCGAGGGAGGTGCTGTACTCGCGTGACGCCGCGGCGACACAGGCCTGCTTCTGCTCGCGGGTCACGGTCTGCTGTGCGGCGGCAAAGGGTGCCGCCGAGATCAGCGCCAGCGCGGCCAGCGGAACCGCGCGGCGGAAGCTTCTGTGGAACTGCATCGTCGTTCTCTCCCGTCTCCGGAGGTGAAGTCCCTCCCTGCGGGTCAACGTTGCAGCAGCGCCCGGGGTTCCGCCCCGGGCGCCGGCCGGCTCAGCGGTAGAGCATGGTCGGCAGCCAGGTGGCGATGCCGGGGAAGATGAACAGCAGCGCGATCGCCACCGCCTGGATGCCCACGAAGGGCACCACGCCGCGATAGATCATCGAGGTGGAGATCGACCCCGGCGCCACGCCGCGCAGGTAGAACAGCGCGAAGCCGAAGGGCGGGGTGAGGAAGCTCATCTGCAGGTTCACCCCCACCAGGATGCCCAGCCACACCGGGTCCACCCCGAGGTCGAACAGCACCGGCGCGGTGATCGGGATCACGATGAAGATGATCTCGAACGTGTCCAGGATGAACCCGAGCAGGAACATCACCAGCATCACGGAGATCAGCGCCCCGGTCACGCCGCCGGGCAGGCCGGAAAGCATCTCGTGCACCAGGTTGTCGCCGCCCATAAGCCGGAAGACGATGGAGAACACCGAGGCGCCGAACAGGATGATGAACACCATGGAGGTGATGCTGGCGGCGGAGACCACGACCTCGCGCAGCACCGAGAGCGACAGGCGCCAGCGCGCCGCGGCCAGGATGGTCGCGCCCACCGCGCCCACCGAGGCGGCTTCCGTCGGCGTGGCAATGCCGCCCAGGATGGAACCCAGAACGGCGAAGATCAGCATCAGCGGCGGCACCAGCGCGGTCACGATCTCGCGGCCGAGGTGCCTGCGCTCCTCCGCCGGCACCGGGGTGGCCGGGCAGCTCTGCGGGTCGAAGATCGCCTTCAGGGCAATCCAGGCGAGGTAGAGAGCCACCAGCAGCAGCCCGGGCAGGAAGGCCCCGGCGAAGAGGTCGCCGACCGAGACCGGCGTGGGCGCGAAGTTGCCCTTGGCCATCTGCACCTGGGCGTTGATGCCCGAGAGCATGTCGCCCATGAAGATGAGCACGGTGGAGGGCGGGATGATCTGGCCCAGCGTGCCGGAGGCGCAGATGACACCGCAAGCGAGCTTCGGGTCATACCCCGCCCTGGTCATTGCCGGAAGCGAGATCAGCCCCATGGTGACCACCGTGGCCCCCACCACGCCGGTGGAGGCCGCGAGCAGCGCACCCACCACGATGACGGAGGCGCCCAGCCCCCCGCGCATGTTGCCGAAGAGCTTGCCCATGGTCAGCAGCAGCTGCTCGGCGATCTTCGAGCGCTCCAGCATCACGCCCATGAAGATGAACAGCGGCACCGCCACCAGCACCTCGTTGGTCATGAAGCCGGTGTAGCGCGGCGCGAGGGAGGAGAGGTTCGAGGGGTCGAACACCCCGAAGGCCAGGCCCGCCAGCCCGAAGAGGAGCGACACGCCGGCCAGCGTGAAGGCCACCGGGAAGCCCAGCATCAGCACCCCGATGATGCCGAAGAACATGATGCCGGCGAGAACCTCGCCGATCAGAACCGTATCCATCGGGGATTACTCCTGGCCAGATGTGTATCGCAGGGACACGGGCAGCTCCGCCTCGCGCCCGGCCAGAACCAGCACGCTGCGGGCGGCCATGGCCAGGCCCTGCAGCGCCACCAGGGCCGCGAACGCGATGATGAAGCTCTTGAGCACCCAGAGCCCGGGCATGCCGCCGTAATTCGCCGAGCCTTCGCCGTATTTCCACGCGCGCGCCACGAAAGGCCAGGCGTAGAAGGCCACGACATAGCAATAGGGCAGCAGGAAGACGAAGACGCCGAACAGGTCCACCATCGCCTTCCGGCGCACCGGGGCGTTGCGGTAGAACACGTCGACGCGCACATGGTCGTCGCGCATCAGCGCAAAGCCGGCCACGGCGGTGAACATGGCACCGTTGAGCCAGACGTAGAGGTCCTGCATCCACACGAAGCTGGTGGAGAAGACATAGCGCTGCACCACCACCGCGAAGCAGACCACCACGATCGCCAGGGCGAGCCAGGAAAAGATTGCACCGATCAGGCGGTTCAGGCCGCTGATCAGACGGACGATGACGACAAGAGCAGACATTCCGGGGCCGGCCTTCCTCATTCCGGCCCGCGGGGCCGCTGCATGTGCGTGTCGCCGCTCCGGTCTCACCTGCGGGGCCGGAGCGGACCATGGCGACGGCGGGCTGGGCCGCGGCCCGTCGCACGGGCTCTTCCCTTGCCGCCCCGTCTGGGCCGATGCAACCGGAATCTTGGGAAACCCCATGCGGGACGCAAGAATCCACGCCGAAACCGCCGAAACTCCGGCCCGAGCGCACGAAAAAGGTCAGCAATACGCACATATCCGTGTTTTGCGGGCCGACTCTGCCGCGCTGCAGCGTTTGCGGCTTGCAACAGCCCCGCCGCTGCTGGTTCACTCGGGGCCCCGGACCGGAAACGAGGTGTGACGCGATACATGGCAGCGGAGACCGAGACCACCAGCGACCGTGCCGCTCTCAGACCGCGCACGATGTACCTGCTCAACCAGGTGAACCAGTCGATCCGGACGGTGCTGGAAACCCGGTTGCGCGACCACCGTGTCACCGGCATCCAGTACACGGTGCTGGCGATCGTGCGGGCGCGCGACGGCATCTCCTCGGCGGATCTCGCGCGGCGCTTCTTCGTGACGCCGCAGACGATGAACGAGATCGTCACCGGGCTGGAGAAGCGCGGGCTGATCGAGCGGCGCGAGCTGCCCGGCAACCGCCGCATCCTGGTGACCTACCTGCGCCCGGAGGGCGCGCGGCTTCTGGAGGCCTGCGACACGATTGCGGACGAGTTGGAAGCCGGGGCCTTCGCCGCCATGCCGGAGGAGGATTTCACCGCCCTGCGCCGCATCCTGCGCGACCATCTGCACCGCCTGCTGGACGCCCCGGCCCCGCGCTGACCGGCCCGCCGGTCCGGGAAGCGGGCTTGCCGTAACGGGGGTTCGTCCAAGGCTGCCGAACGCATGCCGGGGAGGCGGCGCACAGGCGGCGCCTGCCGATGCCGGTTGGCGAGGGTTTCAGGCCCTCGGGGGACGGAGATTCAGATGGCCACGTACCTGTCGCGCCGGTGGTTGAAGGCGAGGATCATGTTCATCACCGCGGCCCCCGCGATCGACATCAGCACGGAGAGCGGCGGCACCACGGCGAAGGCCAGCACCAGCACGCAGAGATCCACCGCCATCTGCACCCAGCCGGCACGGATGCCGTGCCTGTCCTGCAGGTAGATCGCCATGATCCCGACGCCGCCGAGGCTCGCCCCGTGCCGGAACAGCGCCAGAAGCCCCACGCCGGCCACGCAGCCGCCGAGGATCGCGGCGGAGAGCGGCGGCACCGCGCCCAGCGGCACGAGGCCCGGCGCGATGGCGGTGAGCACCGACACCCCGGCCACGCATCCCAGCGTGCGCAGCGTGAAACCCCAGCCCATCTGCCGCACGGCGAAGTAGTAGAACGGCAGGTTCACCACGAAGAACACCGGCCCGAAGCCCCAGCCCGTCGCATAGGCGATGATGAAGGCGATGCCCGCGGTCTGCCCGGTCAGCAACCCCGCCTGGCCGATGAAGGTCACCCCGAGCGAGGTGAGCACCATGCCGGCCGTGAGGCCCTGGGCGTTCTCGATCAGGGAGTGGCGGGGGGCTGTGGGCTCTGGCGTCATGCGGGTCCGGTCCTTGGGGCGGTGAGGGACGCAGTCTAGCCGCGTCCGGCGCCGCGTTCATCCGGTTTCTTGTGCACTGCACCCATCCGACGCGCCCCCGCCCGGCCGGAAAGAGAAAGCCAGCCGCCTGCGGCGTTTTGTACGCAGTCACGGCCCGCGCCGCCGCCATTTTGCTTGACACGACAGCCCCCTCGGAAAATCCTGCGAGTATTGTGCAATGCATTATTGAGGTTCGGAGCCGAACTCGCCCCTGCTGCGCCACACCGTTTCTTGGCAGCGCCCGGCGCTGCGGCGCGCGGATCTTGCGGGGAAGGCCCACCGCGCCCACGCCACAGGCCCGTCCCCAGCCGGACAGCGGGCCGCAACAGCGAAGGAAAGACAGGGATGACATTTCACGACACGCTCGGCACGCCCGCGCAGCTGGCCGACCCGGATTACACCCCGCCCCTCGCCCGGGCGGTCCCGCTGGGCATCCAGCATGTCCTGGCGATGTTCGTGAGCAACGTCACCCCGGCGATCATCGTGGCCGGCGCGGCGGGCTTCGGCTTCGGCTCGCCCGGCGTGGGCGACCTCGTCTACATGATCCAGATGTCGATGCTCTTCGCCGGCATCGCCACCCTGTTCCAGACCATCGGTTTCGGGCCGGTGGGCGCGCGGCTGCCCATCGTGCAGGGCACCAGCTTCGCCTTCCTGCCGATCATGATCCCGCTGGTCGCCGGCCAGGGCGTGGAAGCCATGGCCGCCCTCACCGGCGGCGTGGTGATCGGCGGGCTGTTCCACGCCTCGCTCGGCACCATCATCGGCAAGATCCGCTTCGCGCTGCCGCCGCTGGTCACCGGGCTCGTGGTCACCATGATCGGTCTCGCGCTGGTGCGGGTGGGCATCCAGTATGCCGCCGGCGGCGTGCCGGCCATCGGCACGCCCGAATACGGCTCGCTGCAGAACTGGACGGTGGCGCTGGTGGTGCTGCTGGTCACCCTGGGGCTGAAGTTCTTCACCCATGGCATGATGTCCATCGCCTCGGTCCTGATCGGGCTGATCGCCGGATACATCGTGGCCTGGGCCCTGGGCATGGTGGATTTCGCCTCCGTGGGCCGGGCGGCTTGGTTCACCCTGCCGGACCCGTTCCACTTCGGCTTCGAGTTCAACCTCGCGGCGGTGATCGGCTTCGCGCTGATGGGCTTCATTTCCGCGATCGAGACGGTGGGCGATGTCTCCGGCATCACCAAGGGCGGCGCAGGCCGCGAGGCGACCGACAAGGAAATCTCCGGCGCCACCTTCGCCGACGGGCTCGGCTCGGCGGTGGCCGGCGTGTTCGGCGCCCTGCCCAACACCTCCTTCAGCCAGAACGTGGGCCTCATCGCCATGACCGGGGTGATGAGCCGCCACGTGGTCACCTGCGGCGCGATCTTCCTGATCGTCTGCGGCCTGGTGCCGAAGATCGGCGCGGCCATCTCCACCGTGCCCATCGAAGTGCTGGGCGGCGGCGTGATCGTGATGTTCGGCATGGTGGTGGCCGCCGGCATCTCCATGCTCTCGGACGTGGACTGGAACCGGCGCAACATGGTGATCTTCGCGGTGGCGCTCTCCGTCGGGCTCGGCCTGCAGCTGGAGCCGGGCGCGGTCCAGCACCTGCCGCGCACCGGGCAGGTGCTGATGACCTCGGGCCTGCTGCCCGCCGCCCTCATCGCCATCCTGCTCAACCTGCTGCTGCCGGACCCGGTGACCGCGGACCAGACCGAGGAAGTCTCCGGCGGCCTGTCCGGCCATCGCACCGAAAGCTGACGCTCCGCGCCTATAACCGGGGCTTATCGCGGCCCCGGACCCCCGGTTTCGCGCCGCGCCGGCCGGGACGCAGGCCCCCCGAACCGGATGCCTGCCCCCTCGCGCGGTCCATCCCGCTGGCCGCCTCCGGGGGCCGTCGCTGTCTATGCCGGCCCGGCCCGGGCCCCTGACCCGGGATGGTGGCACGGCGCAACACCCCGGGGCCGCCTGTGGCACGCGAAGGTCGTCCCCGCCCCGCGCAGGGCGAAAGCCGCGCCGCATCCGCCCGGTCATCGGCTTCTCCATCGGGACGAAGGAACAGGGTCTCCGCAACCACCGGGCGGCACGGCGCCCTGGCGGCCGATGAGGCGCCACCGCGGAGGGCCGGGCGAAAGCCAACCCGGATGAGCCGCCGCGCGGGCGCCGCGAGCGGCGGCTTGTCCTGCCCGGCGCGCACCATGCCCGCGTCCTCCGCGCCGGCGCCGGGATGGAGAGCTGCCCGGCGGACACCCCGCTGGCGATCCGGCCGAGGGGGCGCAGCCACGCTTTCGGGCTCCGCGGGCACGCGGTGCCGCCCGGGCGACCGGCTGACCGAGAGGGTCGCCACCGGCCCCCGCACATGCCACCGGAGCCCGTCTCCAGCGCCACCCTCCTCATAATGTGGGATTATTCTTCGACGGCACTTTTTAATTTCCGTGTTGTGGGCCCGCGTGATCAAGTTCCCCCTGAAGGCTGCGGCCCGACCCTGATCCGAAACCAGTGGGGATGACCACCGACATGTCCAATTCCGTCCTCTCGGTCCGCAATGCGGTGAAACGCTACGGCCCGGTGCGGGCGCTCGACGACGTCTCGCTCGAGATCGGCGACGGCGAGTTCCTCACCCTCCTCGGCCCCTCCGGCTCCGGCAAGACCACGCTGCTCACCGCCATCGCGGGCTTCACCGAGCTCGAGTCCGGCACGCTGGACCTGCGCGGCACCGACATCACCTCGCAGAGCCCCGACAAGCGCAACTTCGGCATGGTGTTCCAGGGCTATGCGCTGTTCCCGAACATGACCGTGGCCGGCAACATCGCCTTCCCGCTGAAGGTGCGGAAGTGGAATTCCTCCGACATCAACACCCGCGTGGCCGAGTGCCTCGCCCTGGTGCAGATGGAAAAATTCGCCGACCGCATGCCCGGCCAGCTTTCCGGCGGGCAGCAGCAGCGCGTGGCGCTGGCGCGCGCGCTCTCCTTCCGCCCCTCGGTTCTGCTGCTGGACGAGCCGCTCTCCGCGCTCGACAAGAAGCTGCGCGCCGACCTGCAGTGGGAGTTGAAGGACCTGCACCGCCAGCTCGGCGTGACCTTCATCTACGTGACGCATGACCAGGACGAGGCGCTGTCGATGTCCGACCGCATCGTCATCCTGAAGGACGGCCGCATCCAGCAGATCGGCCTGCCGGACGAGCTCTACAACGCGCCGCGCACCCCGTTCGTGGCCGATTTCCTCGGCAAGTCGAACTTCATCGAGGCCGAGGTGACCGCCGCCTCCGCCGGCGTTGCCGAGTGCACCGCGGGGGGCGAGCGCTTCTGCGTGGCGACCGCCGCCGCCCCGGCCGCCGGCAGCACCCGCAAGCTGGCCCTGCGCCCGGAGCGGGTGCGCATCGGCGCGCCGGGCGCGGAGCCCTTCACCGGCCAGATCCGGCAATTATCCTACCTGGGCGAGCGCGCCCATGTCATCGTGAAGCATGCGGGCCTGGGCGAGATCCTCGTCTCCTGCCCGACCTGGAAGGCCGGGATCACCCCCGAACCCGGCCTCGGCGTCTCTTTCGGCTGGGACAGCGACGCCTGCGTCTTCCTCGAGGACGCGTGAAGAACACCAGCCCCCAACAAGGAGTTTCCGGATGACTGATACCGTCGATCAAGAATTCCGCGCCGATTTCGTCGAGATCGCGGCGCACCGCTACCGCGAGGGCCGGCTGAGCCGCCGCGGCTTCATCGCCGCCCTCGGCGCGCTCGGCGTGCTGCCGATGATGGGCCGGGGCGCCATGGCCCAGGCCAAGGAACTGGTGATCGTGAACTGGGGCGGCACCGCCGCCGACGTGATCAAGGAAGTGCTGGGCGACACCTACACCGCCGCCACCGGCATGCCCGTGGTGATCGACGGCTCCGGTCCCTCCGCCGGCAAGATCCGCGCGATGGTCGAGAGCGGCGCCGTGGTCTGGGACGTGTGCGACAGCGGCCCCGGCTCGGCCATCATCCTCGGCGAAGCCGGCATGACCCAGGAGATCGACTACTCCGTCGTCGACAAGTCCAAGGTCATCGACGGCGCCACCTGGAAGTATGGCGTGGGCAACTACGTCTATTCCTACGTGCTGGCCTCCAACCCCAGGATGCTCGGCGGCAACGTGCCCCAGACTTGGGAAGACGTGTGGAACGTGAAGGACTTCCCCGGCATGCGCACCTTCCGCAAGTCGGTGCGCGGCATGCTGGAGAGCGCCACCATGGCCATGGGTGTGGCGCCCGAGAACGTGTACGAGACCCTCGGCACCCAGGACGGCATCGACGCGGCGGTCGACAAGTTCCGCCAGCTGCGCGAGCACATCATCGTCTGGGGCTCGGGCTCGGACAGCCAGAACCTGTTCCTGCAGGAAGAGGTGTCGATGGGCAACATCTGGTCCACCCGCGCCCACCTGCTCAAGGACGAGATGGACGCAGACAGCTTCACCGTCACCTTCAACGGCGGCGTGATCTCGCCGGGCGTCTGGGTGGTTCCGAAGGACAACCCGGCCGGCACCGAGGAAGCGATGAAGTTCATCGCCTTCGCGCAGGACCCGGAGCTTCAGGTGAAGTGGCTCGAACTGATCGGCTCCGGCCCGGTGAACCCGGCCGCCGCGGCCCTGGTTCCCGAGAACCTGAAGAAGTGGAACCCGTCCTCGCCCGAGAACCTCGCGACGCAGATCCTCTACAACGACGAATGGTACGCGAAGTACCAGATCTCGGCCGAGGAACAGTACGTCGACGCCCTGATCAACTGATCGACCGATCCCGGCGCGCGCCGCGACCGGCCCTTCCCCCCCGCCGCGCCCCGGGCCTGACCCGGGGCCGGCGGGGGGGCTCGTTGCCCCGGGGTCACGCCCGGGGCGGCGGGGCACGGGGCCGGCCCGGCACGCGCCCCGCCGCACCGGAGGGGACACATGACACCCGGCCTGCTCACCGACCGCCACCGCTACTGGCTCCTGATCCTGCCGGCCCTGCTGGTGATGATCGTCTTCTACATCTGGCCGCTGGTGAACATCCTCGGCATCTCGGTGACCGAGCCGGAACCCGGCCTGGGCAACTACACCCTCCTGGCCACCAGCCACCCGATCCAGACCAGTTTCATCATCACCTTCCGGGTGGCGGCGATCACCACGGCCTTCTGCCTGGTGCTGGGCTACATCGTGTCCTACGCCATCTACAACGCCTCGCAGCGCGGGGTGGGGCTGATGGTGGCGCTGGTGCTGCTGCCGTTCTGGATCTCGGTGCTCATCCGCTCCTTCTCCTGGATCGTGCTGCTGGGCCGCTCGGGCCTGGTGAACGACGCGCTGATGGGCATGGGGCTGATCGACCGCCCCCTGCGGCTGATGCACAACGAGTTCGGCGTGCTCATCGCCATGGTGCACGTGATGCTGCCCTTCGCGGTGCTGCCGATCATGGCCAACATGAAGGGCATCGACCGCTCTTTCGTGAACGCGGCCCGCGGCCTCGGCGCCTCGGAGTGGACGGCCTTCTGGCAGGTCTACTTCCCGCAGACCAAGCCCGGCGTGCTCTCCGCCGCCCTGCTGGTCTTCGTGCTCTCGCTCGGCTTCTACATCACCCCGGCGCTGCTGGGCGGCGGCCGCGTGCTGATGATTTCCGAATACATCACCTACCAGATCCAGGAGTTCCTCAAATGGGGCACCGGGACGATGCTCTCCGTCACCCTGCTGGTGGCCACGGGGGTGGTGATCCTTGCCGCCGCGCGCTTCGTGAACCTGCGCCGCGCCTTCCTGGAGAGAGGCTGATGCACAACCGCTCCTTCTTCCGCATCTCCATGCAGACGGGTGCGTGGCTGATCCTCGCCTTCCTGCTGCTGCCGATGCTGGTGGTGATCCCGGTCTCGCTCACCGACAAGAGCTACATCTCGCTGCCGCAGGACGGTCTGTCGCTGCAGCATTACCAGAACTATTTCACCTCGGCGAAATGGCTCTGGGCCACGGGCACCAGCCTGTTCATCGGCCTGGCCGTGGCGCTGCTGGCCACCGTGCTCGGCACCGCCTTCGCCATCGGCTGCTGGTTCCTCTCCGACCGGATGTCGACCATCGCGCGCTGGGTGCTGATCACCCCGATCCTGGTGCCGCCGGTGGTGCAGTCGCTCGGCTTCTACCGCTTCTGGGTGCAGCTCGGGCTGATCGACACCTATACCGGCGTGATCCTCGCCCACACGCTGCTCGCGCTGCCCTACGTCTCCATCTCGGTCTTCGCGGCACTTGCGAACCTCGACCGGCGCATCCCGCAGGCGGCGCGCTCGCTGGGCGCCTCGGTCTGGACCACGGTGATCTCGGTGGTGGTGCCGGCGGCGAAGCCGGGCATGGCGGCAGGGGCGGTCTTCGCCTTCATCGTCTCCTTCGACGAAATCGTCGGCGTGCTGTTCCTCACCGTGCGCAATGTGCAGACCCTGCCGAAGATGATCTGGCAGGGCATCCAGGACAATATCGACCCCACGATCGCGGCGGTCGCCACGGTGCTCACCGTGATCACCCTCGCCATCATGGTGATCGGAGCCCTGCGCAAGTCATGAGCCGGTATCTGCTGCGCGACGCGCGCTACATCGCCCATGACGGCGCCGGCCCGGTGCTGCGCGCCGGCCACATCGCCATCGAGGGAAGCCGGATCGTCGCCCTTCCCGACACGCTGAACGGCACCGATTTCGCCGATTTCGAGCCGGTGGACTGCTCCGCGAAGGCGGTCTCGCCCGGCTTCATCAACGCCCACACCCACGCGGTGCTGCTGGCACTGCGCGGCACGGTGGAGGATATCGAGGGCAACCTCGTCTACCAGTACATGGTGCCGGCGAGCTACCTGCTGGAGCCCGCCGAGCGCGCCGCCATCGCCAGGCTGGCCTGCGTGGAGGCGATCCGCTGCGGCACCACCACCATGGTCGACCCGCTGCGCCACGTCGCGGATTACGCGCCCGCGATGATCGGCACCGGCCTGCGCCTGTGGCTGGCCGAGAGCTGCGCCGACGCCGTCACCACCGAGGTGGGCCGCGGCACCTACCGCTTCGACCGCGCCTGGGGCGAGACCTTCCTCGCCCGCACCCGCGACCTCATCGAGCGGTTCCACGGCGCGGAGGACGGCCGCGTGCAGGTGATGATCGCCGCGCATGCGCCGGACAACTGCTCGCCCTGGATGCTGGCCACGCTGAAGGAGATGGCCCGGGCCCACGGCCTGCGCCGCACGGTGCACCTCAGCCAGATCATCTCCGAGGTCGCGCAGGTGAAAGCGCTGCACGGCTGCACCTCCACGGAATATCTCGCGCGCGAGGGCTTTCTCGGCGACGATCTCCTCGCCGTGCACTGGACCTTCTGCACCGAGGAGGACGTGGCCACCCTCGCCGCCTCCGGCACGCATTTCGCCCATTCCCCGGCCTCGATGTCCGTGAAGGGCCCGCACCAGCTGCCGATCCGCGCCATTCTGGAGAGCGGCGTGAACATCGCCCTGGGCACGGACAACATGACCGAGGACATGTTCCACGCCATGAAACTGGGCCTCACCGTGCACCGCGGCGCCTGGGGGCGTTCGGTGACCCCGCAGCCCGGCCGGGCCTTCGATTATGCCACCGTGAACGGGGCGAAGGCGCTGGGGCGCAGCGATCTAGGCCGCATCGCCGTGGGCGCGAAGGCCGATCTCGCCCTCTTCGACCTGCACGCGCCGGCGCTGAACCCGCGCATCTCGCTGGTCTCCAACCTCGTGCATTACGGCCACCCCGGCGTGGTGACCGACACGATGGTCGACGGCCGCTTCCTGATGCGCGACGGCCGGCTCACCACGGTGGACGACGGCGCCGCCGTGGCCGAGGCCCAGGCCGCCACCGACGCGATGTGGACCCGCTTCGCCGCGCAGGAAAAGGACATACCGCTGCCGCAGCGCGACACGGTCTGAAAAACACTCAAGGGACAGGAAACGAACATGACCTTCTCGATCATCGGCCGTTGCGAGCGCACCGGGGCCTTCGGCGCGGCCGTCACCACCTCCAACCTGGCGGTGGGCTCGCGCTGCGCCCGGCTCAGCCACCGCAAGGGCGCCTTCCTCAGCCAGCACCGCACCGACCCGCGGCTGGGCGACCTCGGCATCTCGCTGCTCGCCGGCGGCGCGACGGCGGACGAGGCCGTGGCCCGCGTGTGCGAGAGCACGCCGGACGTGGAGTGGCGCCAGCTCGCGGCGCTGGACGCGGAGGGCCGCGCCTCCGTCTACCACGGCCGGCGCATGTACTCGATCTACACCCATTCCATCGGCCGCAACTGCGTGGCCGCCGGCAACATCCTGGCGAACGACACCATCACCGCCGCGATGATCGCCGCCTTCGAGGACCGCCCCGAGGACGAGCTTTCCGAGCGGCTCCTGCGCGCGCTGGAAGCCGGGCGCGACGCGGGCGGCGAGATCCTCGGGCCGCTGCGCTCCTCCGTCCTGCGCGCCACCGGCGAGCACGGGCTGGACCGGTGCGACCTCAGGGTGGACATCTCCGCCACCGACGCCGTGGCCGACCTGCGCGCCCTCAAGACCGCCTATGGCGACCAGGCGGAGGAACTGCGCCGCATCGCGCTGGAGCCGGACGCGCTGCCGGTGTCGCGCACGCTGTTCGACGCCTCCGTCGCGCGCATCGAGGCCCTCGGCCTCGCGGACCGCTTCCCCACCGCCCGGCGCCGGGACACCTGGACCCTGCGGGGATGATCCCGGCCCGGGCGCGCACCGGCTTCGCGCCGGTCGCGGCGGTGATGGTCGCGGCGCAGGCGGTCTTCTGCCTGAACGACGGCTTCGTGAAGGCGATCACCGCCGAGGTGAGCGCCCTCCAGTACGGCGTGCTGCGTGCGGGCTTCATCTTCGGCTTCCTGTGCCTGGGCGCGCTGGCCTTCACCGGGCTGCGCGCGCGGCCGGTGAAGCGCGGCGCGGTGCTGGCGCGCAGCGGCCTGCAGGCCTGCTCGATGCTGCTGCAGATCTTCGCGCTCTCGCTGCTGCCGCTCTCCACCGCCGCCGTGTGCTTCTACACCTTCCCGCTGTTCTCCACCCTGCTCAGCGCCCTGGTGATGCGCGAGCGGGTGAGCCGGGTTCAGGCCGCCGCCGTCGTGCTCGGGCTGATCGGCGCGGTGCTGATCATCGGGCCGGCCCGGGCGGAGGGGGCCGCCCTCGCCCTGCCCTTCCTCGCCGCCTTCTGCTACGCGGCCTCGGTTCTGGTGACGCATTACCACTGCAAGCACGAACAGCCGGTGGCGCTGGTGCGCACCCAGGCGCTGGTGGCGCTCTGCGTGGCGGGCCTGGCGCTGGCGGTGGTGCCCGCGACCTCCGGCGGGGTCTGGGTGCCGATGCCGGCCGCGCTCTGGGGCGCCGTGGGGCTGGTGGGGCTGGCGAGCATCGGCTCGGGCTTCCTGCTGGTCTGGGTCTACCAGCGCGCCGCGCCGGCGGATCTCGCGCCCTTCAGCTACACCTACCTCCTGTGGGTGATGCTGCTGGACTTCGCCGCCTGGGGGCACCTGCCCCGACCGGCGGCGCTGCTCGGCTCGGTGCTCATCGCCCTTGGCGGCATCATGGTGCTGCGCGAGGGGCGCAAGCTCACCCGGCGGTTCAACCAGCCTCTGCGATGAACTCCCGGAAGAACGCCATGAACTGCCCGGCGAGGTTCGAGGTGGGAAACAGCCGCGAGGTGATGGAGGACATGCGGATGGGCAGCGCCGGGTCCGTCGGCACCCGCACGATGCGCCCCGGCTCGCGGCCGATCAGCGCGAAACTGTCCACCAGCGCCACCCCCATGCCCGAGGCCACCAGCTCCAGCGCCGTCGCGGTGTGGCGCACTTCGCAGGAATAGCGCCGCTCCAGCCCGCGCTCGGCGAACACCTGGTCCACCAGCCGGCCCAGCGGCGTGTTCGCGGCGTAGGAGATGTGGTTCACCAGGTTGAGGTCGGTGATGCTCACCCGCTTCATGAAGGCGAAATCATGCCCCGGCGGGCAGACGCACACCAGCTCCCCCGCCGCGATCGGCCCGACGGAGAGCGACGGGTGCCGCGGCACGGTAATCGACAGGCCGAGGTCAGCCCGCCCGCTCACCAGCTGCTCGGAGATCTCGTCCACCGAGCCCAGCTCCACCGACAGCCGCAGCTTCGGCCGCGCCTTCGAGAAGGCGGCGAGCGCGCGCGGCAGCACCCCCAGCCCGATGGAGGGCGAGGCGATGATGCTCAGCGTGCCCATGGTGCCGCCGCGCAGCTCCTCCACGATGTTGGCGATGCGCCTTTGCTGCATGAACAGGTGCTGGGCCTCCTGCGCGATGTGGCGCGCCTCCCGCGTGGGGATCAGCCGGCCGCGATCGCGCTCGAACAGGGTGAGGCCGGTGATGTCCTCCGTGTGGCGGATCATGTTGCTCACCGCGGGCTGCGAGACATTGAGCAGCTCCGCCGCCCGGGCCGTGGTGCCGACCTCGATGACGGTGCTGAGAACTTCCAGTTGGCGGGCGTTGATCATATAATCCGGCCTTATACTCCAGGGGGCAGTATTTTATTTCAACATATCGAAACGCTCGTCTAGTGCTGATGTGATCCGCAAGGGAAGGAGAGCCCATGAGCCGCAAGGAAATTCTCGCCGTCGCCCAGATGGGGCCGGTCCATCTCAACGACACGAAGGAAGCCACGGTCGCGCGTCTCATCGGGATGCTGCGCGAGGCGCATGGCCGTGGCGCGAAATGGGTGACCTTCCCGGAGCTGGCGCTCACCACCTTCTTCCCGCGCTACATCTACGAGACGCCGCAGGAGTATGACCGCTTCTTCGAGGAGGGTCTGCCCTCGCCCGCCATGCTGCCGCTGTTCGAGACGGCGAAGGCGCTCGGCGTCGGCTTCTACCTGGGCTTCGCGGAGAAGGTGACCGAGGGCGGCGAGACGCATCGCTACAACACCTGCGTGCTGGTGGGCCCGGACGGCACCCTGCTCGGCAAGTACCGCAAGGTGCATCTGCCGGGCACGAAGGACCCGCTGCACAAGGCGAATTTCGAGCATCTGGAGAAGCGCTACTTCGAGGTGGGCGACCTGGGCTTCAACACCTTCAAGTCGCCCATCGGGCGCATCGGCATGTGCATCTGCAACGACCGCCGCTGGCCGGAGACCTTCCGGGTGATGGCGCTGCAGGGCGCGGAGATCTTCATGCTGGGCTACAACACGCCCACGCTGAACATCCACCACCCCGAGCCCGCGCACCTGCGCGCGCTTCACCACAGGCTCTCCATCGAGAGTGCCGCCTACCAGAACGGCGCCTGGGTGCTGGCCGCGGCCAAGTGCGGCGCCGAGGACGGGTTCGCGATGATCGGCGGCTCGGCCATCGTCGCCCCCACCGGCGAGACGGTTGCCTACGCGGTCTCCGAGGAGGACGAGGTCATCACCCATGCCTGCGACATGGAGCTGGGCGAATACATCCGCCGCTCGGTGTTCGACTTCGCCCGCCACCGGCGCATCGAGCATTACGGGCTGATCACCTCGCAGACCGGGGTGGAGATCGCGGAATGACCTTCTCGCTCGCCGGTGTCTGCGCGCGGACCGGGCAGATCGGCTATGCCGTCACCACCTCCAGCGTCTGCGTGGGCGCGCGGGTGGGGGCGATCGGGCCGGAGTGCGTGGTCTTCTCCCAGGCGCGGACGGACCCGCGCCTGCACGCCGTGGGCCTCGCCGCCCATGCCGCCACCGGCTCGGCCGAAGCGGCCATCGGCGCGATGCGCGGTGCCGCCGTAGCGCCGCACTGGCGCCAGTTCGGCATCCTCACCCGCAGCGGCGCGGCGCTGCACCACACCGGCGCCTCCTGCCTGCCCGAATGCGGCGGGCTGGCGGGCGCGATGTGCCTCGCACTCGGTAATTTCCTCGGCTCCGCCGAGGTGATGCCCGCGATGGTCGCCACCTTCGAGGCAACGCAGGGCCCGCTCGCGGAGCGCCTGATCGCCGGGCTCGCCGCCGGTGTGGCCGCCGGGGCGGAGCGCGATCCGCTGCAATCCGCCGCGCTGAAGGTGCTGGGCAGCGAAGGGATCTTCGAGGCCGACCTGCGCGCCGACCGCTCCCCCACCCCGGTGGACGAACTGGCCCGGCTCTGGGCCGACTGGGCCCCCAAGGCCGCCGCCTACCGCCTCCGCGTGCTGGACCCGGACTCCGCGCCGCCCTCGCGCGAGGTGGAACACGGCGGACGCGGCTGATCTTCCCCCGGGCCCGCCCCCGGCCCGGCGCGGCGGATTTGCCCTGCGCCGGGAGGCGCGGAGGCTGACCCGCCCGCGGCAGCCGGGCGCCCCTCCGCCCGGTCCGGTCGCCCGGCGCGCCGCGGCTCCTGCGGCATCTCGGTCGCCCACCACCGCTGCCCGCAGCAACGGGCCAGGGCGCTTCCGCGGCATCGCCGTTCCACTGCCCGGCGGGCATCGTGGCCCGGCCCGACGGACTGTCGGAGGTGCACACCATACCCGCCCCGAACCGCACATCCCCGGGCGGGACGCGCCCCCGGGCGCCTGCCCCCGCCCTCCGGCGCGAAATCTCTGGACGGCACCGCGCGAAGGGCCTTTGATCGGGGAAACCCCCGAATGGAGCTCCCGATGCCCGATGGCAGCCTGATCGAGTCGGAACGCCCGTCCCTCTCCCGGTCGCTGTGGACCGATACCGCCACGCCGCGCCCGGAGACCCCGCCCTTCACCGGGCCGGACGAGACCGATGTCGCCATCGTGGGCGGCGGCTTCACCGGCCTCTCCGCGGCGCTGCATCTCGCCGAGGCGGGCCGGGCGGTGACGCTGCTGGACAGCCATCACCCCGGCTGGGGCGCCTCCGGGCGCAACGGCGGGCAGGTGATCGCCGGGTTGAAGGAGGACCCGGAGGTGGTGCTGCGCCGCTTCGGCGCCGCGCTCGGCGGCCGCCTCAACCGGCTGTCCGGCGAGGCGCCCGGGCTGGTCTTCGACCTCTGCGCGCGCTTCGGCATCGACTGCGGCGCCAGCCGAACCGGCTGGATCCAGCCCGCGCAGGACGCGGCGGCCCGGAAGGTCCAGGAGGCCCGCGTGCGCCAGTGGCAGCCCTGGTCGGAGGAGATCTCCCTGCTCTCGGCGCGCGAAACCGCGGATCTGCTGGGCGCGGAGGGCTATCACTCCGGGCTGATCGACCGGCGTTCCGGCGCAGTCCAGCCGCTGAGCTACGCCTTCGGCCTCGCCCGGGCGGCGCTGTCGCTCGGCGCGGTGCTGCACGGCTCCACCGAGGTAACCGGCCTCGCGCGCGACGGTGCCGGCTGGCGGGTGACCACCGCGCGCGGCGTGCTGAAGGCGCGCTGCGTCATCCTCGCCACCAACGGCTATTCCGGCCCGGTGCAGGACAGGCTGCGGCGCTCGGTGGTACCGGTGGTTTCCACCCAGATCGCGACCCATCCGCTGCCGGCGAACCTGCGCGGCAACATCCTGCCCGAGGGGCAGGTGGTCTCCGACCTCTACCGGCTGCTGGTCTACTACCGGCTCGACGCGCAGAACCGCTTCGTGATCGGCGGGCGCGGCGCCTATTCGGAGGCGCAGATGCCCGGCAGGCTGGAGACCCTGAAGCGCAAGGCGGTGGCGCTCTACCCCCAGCTCGCCGGGCTCGACTGGCCCTACCACTGGGGCGGATACGTGGCGATGACCCGCGATCACCTGCCCCACCTGCACGAGATCGAGCCCGGCCTGCACGCGGGCCTGGGCTACAACGGGCGCGGTGTGGCCATGGCCACGGCGATGGGGCGCGAGCTTGCCCGCCGGGTCTCCGGCACCCCGGCGAACGCGCTGGACGTGCCGACCACCGCCGTCACCCCCATCCCGTTCCACATGCTGCGCAAGCCCATCGTCACCGCCCTGGCCACCTGGTACGCCCTGCGCGACCGTTTCGCCTGACGCCGCAGCCTCGGCCGGAAGCCCCCCAGCGCACGGCGCGCGGACGGGGCGGATACGCACCCGCCGCCGGCGGGCGGATGCGCGGAGCGGGCCTCAGAAGGCGTCTTCATCCTCGAAGGTGACTGCGCCGTCGCAGATGGTGAGCACGGGGCGGATCTCGGGGAATTCCTCGGGGTCCGCGGCTTCGAGGTCGTCGTCCAGAACCACGATGTCGGCGAGGAAGCCCGGGGCCAGCCGGCCCTTCTCGTGCTCGCGGAACTCGGCCTTCGCGCCGGCCAGCGTGTAGCCCTCCAGCGCCTGCATCAGGGTCTGGCGGTTGTCCGGCTGGTCCGCATCCCATTTCGGCCGGGTCATCGCGGCGGCCACGCCGGCCAGCGGATCGACCGGGGACACCGGCCAGTCGGAAGCGAAGAGCATCCCGGCCCCCGCCGCGCGCAGCGCCGCCCAGGGGTAGGCGAGCGGCCAGCGCGGCTTGCCGATGCGCGAAAGCGTGGGCTCCAGCGGCAGGCCCGCCTGGCCCGGCGGATGCGGCGGCTGCACGGAGGCGATGACGCCAAGTTCGGCGAAGCGCGGAATGTCGGAGGCCAGCGCCACCTCAATGTGCTCCACCCGGTGTCGGCTGTCACGCGGGCCATTGGCGGCCCGGGCCTTCTCGTAGCCGTCGAGCACCATGTTCACCGCCCGGTCGCCGATGGCGTGCACGGCCACCTGCAGGCCGCGCCGGTCCGCCTCCGCGATGATGGCGTGGAAGCGCTCCTCCTCGAAACGGGGCTCCCCGCACCAGTCCGGGCGGTCGGCGTAGGGCTCGGCCATCAGCGCGGTCCAGCCGTCCAGCACCCCGTCGATGAACAGCTTCACCGTGCCGGAGGAGAGGCGCGGCGAGCCGTGGCGGGCGGCCATCTCGCTGGCGGTGTCCAGCGCGGAGAGCGGCATTTCCGGCACGAAATGGAACGGAACGCGGGCGCGGCACAGCAACTCGCCCCGGCGCTCCAGCTCGGAGAGAAGGTCGAGCTGATAGGGGTTGCCGTCCATGTTCTGGAAGCTGGTGATGCCGTGGGAGGCGAGATGCGCGAGCCCCTTGCGCAGCGCGGCGAGATCGGCCTCGCGCTCGGCGGTACCGGGCGCGGGCTCGGGGTCGCGGCCGGTCACCAGCCCGGCCCCCTCGCGCCCGCCGGTGGGGCCAATGGCCTCCACGGGCCCGAAGGCGGCATTCTCGCGCAACTCGCCGGTGGCCAGCCCGTCCGCCCCCATGACGATCTCGTTGCCCGCCGGCAGCGCCCGGCCGTGCAGCAGCCCCGCGGCGGTGAGCGCGGCGGTGTTCGCCCAGGCGGTGTGATGGTCCGGCGCCACGAGCAGCAGCGGCCGGTCCGGCAGGATCTCGTCCAGCAGGCCGCGGTCCAGGCTGCGCTCCGTGCCCAGGATGGTGTAGTCGCAGCTCTTGCCGATCAACAGCCCGGGCCCGGGCGCCGCGGCGTCACGGGCGCGCACCTGCGCGCGCAGCGCGGCCTCGCCGGTCACCCCGGCCAGCGACAGCTGGTCCAGCGCCACGGAGCCGGGGAAGATGTGGATATGGGCCTCGTTGAACCCGGGCAGCACCGTCGCCCCCCGCGCATCGACCACCCGGGTGCGCGGCCCGGCCAGCGGCGCGATCCCCTCGGCATCGCCGACCGCCACAATCCGCCCGCCTGCGATGGCCAGCGCCTCGGCGCGCGGCCGGCTCTCGTCCATGGTGATGAGAATGCCGTTGGTGATGATGATGTCGGCGGTTTCGCCCATTCTTCTCTCCCTGTTGACCTGCTTCGGCCGCGGTGCCCCCGCATAGCCAGTGGCGCGGGCGGAATGCAACCACCCGGGGCCGGGAAATGTTCCTGCTCCGGGCGATTTCGGCGGTGCCGCCCGGGGCCGGTTCCGCTGCGGCACCGGGGAAGGGCGGGCGCCGGCCCGGCCCCCCCGGCTCAGCCCACCACGCGCGGCAGCCATTCGCGCGCGAAGAGCAGTTTCTCCCGCACCCCGGCCGAGACGATGAAGGGATAGACGTCCAGCAACCCCATGGACCGGGCCATGTGGTTCATCGCGATGGCGAGATCGAGGGCGCTGCCCAGGGTCTCCTCCGTGGCCGGGTCATCGTAGGCGTCGACGTTCAGCGCCGAGCGCGGGGTGGAGAGCTGCATAGCGGCCGCGCTGTCCATCAGGTCGGTGAGATGCATCGCGTGGGCCATGGTCTCCGCCCAGTCCTCGTGCGGATGGGCCCGGGCATATTCGCTCACATGGGTTTCCTGCCAGCCCTGCGGCGGCTGGCCGGAATTGTAATAGGCCTGCAGGGCCGCGCCGTAATCCGCGCGCTCGTCGCCGAACATGGCGCGGAACGGATGGATGAACTGCTCGCGCGGTTCCAGCCGCAGGAACAGGTAATGCGCCAGCTCGTGGCGGAAATGGCCCATCATCGTGCGGTAGGGCTCGTCAAGCTGGCTGCGGCGGCGCTCGCGCAGGGCCGCGTCGGCCTCGCCCACGTTGATGGTGATCACGCCGTCCGCATGGCCCATCATCACCTGCTCGCGCCCGCTGCCCACCAGTTCCGACAGGAGGTCGAACACCGGCGGGCTGGCCGGGTCCTGCGCCGTGAAGATGCCCCAGCGCATGAGGTTGGCCAGAACCCAGCGTTTCGCCGCCTCCGCCTCGGCCCAGAGGGCCGCGTTGCGCCGCACGCTCGGGTCCGGGCGGGTGCGGGTCATCGCGCAGGACAGGCAGAGCGCGCCGTTCGCCGAGGCCGCCCAGTTGCATTCGATCTCATGGCGGTTGGCGCAGCCGGCGCGGTTCTCGATGCCAAGGAAGTTCCGGCTGCCGGGGTCCCAGACGACCCCCTGCCCGCAGGAGCAGGCGAGGTTCTCGAAGAACAGGGAGCCGTTGCAGCTCGGGCAGGCAAAGATTTCCATCGGAGGCTCCGGGCGGTTGGGGGCGCAGGTGGGTGCGGACCCCTCAACCTAGCGCGCCCGGCCCGGCAAACAACGCCCCGCCGCGCGGCGCACTCCGGAACCGCCGCCCCGCGCGCCGCGTTGTGCCCGCAATCGGGTGAGGCGCCTGCGCGCGCGCCCGTGCCGACTGCCCCCGGGCGCCCGCCCGGGACCCGCTCCGCCTCCTGCCCGCGCCCCGTCCGATCATCGGGGCCCTGCGCAGCTTTCCCGGAAAAAGTTCCCGCAAACGCATGAATTTTAATCTCGTTTTTTCCCGGAACTCTTCCCGGGCCGGCACGTTGACCAGCCAGAACGCCTGAAGTGGTGATGACGCCACGACGGGGAGATGAAAAGAAACAATGAGGAGATTCGACATGAAACGTCTTATTGCAACCACCGCTCTGGCCCTCGTGATGGGCGGCAGCACCGTCTATGCTCAGGATGTTGCCCAGTCTTCTTACCTGAAGGCTCCTGAAGCCAGCGATGTATACGCGTCTGACCTGATCGGAAGCCGCGTTTATGCATCCGAGAAGCCGGCTGAGGCCGACATGGCCATGCCCGCCGACGGCGACACCGAGTGGGACGATCTCGGCGAGGTCAGCGACGTGGTGATGGACCAGAATGGTGACATCCGCGCCGTGCTCGTGGACGTGGGCGGCTTCCTCGGCATCGGGGAAAAGACCGTGGCCGTGGAGATGAGCGACCTGTCGTTCCTGCACGAGAGCGGCGACGCCGATGACACGTTCATCGCCATCAACACCTCCCGCGAAGCGCTGGAGAATGCCCCGGCCTTCGACCGCGGCGAGCATTCCGACGTGATGGACCAGGAGGCGTCGACCGACACCGCCGTGACCGGCGACACGATGGACAAGGCCGACACCGCGATGCCGGCCGACCAGACCGGCACCGACAAGATGGCCGGCGAGCCGAAGCCCGATACCCAGACGGCAGCGGCCGAGTCGAACGCCACCGTGGGCGGCGGCACGCTGATGTCCGCTCCGGAAGGCTACAAGGAGACGCCGGCTGACCAGATCAAGTCCGACGCGCTCATCGGCGCCCCGGTCTATGATGCCGAGGATGCCGAGATCGGCGAAGTCACCGAAATCGTGATGAACGAGGACGGTGCGGCACAGAAGGCGATCGTCGACGTGGGCGGTTTCCTGGGCCTTGGCGCCAAGCGCGTCTCGGTGGAATTCAAGGAGCTGCAGATCATGCAGGGCGAGGACGAGAATGACCTGCGCATCTACGTCCAGACCACGGGTGAACAGCTGAAGGAAATGCCCACCTACGAGGGCTGATCCGCTCCCGCTGATCGGGGCAGCCATCCTTGATCCCCATCCCTGGTGGCTGTTTCGGTGCCCGCCGGCGATCCTTCGCCGGCGGGTATTTTCGTGCGCGGGCACCTGTCTGCCCCATGATCACGCGCAGGGCCCTGTCGCCCCGCCCCTGCCCCGTCCGACACCCTCCCGGTCTTGTCGGCAGGCCACCCACCGGCAGACCTCCTCCGGGGAATGGCTTCCACGGGCGAGCCCCGCCGCCGGCCCTTCCGCCTGCCCCGGCACATTCCGCATCCCAGGTTGCGCGAGCGCCAAGGCCCCGAACGCCCCTGGCCTGCCCGGCGAGGCCGCTCCCGCGCATCGCTCTCCCGGGCCTGCCCTCGGCCGGTGACGGGTGCGCCTCCCACCCCCGGTGCACAGCGGCGGAAGTGGGGCGCGCGCACGTCAGTAGCCAAGTTCACCCGGCGGAGCGCGTTGCGTGGCGCGTGGAGCCTGCGGCGGGGGGCCTCGCAGACGCGTACGGCCCGGGGTGCACCCGGGCCGTTGTCCTGTCTGAACCTGCGGAGGAAGCCGGGCCGCGCGGGGCCCCCCTGCACCGTCAGAAATCGGTCTTCCAGCCGATGCCGACCTTCGAGCTCTCGGTGCCGACATCGCCCTCCGCCGTCACGCCCTCGAAGATGTCGACCTCGACCTTCACCGATTCCCCGCCCTCGCCGCCGACCTCCTTGGAGGCGCCGACGAACACGCCGTCGGCGACGTTCTTGCCCACGGTCACCTCCGCGCCTTCCGAGGTGGGGTCGACCTGCAGCACATCCACCCCGAGCGCGGAGCGCGCCATGTCGAGCGGGCCTGCGTCCCCCGTGGTCAGGGTGCGGATGCCGATGGCAAGCTGGATGGCCTGCGCCCCGCTGAGCGACTGTTTCGAGGTGCCGAACAGCAGGCGCGGCAGCACCTCGTCATCGGGCAGCGCGGGCGTGGAGTCGAAGCTGATCTCCGGGTCCGAGGCCGGGCCTTTCACCCGCACGCGGCCGGTGATGTCGTTGTCGTCGCGCTCCAGCACCACGTCGAGATCCGGATCGATCTTGCGGCCGCCGTTGAAGCGCACCTCCCCGGTGGCGAGATCGAAGGTCTTGCCCACCAGGTCGAAGCTGCCGCGCACCTTCGACACCGTACCGGTGACCTGCGGAACCGCGGCGGTGCCGCCGATGTTCATGTCCGCCTGCCACTCGCTGTCGAGCCCGCGCCCGCGCACGAAGATGTTGCCGGGCGAGCTCACCCTGATCGCGAGACGCACGGTGCTGCCGGCGGCCGGCTCCTCCTCCGGAACCGCCTCGCCCTTGATGCGCACGTCGCCGAGCGTGACGATGGAGGGCGGCAGCGTGTCGACCAGCCGCACCTCGGCGCGGTCGATGGTCACGTCCCCCTCCACCCGCAGGGCGGAGACCGGGCCGCGCACGGTGATGTCCGAGGAGATCATCGCCGTCACGTCGTCGCGCCGCACCAGCACCGCGCGGTCGGCCTTCACCTCGACGCGCAGGCGCGGCTCTCCCTCGCCGGAGAGGATCCGGGCCCGGCCGGTGACCGCACCCTGGTTGCCGTCCTTCGCCGAGAGGTTCAGCACCAGGTCCTGCGGGCCCTCGATCTTCGAGCGCACCGTGACATCGGTGAGGATCACCCCCAGGGCGAGGTTCTGGTAGCGGCCATGCTCCAGCCCGATGCGGCCCGAAACGGTGGGCGTGTCCGGCGTGCCGCCCAGTTCCAGCGCCACGTTGGCATCGCCCGTCAGCTCATGATCGGCCAGCGGCACGAGGGCCCAGAGCGGCGAGATCTCGCCCCTCCAGTTCACCGAGCCGGAGAGCGCGCCAGTGCCCACGACCTGCGGGATGCCGCCGCTCGCCGCGCGCAGCGGCACCGCGGCCTTCACGCGGATGGGCTCGCCGAAGGCGCCCTCCACCCGCAGCGTGACATCGGCCAGCCGGCCGTTCCAGGTGCCGGTGAACCGGGCGCGGAACGGCTCGGCCTCCGGCGCCACGTCGCGCAGCTTGAGGTTCGCGGCGCGCAGGTCCACGTCCGCCGTCGCGCGGCCGGGCCGGGTGTCGAAGGCCGCATGGCCCGAGAGCTTGCCCGATTGCACCGGCGCCTCGCCGAACGTGTTGGCCAGCGTGAGGTCGAGCGCGTCGATCGTCAGGTCGCCGGAGAAGCCGGCGGCGGAATACCCGGCATCGCCGGAAACCCGCCCGCCCCTGGGGAAGCGCAGGTCCAGCCCCTGCGCGGTCACCGTCCCGCCGAAGACGCGCAGGGTGAGCGGGCCCTGCTGGCTGATCTCCTGCTCGTCGAGCCGGGTTTCCAGCCGGCTCACCCGCGCGCTGATCGTGCTGCCCTGCACCGCGACGGAAGCGGTGACCCCGGCGCTGAACGGCTTGTCGATCAGCGTGCCGGCCGTGTCTGCCGTCACCTCGAGGCCGCTGAGCGGCCCCTTCGCGCGCAGAGTGACTGTGTCCAGTCGCCCGGTCTCCCCGAGGTCCAGCACCGTCACGTCGGCGCTGGCCGTCACCGAGGGCGTCCCCAGCGCGTCGGAGACCTTCGCGTCGAGCCGCACGGTTTCGGTGCCGATGCCCGCCGTGCCCACGCCGCGCCCGGTGAGTTTCGCCGCCACGCCCTGCGTGCCCCCCGCCGCGTCCAGCGTCACGGACCCGTCGAGCGTTCCGGCCAGCGGGGTGCCGGCGAAGCGCCCCAGCGCCGAGAGCGAGCGCGCCGAGACCTTCAGCGCCCCGGTGGACAGGGTGGTGTCGAGGTCGGTCGTCATGTCGCCGGTCACCGAGAGGCCGAGCGCCGAGACGTCGATGCCGCTCAGCGCGAGGTCCTGCCCGGCGAGGCGGAAGGCGGTGGCGATCTTCGCCTCGCCGATCGCGCCCTTGCTGGCGTCGATGCTGAGCGTGCCCTCCGGGCTCTCGCCCAAGGTCACGTCATGGCGGGCGACGATGTCACCGTAGCCGGTGCCGGCATAGGCGAAATCGCGCAGCGCCGCGGTGCCGGACAGGGTCGGCACCGCCCCGGCGAGCGTGAGCGTGCCCTCGGCCTCCACCGCGCCGGTGACGTCCTGGTCATAGGCCGCGGCAATGGGGCCGATCTCGGGCGCGCGCAGCGTGTAGTCGAAGCGGCCGTCGGTGCGCGCGAGGTCCAGCGCGCCGCTCACCGAGGCGGTGAGACGCGGCCCGTCCAGCGCCGCCGTCTCCAGCGTGAGCGCGTCTCCCTCCATCGCGCCGCGCAGGGTGAGCCGGGTGGTGCCCAGCACGTCCGGGCCGATCCGGTCCAGGCGCAGGCGCTCCACCATGCCGTCCGCGGCGAAGGTGAGCTGCGCGCCCTCCTGCGCCACGTCGGCGGTGAGCGCGAAGCGGCCCAGGTCCGCCATCGGCGAGCGCACCTCGGAGACGGTGCCCTCCACATGCGCGGTGGGCGCGCCGGCGGCGACGTCCACCCGGCCCTTCAGGTCGGCGCTGCCGTCGATGTCCTGCCCGTAGGCGCGGGCGAAGGGGCCGAATTCCGGCAGGCGGGCGGTGAAGTTCAGCCCCGCCTCCTGGAAGGAGAGATCGGTTCCGCCGCTGGCCGTCACCTGCATCAGCGGCCCGGCGAGCGAGAGGATGGACAGTTCGAGCTGCTCGCCCTCCTGCGTGCCGGAAGCGGTGAGGTTGATGTCGCCCACCACGTCGGGCTGCAGCTTGTCGAGGCGCACCGCGGTGCCCTTGCCGTCCACGTTGAAGGTGAGCCGCTCGCCGTTGCGCGCCACGTCGAGGTTCAACTCCAGGCTGCCGGCATCGGCCGGCGCCGTCTTCAGCCCGGCGAGGGAGGCAACGCCCTTCGCGGCGAGACTGTCCGGCGTGCCCTGCACCGTGCCGCGGAAGCCGAACCGGTCGAAATCCACGCCATCGGCGAGCTTCGCGAGGCCGGACTGGCCCGCGAGGTCCAGCACCAGGTCCATCGCGCCCGTTTCGCGCGCGAAAGTGCCCTGGGCGTTCAGGTTCAGCTCCGGCGAGGTCAGCGACAGGTCCTGGAAGCGGATGATCCCGCTCTCCTCCGACACCCGGGCGCGGATGTCGGCGGAGGGCGAGAGCAGGTCGCGCACATCCGGCGACATGGCCTCGCCCGGGCGCAGGGCGAAATCGGCGGAAACCGAGAGCGGGGCGACGTAGGAGACGGTGGCGGTGCCGTCGGCGTCGAACACCCGGTCGACGGCGGCGTCGAAGGTCACCTTCCAGTCGTCCTTCGGGCCGTCGGCGAGCAGGGTCACGCTGCTGCGGCTGTCGTCGGGGAAGCCGGCGGCGGCGGCGACGATGCCGCCGGGCGCCTCGTCCGCGTCGAGCTTGATGCGCAGCGTGTCATTCGAGAAATCGCGCAGGTAATCCACCGCGATCTTGCCGGCGACGGCGTCGGTGCGGGTGACGTCGAGCTTCAGCGCCTGCTGGTCGCCCTCGTCCACCGCCGAGCCGAGCGCGTCGAAGGTGATCTCCTGGGGCAGCACGCCCTCGGCGATGTGGATGCGCTCCAGCTTCATCTCGGCGATGCGCAGGGTGATCGGGCTGCGCGGCCAGTCGAAGGGCGAGGCATTGGGGTCCGCCTCGCCTTCCTTGATCTCGGGCGCCTCCTGCCCGGGCGCGGGCGGGCGGATCACGTTCAGGTCCTGCACCAGGATCTGCGGGATCTCCAGCTCGCCGCGCAGCAGCCGCGTGGCGTTCCACTCCAGCGAGACCACGCCGGCGGTGATCCACACCCCCTCGGAATCCGACACTTTCAGGCCCTTCAGCCGGGTGACCCCGCTGTCCGGGCTGTCGACCTCCTCCACCGTCACCTCGAAGGAGCCGGGGGTGGAGACCTGTTCGAGCAGGAACTGCACGAGCCGGCTGCGCACGTTGAAGATGGACGTGTCCGCCTGCGCCGCGGGGGCGGTGAGGGCGAGCACCAGTGCGAAGCCGATCAGGAGAAGTCGTCTCATCAGAAAGCCTGCCCGATGGAGAAGTAGAGCTGGAAATCGTCGTCGCTGTCGCGCGGGTTCAGCGGCACGCCGATATCGAAGCGGATCGGGCCGACGGGCGAGTAGTAGCGCCCGCCCACGCCGGCCGAGACCTGCACGCCGTCATCGAAATCGGGATAGGCCTCGGTGGAGACCGACCCCGCGTCGAGAAAGCCGACCACGCCGAAGTCGCCGTAGACCTGCGCGCGCATCTCCGCGCCCAGCTCCATGGCCGAGAGGCCGCCGACCGGGTCGCCGTTGTCGTCCAGCGGCCCGACCATGTCGGTGCCGTAGCCGCGGATCGAGCCGCCGCCGCCGGCGTAGAGCCGCCGGGTGGGCGGCACGCGGTCGAGATCCTCCGCGAGGATCGTGGCGAGCCGGCCGTGCAGCGCCAGCACGTACTTGCGATGCTCGTCGAGGGGCACGTAGGTGGAGGCGTTGCCGTCCAGGACCAGGAAGGCCGTGCTCTCGTCGTTGTACTCGCCGCCGATCGGGGTGGCGTTGATGCGGAAGCGGATGCCCTCGCGCGGGTCCAGCAGGTCATCGGTGTCATCGTAGCGCACGAAGGCGGGGATACCGCCGAGGAAGGCGTCGGAGTCCTCCCCGTCATCCTGGATCCGGCTGATTTCCAGCAGCCCGCCGGCGCCCACGGTCCAGACATCGGAAAGCTCGCGCTCCACGCCCAGCGTGAGCGTGCCGCCGGTTTCCTCGTAGGCGTCGATGTCCTCGTTGCGCAGCTCCAGCCCGCCGACGAGATTCTGCCCGTCGCGCTTGAACTGCGGCTCCAGATAGGTGAACTCCAGCCGCTGGGTGTCCACCCCGGCCTCCAGCGTCACCGCGCCCTGCTCGTTGCGCCCGAAGAGGTTGCGATGCGCGAGCGATCCCTGCACCAGCACCCCGTCCGTGGTGTCGTAGTAGAGCCCGGCGGAGGCGGTGCGCGGCGGGCGCGCCTCCCCTGTCACGGTGATCGGCAGGGCCCGGCTCTTCGGCGCCTTCTCCGGCGTGTCGGCGCTCACCGCGGTGAACAGGCCGGTGTTGGACAGCTCCTTCTGGTACTCGCGCAGCTTGGCCTGGCTGAAGGTCTCGTCCGGGTCCCAGTTGATGTAGGTGCGCAGGTATTCGTCCTCGACCACGGTGATGTTGTCGAAGGTCACGTCGCCGAAGGTGTAGTGCCGGCCGACCTGGAAGGAGGACTGCACCTCGATCGTGTGCGCGGCCGGGTCGGCCACCGCGTCGCGCCCGAGGAACTTCGCATAGGCAAAGCCCTTGCGCTGCAACAGGCCCACCGCGGCGTCCTCGGCCCCGACGATCCGCGCGGCCACCGCCGGTTCGCCCACCGGCGAGCCGAGCGCCTTCGCGTCCAGCGGCGGCGGGGTGTCGTCCACCTCGATGAGCTGGAAGTCGTGCGCGGCCAGATCGTAGCGCGGGCCGGGGATGACATGCAGCGTCACCGTCACCTCCTCCGCCTCGGGGGGCGACAGCTCGATGCTCGCCGTGCCCTCGTAATAGCCCTGCGACTTCAGCATCTTCACGATGGTCTCGATATCGCCCTCGGCCCGGCGGCGCAGGAAGGCGCGGGACTGGGCCCCGTTCTCCTCCAGCCGGTAGGTCTGCAGCGCCTCCTCGGCGAGGTCGGAAAAATCCTCGCTCGGGGCGCCGTCCAGCACGATCTCGTAGGAGTCGATCTGAGTTTCCGGGGGCGAGGCCTCGGCCAGGGACAGCTCGTCGCTGCATCCGCTCGCCAGGCCCGACAAGGCGCAGAGAAGTAATCCGCGCCCCAGCACGTTTCTGTCCAACCGTTCGTCCTGTTCTTCTGTGGGGTGAGCCTGCCCTGAGTAGCCTATCGGGCCGCTCTTGGCCATTCACACTTCGCCACACCTGCCCATAAATCACAACAGGCAGGGGCCGCGCGGGCGCCGGCTACTCGGTCAGCGCGCCCACCGACCGGGCCAGCGCGAAGGCGCGCTTCTCCAGCAGAACCGGGGTTTCGCAGACATAGGTGAGCGACTGCGCCCGGTCGCGGTAGATCCGGGTGTCCCAGGCGATCTCGTCCTGCAGCTCCTCGATGCGGTCGGCGTCGCGCTCCGCCTCGGGCAGCGCGTCCAGGCGGTAGAGGTCGTCCTGCTTGGCCTCGATGCGCCCGGTCAGCGCCTCCTGCTTGCGGGCATAGCGCGCGATGCCGCCGATGAGCGCGCTGCGCTCGTGGTCGATGAGCTCGAAGGCGCCGGAGAAGGCCAGCAGGAGCTTCTCCCGCCGCGCCGGCCCGCCGTCCTGCACGAAGCCGCTCATCAGCGCCTGCGCCTCCTCCAGGCTGGTGCGGCGCTGCGCCAGGCGATGCGCGAGAGCGGCCACCTCGCGGTCCGCCTTCCAGTCCCCCTCCGGCAGCGGCCCGGCCCACATCTGCCCGATGGAGATATGCCCGACCTTCGGCTGGATGCAGGGCCAGTCCGGGTCCTTGAAATCCGCCGCCGGCGCGGCGCCGGCGCACAGCACCGCCAGAACCGCAGCCACCGCCATGCGCAGCCCCGGCCGGGCTGCTGAAGTCACATTTTCGTGAGCCATGCTGCACTGCGACATTTCGCACATCCTCTGTTCACCCATCCATGTTCCAATATCCGGCATGTCGGATCATGCGGGGCCGAACCTGCCATGCATCCCCGGGCCGCAACGCGCCCGGACGCCTGATCCTGGGGGGAAGGAAGCCAGACTGCCGGGCCCCGGCCCGGAGACACAGCCACCTGTCCACAACCACGATCCAACGGACCACGCCATGATCGAACTCATCTTCGTCGCCTGCCTCCAGTCCTCCCCCAGCGTCTGCGAACAGAAGGCCGTTCAGTACGTCGAACCCATCAGCCCGCTGGCCTGCGCCATGGGCGCCCAGCCGGAACTGGCCAAATGGGTGGAGAGCCACCCGGGTTGGAGCATCTCCCAGTGGAAATGCCAGTCGGTGCGCGATCGCGAAATCCACATCTGAGCCCGCGCGGCCCGGCAGCCGGCGGCGCGGGTTCGCCGCCTGACGGGGGCCTGCCCGGCCCGCTACAGACTGGCCGCGCCACGGCGCGGCCGTCAAAGCCTTTCGGCTAATAAGAGAATCATAAGACACCGGCCCCGAAGGAACGCCCAGGCGGAAGCCTCTGGAATCGCGCATGTTTCGGCCCCGCGCCCTGCGGGTTTCGGTCGCGCGCGCGCCGCCCCTGTACTAAGGTATGAGGATGGAACGGGGTGAAAGGACTGGACGCAGCGCGCTGCCTCCGATGAAACTCACCCCAATCCGTCGCGCCCGGAAAATCCGGGCCGCGATCCATCGATCAGATCGAACGGGGGAGTACCTCAATGAAGACCCGCGCAGCCCTTGCCATCGAGGCCGGGAAGCCTCTGGAAATTACCGAAGTCAATCTCGACGGCCCGCGCGCGGGCGAGGTGATGATCGAAATCAAGGCCACCGGCCTGTGCCATACCGACGAATTCACCCGCTCGGGCTCGGACCCGGAAGGCATCTTCCCCGCCATCCTGGGCCATGAAGGCGCCGGCGTGGTGGTGGAAGTGGGCGCCGGCGTCACCTCGGTGAAACCGGGCGACCACGTGATCCCGCTCTACACCTGCGAATGCCGCGAGTGCGAGTACTGCCTGAACCCCAAGACCAACCTGTGCCAGAAGATCCGCACCACCCAGGGCCAGGGCCTGATGCCGGACGGCACCTCGCGCTTCACCACCCTCGATGGCGACCCGATCTACCACTACATGGGCTGCTCGACCTTCTCCAACTACACCGTGCTGCCGGAAATCGCCGTGGCGAAGATCCGCGAGGACGCGCCCTTCGACAAGGTGTGCTACATCGGCTGCGGCGTGACCACGGGCATCGGCGCGGTCATCTACACCGCGAAGGTGGAGATCGGCAGCCGTGCCATCGTCTTCGGGCTGGGCGGCATCGGGCTGAACGTGATCCAGGGCCTGCGGCTGGCGGGCGCGGACCAGATCGTCGGCGTGGACCTCAACCCCTCCAAGAAGGCGATGGGCGAGCGCTTCGGCATGACCGATTTCGTGAACCCCTCCGAGGTGGAGGGCGATCTCGTCCCCTATCTCATCAACCTCACCAAGGGCGGCGCGGACTACACGTTCGACGCCACCGGCAACACCCGGGTGATGCGCCAGGCGCTGGAATGCGCCCACAAGGGCTGGGGCGAGTCGATCATCATCGGCGTGGCAGCGGCCGGCGCCGAAATCTCCACCCGGCCGTTCCAGCTGGTCACCGGGCGCTCCTGGCGCGGCACCGCCTTCGGCGGCGCGCGGGGCCGGACGGACGTGCCGAAGATCGTGGACTGGTACATGGAGGGCAAGATCGAGATCGACCCGATGATCACCCACCACCTGAAGCTGGACGAGATCAACCACGGCTTCGACCTCATGCATGAGGGCAAGTCGATCCGCGCCGTCGTCGAGTATTGATCGGAAACAGGAAAGCCCCGGGCGAGAGTTTCGCACGGGGCTTTCCGAAGTCTGTTCGAACCGGATCGGGTTTTGTCTTGTCAGGCCACGAAGCTGATGATGGCGCCGACGACAACAACCAGACCGACGAGATAGATGATCGAATGCATTGTTCCTCTCCGTTCTACAACCTGTATTCGGATAGGTAACGTCACGGGATCGTAACTGGTTCCACGCTCCCTGAAAGGAATGTGATGGAGATCAAATCGGAGAACGCGAGCTTCGGCGGCGTGCAGGGCGTATATACCCATGCCGCGACCTCGACCGATTGCGAGATGACCTTCGCCGTCTATCTGCCCCCGCAGGCCAGCAAGGGGCCGGTGCCCTGCCTGTGGTATCTCTCCGGGCTCACCTGCACGCATGAGAACGCGATGACCAAGGCCGGGCTGCAGGAACATGCCGCGCGCCGCGGCCTCGCCCTCGTCTTCCCCGACACCAGCCCGCGCGGCGACGGCGTGGCGGATGACGACGCCTATGACCTGGGCAAGGGCGCGGGCTTCTACGTGAACGCCACCGAGGCGCCCTGGGCCGCCCATTACCGCATGTACGACTACGTGCTGACCGAGCTGCGCGCCCTGGTGCAGGCCGAATTCCCGGTGCTGCCGGACAGGCACGGCATCACCGGCCACTCCATGGGCGGCCACGGCGCCATCACGCTGGCGCTGCGCAATCCGGGCGCCTACCGCTCGCTCTCGGCCTTCGCGCCGATCGCGAACCCCACCGGCTCGGACTGGGGCCGCAAGCAGCTCACCGCCTATCTGGGCGCGGACGAAAGCGCCTGGAGCGGGCATGATTCCACGCTGCTGGTGGGCGCCGGCGGCTGGAAGGGCGGCATGCTGATCGACCAGGGCGCCTCGGACCAGTTCCTCGACCTGCTGAAGCCGGAGGCCCTGTCGGCCGCGCTGGCCCGAAGCCGCACTCCATCCGTGTTCCGCATGCAGCCGGGATACGACCACAGCTACTTTTTCGTCCAGAGTTTTGCCGGTGATCATGTCGACTGGCATGCCGACCGCCTGAAGTGACCGCCTGGAAGAAGCCAGAAAGGGAAAGCCAGATGAATCGCCTGATCCTCACAGCCACGCTCCTTGCCCTCGCCAGCCCGGCGCTCGCCGACGGCGACCCCGAGAAGGGAGAGAAGGTGTTCCGCAAGTGCCAGGCCTGCCACGCGGTCGGCGAGGGCGCGTCCAACAAGGTGGGTCCGGAGCTCAACGGCATCGTCGGGCGCCCCGCCGGCTCGATCGGGGATTTCAAGTATTCCTCCGGCATGCAGGAGGCGGCCGCGGGCGGGCTGGTCTGGACGCCCGAGCACATCGCGGAATTCCTCACCAAGCCGAAGGATTTCGTGAAGGGCACCAAGATGACCTTCGCCGGCCTGCGCAAGGACGACGAGCGCGAGGACGTGATCGCCTATCTCTCGACCTTCAAGTAAGGCTCCCGCCCGGTCCTGCCCGGGCAACGAGGCCCCCGCCCGGTTCCGGCCGGGCGGATAAGCTGCCACCCGGCCCCGGACGGGCAGTAGAACCACAGCAGGCTCCCGGACGGGCGGATCGACCACCGCCCGGCCGTGACCGGGCTGATGAACGGCCTGCCAGGCGGGCGGGCACCGCGCCGGCCGAAGGCGGGGAAGGATGGGCGCAGCGCGGGCCCCGGGCCCGCGGCCGGACACCGTCTTCCAGCCCGCGTCGGCCCCTGGTCTCCACCGGACATGTGTCCGGGGCGCAGGGCCCACGCCGCCGCCTTGCCCGGGCCCTTGCTCCCCCCGAATTCCGTTCAGGACGACCCGCCCTCGCAGGGCGCGCGGGAGGCCGCAGGGCGGCTCCGGCGCCGCCTTTCCGCCCTCCCGGCCGGGGCGCGCGCGGCGGGTACTACTTTAGCCCAACAAGACCCTGCACACCGTTGACGCAGACCGGCCGCCGCCGCTCTTATGAAGTCCTTAGGAACGGTCTCGCGGCCGACCTGAACCCGGGGCGCGCGGGTCGCCTCGAATAATACGCGGAGGGGAGCCCGGCTCCGATATCCGCGGCCACAAAGGGAGAAAACGATGCGTAACACGCTCATGGCTACTGCCGCGTTGCTGCTCGCCGGCGGCTTCGCGGCTCAGGCCAACGACAAGGTTCTCGAAATGACGCAGGACCCCGACCAGTGGGTCCTCCAGACCGGCGACTACGCCAACCAGCGCTATTCGAAGCTCGACCAGATCAACAAGGACAACGTCGGGGACCTGCAGGTCGCATGGACCTTCTCGACCGGCGTGCTGCGCGGGCATGAGGGCTCACCGCTCGTGGTGGGTGACACGATGTACGTGCACACGCCCTTCCCGAACGTGGTCTACGCCCTCGACCTCGCCAATGACGGCGCGATCAAGTGGCGCTACGAGCCCAAGCAGGACACCGACGTCATCCCGGTGATGTGCTGCGACACGGTCAACCGCGGCCTCGCCTATGCCAACGACATGGTCTTCCTCCACCAGGCCGATACCACCGTGGTGGCGCTGGACGCGAAGACCGGCGAGGTGAAATGGTCCGCGGTGAACGGCGACCCCACCAAGGGCGAGACCAACACCGCCACTGTGCTGCCGGTGAAGGACAAGATCATCGTCGGCATCTCCGGCGGCGAATTCGGTGTGCAGGGCCATGTGACGGCCTATGACATGAACACCGGCGAGAAGCTCTGGCGCGCCTATTCGGTGGGCCCGGACGACCAGCTGATGTTCGACGAGAACACCACCTCGCTGGGCAAGCCGGTGGGCGCGGACAGCTCGATCAACACCTGGGAAGGCGACCAGTGGAAGATCGGCGGCGGCACCACCTGGGGCTGGTATTCCTATGATCCGGAAACCAACCTCTTCTATTACGGCTCCGGCAACCCCTCCACCTGGAACCCCACCCAGCGCCCGGGCGACAACAAGTGGTCGATGACCATCTTCGCGCGCGACGCGGACACGGGCGTGGCCAAGTGGGTCTACCAGATGACGCCGCATGACGAATGGGACTATGACGGCGTCAACGAGATGATCCTCTCCGACCAGGAGATCGACGGCGAGATGCGCAAGGTGCTGGTGCACTTCGACCGCAACGGCTTCGGCTACACGCTGGACCGGGTGACGGGCGAACTGCTGGTGGCCAAGAAGTACGACCCGGCGGTGAACTGGGCGACCGAAGTGGTGATGGACAAGGACTCCGACCAGTACGGGCGTCCGCAGGTCGTCGCCGAATACTCCACCGAACAGAACGGCGAGGACGAGAACTCCACCGGCATCTGCCCGGCGGCCCTCGGCTCCAAGGACCAGCAGCCGGCGGCGTTCAGCCCCAAGACCGGCCTGCACTATGTGCCCACCAACCATGTGTGCATGGACTACGAGCCCTTCCGGGTGAGCTACACCGCCGGCCAGCCCTACGTGGGCGCCACGCTGGCCATGTACCCCGCTCCGGACAGCCACGGCGGCATGGGCAACTTCATCGCCTGGGACGCGACCAAGGGCGAGATCAAGTGGTCCCTGCCGGAGCGCTTCTCGGTGTGGTCCGGCGCGCTGGCCACCGCGGGTGACGTGGTGTTCTACGGCACGCTGGAAGGCTACCTGAAGGCGGTCGATGCCGAGACGGGTGACGAGCTCTACAAGTTCAAGACCCCCTCGGGCATCATCGGCAACGTGATGACCTACAGCCTGGAGGGCAAGCAGTACGTGGCCATCCTCTCCGGCGTGGGCGGCTGGGCCGGCATCGGCCTCGCGGCCGGTCTCACCAACCCCAATGACGGATTGGGCGCCGTGGGCGGCTATGCCTCGCTGAACAACTACACCGCGCTTGGCGGGCAGCTCACGGTCTTCGCGCTGCCGAACTGATCCTCCCCTGCCGAAAGGCACATACGACCAATGTCGGGGGCCGGGCTTCTTTGAAGCCCGGCCCCTTGGCTTTATATTTTCTTTCAGGGTGTTGACCCCAATCAACCACAAGATTCGCCGCCGAAGAGCGGCCAAAGGGAGAGACGAATGCCATCCATCCGATCATGGAGCCTGATCGCGCTCTGCGCGGTTCTCGGCGCCGCAGGCACGGCTTCGGCCCAGGACTCCGACAATGTCACCGCCGAGTACGAGGAAGGCGGCAAGTGGTTCACCGCCGATGACATTCCCACCTTCAAGGTGTCCGAGGATGGCACCGTGGACTGGTACACCTTCTCCGGCTTCCGCCGCTACCACGCGGAGTGCCACGTGTGCCACGGCCCGGATGGCGAGGGTTCCACCTATGCCCCGGCGCTGAAGAAATCGGCGCTGAACCTCGACTATTATGATTTCATCGACGTGGTCACCAACGGCAAGAAGGAGGTGAACTCCTCGCAGAACCAGGTGATGCCCTCCTTCGGCACCAACAAGAACGTGATGTGCTACATCGACGACATCTACATCTACCTCAAGGCCCGCGGCACCGATGCCATTCCGCGCGGCCGCCCGGCGAAGAAGGAATCGAAATCGGATGCCTTCACCGAGAACGAAGATGCCTGCATGGGGGGCTGAGCGCGGGGCCTGTACCCGCGCGGGGGGCGCCGTGCTGGCGGCGCTCCTCTGTCTGGCCGCCGGTTCCGCGGCGGGGCAGACCTCCGACCTCACCTCGCAGACCGCCTTCCGCGTCTGCGCGGACCCGGCGGCCTACCCGTTTTCCGACAAGAAGGGCACCGGCTATGAGAACCGCATCGCCAGCCTGTTCGCCGAAAAGCTCGGCCTGCCGCTGGAGTATTACTGGTTCCCGATGGCGACGGGCTTCATTCGCAAGACCCTGGGGGAGGACCGCTGCGACGTGGTGATCGGCTATGCCCAGGGCCATGAGCTGGTGCTCAACACCAACCACTACCTCACCTCCGCCTACGCGCTCATCACCCGGGCGGACAGCCCGCTCTCCGCGGTCGACACCCTGTCCGATCCGAAGCTGAAGGCGGCCCGGATCGGGGTGGTCGCCGGCACGCCGCCGGCCTCGCATCTCGCGCGCAACGGGCTGATGGGGCAGGTGGAGGGCTACCAGCTCATGGTCGACAGCCGCTACGAGTCGCCCTCCGCGAAGATGATCGCGGATCTCTCCTCCGGGCAGATCGACGTGGCCGTGCTCTGGGGCCCGATCGGCGGTGCGCTGGCGCGGGATGCCGGCGTGGCGCTCACCGTCACGCCGCTGGTCAAGGAAACCCTGCCGCCGCGGCTGTTCTACCGCATCACCATGGGTGTCCGGCAGGGCGAGCTGGTGTGGAAGCGCAAGCTCAACAGCCTCATCCGGCGCAACCAGGCCGAGATCGACGCCATTCTGGCGGACTACGGCGTGCCGATGCTCAATGACCAGGGCACGGCGCTGAAGGCCATCCCCTGATGCCCCGCGGCCGGGACCTGCCCCCCCGTCCGCCGCAGCCCGCGGAGGGCCCCCTTCCGCCATCCGCCCCGGCCGCTGGCAGCGCCGCTGGGGCGGGCCTCGCCTGCAAGGCTGCTCAGGCTCCGAAAGATCCGGAGCGCAGGCCCGGTGCCGGGCGGCGTTCCGGTGCCCGGCGGCACCGCCGCGCGCCGCAAGGGCTGGCGGCGGGCTTGGCCCTGTTGCTGATGGCGCTGAGCGTCGCAGCGCCCCAACCCGGGCTGGCGGCCCCGGCAACGGCCTCCCAGGCCGGGGCGGTGCCCGAGCCCGACAGCTATCGGACGGAGAACTATCGCGCGCCGGTGCCCGCGACGCTCGCCGGCGCCACAGTGATCGACACCGGGGAGGCGCACCGGCTGTGGCAGGCCGGGGTGCCCTTCGTCGACACCCTGCCGCATGCGTTCCGGCCGGCCAACCTGCCGGAGGGCACGGTCTGGCGCGACACGCCGCATGACACGATCCGCGGCGCCGTCTGGCTGGCCAACACCGGCTACGGCGCGCTGGACCCGGACACGGAGAGCTGGTTCGCCGACATGCTCGCCCGGCTGTCGGGCGGCCGGACGGACCGGACCATGGTGCTCTTCTGCAAGGCGGAGTGCTGGATGTCCTGGAACGCCGCGCGCCGGGCGGTTTCCCTGGGCTACAGTTCGATCCACTGGTACCCCGAAGGCGTGGACGGCTGGAGCGCCGCGAACTACCCGATGGACCGCGCCATGCCGCTGCGCGGCGCGCCCTGAGCCGGCGCGGCGCGATCGGGCGTCCGATCACGTCGGCATCCACGGTGACGATCCGGCGGCCGCCATGCCCGGCGGTGTGGAGCACCGCGCCGGAACGGTCGATCAGCCCACCGATACAGGCCCGCGCCGCCGTTCATTGTCCACCAGAACCTGTTGCGTGGCACGCCCTGAGCCGATGTCGGTCCGGCCCGGGGCAGCGTCGGCAACCATCGTGCCAATGCTGCCGGCACCGTGCTGGCCAAGATCATGCGCCGCGCGGGCGCGGTTGCCCCCCTCGGTGCCGGATGTGGCGGGGGCCACTCGTCCTCCGCCGGCATCCGATACCCGGCACGCCCCGAGGAGAGGCACCGCGAACCGGCCAGGGGCGTGTCCGGAGCGGAACGCTGCCGGGGGCACTCGTCATTCACCGGCATCTGATGACCGGAACGTCCCGAGGAGAGGCGTGGCGAACCGGCCCGGGACCGGTTCGCCGCCGGGGTTACTGGCAATCCACGGAGATCTGCGCCTTGTCGTCCCGGATGGCGTCGAGGGTGAGGGTGCAATCCTTGTCCTCGACGCGCACCGGAAGGGTGTCCTTCGCGCGCAGGCTCTTCATCTCGAAGCCGTTCACCGCCAGCCGCGCCTTGCGGTCGTAGCTGCCCTCGGTCAGGCCGGAGAGGAAGACGCGGATCTTGCCGTCCTCGAAGACCTGCGCATGGCCCACGGACAGGCCGTCTGCGTCGTCCTCGCCGGCGGCCTCGCCCGCGTCGGCCTCGTCCTTCTCCATCACCGCGGGGTCGGAGGCGGCGGCCTCCTCGGCACTTTCCGCCCCGGGCTGCGGCGCGGGCGCCGCGGCCACGGCGTCGATGCGCCTGCCCATGTCCTGCAGCGCGGCATTGAGCGCGTCCTGCCCGGCGCTGGCCTGGGCGTCGAGTTTTTCCACGAGGCCCTGGCCGGTGGCGTCGAGCTTGTCGCTCAGGCTGCCCGCTCCTTCCTCCAGCCGGGCCAGCGTGGCCTCGACACCGGAGAGGCGCTCCTCCAGCTGGCCCACCCGGTCTCCCACGCCTTCCGCGGCGCTGCGGGTGGCGGCCATGTCCTCGTGCAGCGCCTTCTGGCTGTCATCGCCCCTGTCCGTCACCGCCACGCCGATCAGCATGCCGATGATGAGGCCTCCCGCCCCGAATAGGATGCGTCCGATCTCTCCGGATTTCATGTCGGTCTCCCTGTTGTTCTGTCAGTCGGTCGGCGGGGCCTGCGCGATGAAGAGGCCGAAGGCGCGCGGGCCGTCGCCGACGGCGATCTCACCCGACGCCTCCAGCCGGGTCGCGTCTATCACAGTAAGCGTGTTGGACGCCCAGTTCGCAACCACCACGGTGTCGCCGCTCACCCCGATGCCCTCGGGATATTCGCCAACCTCGATCTCGGTGACGGGCGCGAGGCTCTCACGCTCGAACACGCTCACCGAGTCGCCGTACTGGTTGGTGACGAAACCGTAGCGCCCGGTGAGCGCGACGGCGTAGGGCCGCGCGCCCACCGCCACCGTGCCCACCTTCGCGCGGGCGGCGATGTCGATCACGCTCACCGTGTCGCTGGCCACGTCGGCGGTGTAGGCAAAGCGGCCGTCGGGGCCGATGGTGAGGCCGAAGGGCCGCCCGCCCACCCCCACCTGCGCGACCACCCGGGCGGTGGCCGTGTCGATCACCGAGACGGAATCCGCGTCGCGGTCCGCGCTCAGCAGCAGCCGCCCGTCCGGGGTGACCGCGAGGCCCGAGGGCGCGGCCCCCACCGCGATCTCGCCGGTCACGCGCCCCGCCACGGGGTCGATCACGAAGATGCGCGCGCCGTACCAGTCTCCCACGTAGACCAGGCTGCCGGAGGGGTGGACGGCCACGCCGAAGGGTCCGCCGTCCAGGGGGATGCGGCGCGGCTGGCCGGGGCCGGCGGGCAGGATGTCGAGGGTCTTCGTCTCCGGGCTCACGGCGTAGACCGTGCCGCCATCCGGCGCCACGGCCACACCCGCGGGCTTGCCCGGCACCGCGATCTCGCGCAGCACCGTGCCGGTGGCGAGATCCACGACGGACACGGTCTCCGACAGCTGGTTGGTCACGTAGGCGCGGTCCCCCGCCGCCGCCGGAGCGCCGCACAGGAGCGCCAGCGCCAGCGGGAGCGGCCTCAATCGAGCGCTCCGAACCGCTCCTGAAGCGCGTGCAGCCCGGCCTCGTAGACGCCGGTGACCGCGGCGATGGCGGCCTCGTCATTGAGGTTCTCGGGCGGGTCGTTGTTCGGGTAGCCGCGGTAGAAGGCGCCGCGCCATTCCACCTCCGAGCCGCCCTCCACCGGCTTCACGGTGAGGTGCGAGGAGTAGTTCGTCACCGGAAGCACCTCCACCGCCACCGCCTCGATGCGGTAGGAATAGCTCATCTTCTCGGCGCTGTACTTGTAGAGGATCTCCGAGATGGTCGGGTCTCCGTCGCCCTTCAGGTGCAGCACGCGGGTGGCGTCGATCTCGTTTCCGCCCTGGCCCTCCAGATGGTCCACGGCCGGGTGCCAGCTCATGTCCTGAAAATTGCCGATCGCCTCCCACACCGTCTCGGGCGGCGCGGCCACCTCCACGGTCACGGTCACCTTCTGGCGCGTGGGCCCGTGCGCTTGCGCCGCCATCGGCGCGAAGACGACGGCGCCGAGCGCCGCGATCCAAGCCATCCGTTTCATCAGTCCTCCCCTTTCCGGAATATGTTGTTGCGCAGGATGTAGGAAAATCCGCGCCGCCAGCTCTCGTCCGTGTTGCCGCGGATGTCCGCCGAGATGCCGCGGACCTTGGCGCCGGTGGCCGCGTCCAGCACCACGATGTTCATCGACAGGATGAGGTTCGAGACCTTCTGCACCTCGGAGACCATCGCGTAATCCGCGCCCAGCCTTTGCGCCATGCGCAGCGCACAGCCGTTGCAATCCGCCGGGTTCACCACCCGGTCGAGCTCGGCCTGCACCGGGGCGAGCGGCACGGTCTCGAACCCGTGCGCGTGCAGCGCCTCGGTGACCTGGGCCTCCGAGGCCCGGAGCCGCGCCGTCTCGTCCGCGCGCACGCCGTTGAGCGCGCCCTCCTGGCTGGTGTCGATGAAATGCACCCCGAAGAAGGCCACCCGCGCGCCCTCGCGCAGCCCCGCACCGGGCCCGGCGCCGGCAGGCGGGCCGGCAAGCGCGGTGAGCGCGAGGGCAAGGACAAGGGCTGCGGCAAGGGCTTTCATGGCCTCAGCGTCCTTCATCGCCCGGGGGCAGGCAATTGCGACCAAGGTCGGACAAGCGTGCGGCAAGTCATTCTTATTATTTCCTTATTCGCACTTTCAGGTGCCCTGCACCTTGACGCGTCACGGGTTTGCCTTCGTTAATTCAGCCCGAGGAGGCCCAGACATGAGACGTTCCGCCGGCCCGATTCTCGCCGCTCTTGCCATCGCCCTGAGTTCCCCCGCGACAGCCCCGGCCCAGACCGCAGATGCCCCCGCGCAGGTGCGCGCCGCCGTGCTGCGCGTGGACCGGGGCCCGGCCCTGCCGATCTCGCGGCTGGACCTGCCGCCCGACGACCTCGGCTTCGCCGGCGGCCGGCTCGCCACCGAGGACAACCAGACCACCGGCCGCTTCATGGGCCAGCAGTTCCTCACCGAGGATGTCGACGCCACGCCCGACACCGCCGTGGCCGCGCTGGAGACGCTGATCTCCGCAGGGACCACCTTCATCGCGGTGATGGCCGGGCCCGACACGCTGCTCGCCCTGTCGCAGGCGGCGGGAGACCGGGCGCTGATCGTGAATGCCACCGCGCAGGACACCCGGCTGCGCAACGCGGACTGCCGGGCAAACGTGATGCATGTCGCGCCCTCGCGGGCGATGCTCACCGATGCGCTGGCGCAGTTCCTCGTGTGGAAGAAGTGGACGGACTGGTTCCTCGTTCCCGGCTCCCACCCCGAGGACCAGGCCTTGGCGGAGGCCTACCGGGCCTCGGCGCGCAAGTTCGGCGCGAAGATCGTGGAGGAGCGGGTGTTCGAGGACACCGGCGGCGCCCGGCGCACCGACACCGGCCACGTTCTGGTGCAGCGCCAGATCCCGGTGTTCACCCAGCGCGCCGAGGATCATGACGTGGTGATCGCGGCCGACGAGGCCGATGTCTTCGCCGCCTATCTGCCCTACCAGACATGGGAGCCCCGGCCCGTCGCCGGGTCCGCCGGGCTGCGGCCCGTCTCCTGGCACCCGGCGCTGGAGGCCTGGGGCGCAACCCAGTTCCAGCGCCGCTTCGAGCGGGAGTCCGGCCGGACCATGCGCCCGGAGGATTACCAGGTGTGGATGGCGCTGCGGGTGCTGGGAGAGGCCGCCACCCGCACGAAATCCTCCGATTTCAACGCGCTGCGGGACTACATCCTCTCCCCCGCCTTCGAACTGGCCGCCTTCAAGGGCCAGAAGCTCACCTTCCGCCCCTGGAACCACCAGCTGCGCCAGCCGATCATCCTGGCCTCGGACCGGGTGATCGTCTCGGTCTCGCCGCAGGAGGAGTTCCTGCACCGGGTCTCGCGGCTCGACACGCTGGGCACCGATGAACCCGAAACCACCTGCGACCTGAACTGAGGAGACCGATCATGCGCCCCTTCCCCCTCGCGCGCGCCCTGCTGCTCGCCCCGCCCCTGGTCCTGGGCGCGCTCGCCGGCCCGGCGGGCGCCAACATGGTCTACGTGAGCAACGAGAAGGGCAATACGGTGACGGTGATCGATTCCGACACGCTGGAGGTGGTGGGCACCTTCGACGCCGGCCAGCGCCCGCGCGGCATCACCATCTCGCCGGACGGCACCGAGCTCTACGTCTGCGCCTCGGACGATGACACGGTGCGCGTGTTCGACCCGAAGACCTACGCGCAGCTCCACACCCTGCCCTCGGGGCCGGACCCGGAGCTCTTCGTGCTCCACCCCTCCGGAAACCCGCTCTACATCGCCAACGAGGATGACAACATCGTCACCGTGGTGGACGTGAAGACCCACCAGGTGCTGGCCGAGGTGCCGGTGGGCGTGGAGCCCGAGGGCATGGGCGTGAGCCCGGACGGCGCCTTCGTGGTCAACACCTCCGAAACCACCAACATGGCGCATTTCATCGACACCGAGACCTTCGAGATCGTCGAGAACGTGCTGGTGGACCAGCGCCCGCGCTTCGCCCAGTTCAGCCATGACGGCAAGCTGCTCTACGTGAGCGCCGAGATCGGCGGCACGGTGAGCGTGATCGACCCGGCGACGGCGGAGATCGTGAAGAAGATCAGCTTCGAGGTGCCCGGCGTGGTGCCCGAGGCGCTGCAGCCGGTGGGCATCCGGGTGACGCGTGACGGCAAGACCGTCTTCGTCGCCCTCGGCCCCGCGAACCGGGTGGCGGTGGTCGACGGGGAGACGCATGAGGTGGTGAAATACCTGCTCACCGGGCAGCGCGTGTGGCAGCTCGCCTTCACGCCGGACGAGAAGCTGCTCTTCGCCACCAACGGCAACACCAACGATGTCTCGGTGATCGACGTGGAGGACCTGAAGGTCATCAAGTCCATTCCCGTGGGCCAGCAGCCCTGGGGTGTCGTCGTCGCGCCCGACTGAGCTCACACCAACCAGAAACCGGAGGAAACAATGCCTGCCAGACCCCTGATTGCCGCCGCACTGGCGCTCACGCTGCTGCTCCCCGCCCTGCCCGGCCGCGCCGAGGAGAACGTGCTGAAGCTCGGCTTCGCCGGCCTGCTCGACCGCAAGAACCGCGAGGACCTGCCGCCCATCACCCTCGGCTCCGGCAAGCCGCTGGCCGATGCGCCCTACGAGCTGCGCTCCGGCGGCTATTACCGCATCAGGATCGTGTCCGACGGCTCCGCCGAACTGGCCGTCGCCGGGCCGGAGTTCTTTCGCAACATCTGGGTGAACGAGGTGGTGATCAACGACATCGAGGTGCGGCCCATGGGCCTGTCCTCGCTGGAATTCGATGACGAGGGCGAGGCGGAAATATCCTTCATCGCCATCGTCCCCGGGCAATACACGCTCGGCATTCCCGGCGCGCGCGGCGACTCCCAGCTCGCCCATTTCACCATCCGCTGACCGGGCGGAACCCGGGCAAGCCCCGCTCCGCCGCCGGAGCCAGCCAGCCCTCCCCGCGCGCCGCGCCAGCCGCGGCAAGACCCGGAGTGGCCACCGCTCCGACGCCCCGCGTGGTCCCGCAGAACCACCAGCTCCCCGCCGGGAAAGGGGTGCACCCCGAGGCGCCCGGCCCCGACCTGCCACTGAAGGCAGCGTCCCGCCGGCCGACCCGCGCTGCCTCCTGCCAGCAGACCTGCGCCGCATCCCATGCCCGCCCCCTGTGATTGCGGCATCACCAGCGTGGTGCCCGAGGCCACCGCCGTCCGGGCGCGTTTTCCGGAGGGAAAGGGCCGAGTGGCTTCCTCGGGGTCGCACGCTGACCATCGTCGGAGATCCGTGTCGGATGGCTGGCGGGCCCAGGCACGCAGGCACGCAGGATCGGCACCTCCAGGCAATGCCTCGTGGCAAGCGACGCCCCGGAACTATCGGCCAGCGCGATAGGGCCTCCGGGAGGTCTGCCGCCCCCCTTCATCGCCAATCTGGCGCTGCGTGCGCCGCTCTCTTGGCACGTCGCGCAGGATGACGGCCCGGCTGCGGATGTCTCCCCGAAGCCGGGCATCGCCATCGACACGGCGCTGAGCGCGCTGGCGGCGGGGGGCGGGCTGGCGGTTCTGCCGGAGATTCCGGTGGCGCCGCTGCCGGCCACGGGAGAGCTGCGGCACGTCCTGCCGGACTGGCATCTGCCCCCGGGCGGCATCCGCACCGTGTTTCCCGCGGCGGGCCTTCGCGCCGCGAGGGCCTTGGCCTTTCGTGGAGCTGCTGGTGCGCTCAGACCACCCGGCCGCCTGTGCACGCCCCTGACCGGGGAGCGCGCCCGCCCCCCTGCCGTGGCGCACGCAGGGGCGGCGGGCCGGGATCGGGCGGCAACCGCTTGCCTTCCCGCGCGCCCGGTGGCTGGGTGTGGGGGACGAGGCGAGGGGCCGTGGCCGGCGCCCGGGCCGGAAGCGCGGCCCTCCCGGCCAGACTTCCGGACGCCGAGGGGGCAGAGGAGAGGGCGCCGGGGCGGCCGGCTTCGGGGGGCTGCTCCGGGCGGCCAGCTTCGGGGCAGTGCTCCGGGACGCCATGCCCGGGGCAGGGACAACGACGGCGGGCGGCGCGGAGCAGCCCCCGCCGCGCCGCGTGAAGACAACAGTGAAGGGAACCATCATGGAAATCGGCATAGACAGCTTCGCAGCCACCATTCCGAATCCGCAAACGGGAGAGACCGTTCCCCCTGCGGACCGGATAGAGGCGCTGCTGAACGAGGTGGAGACCGCGGACCGCGTGGGCCTCGACGTCTTCGGGATCGGCGAACACCACCGCGAGGACTTCCTCGATTCCGCGCCCACCGTCCTTCTGGCCGCGGCGGCCGCGCGCACCAGCACCATCCGCCTCGCCAGCGCCGTCACGGTGCTGAGCGCCGCGGACCCTGTCCGCATCTTCCAGGAGTTCGCGACCATCGACCTGATCTCGAAGGGCCGGGCCGAGATCGTGGCGGGCCGGGGGTCCTTCGGCGAGGCCTACCCCCTGTTCGGCTTCGCCTTCGAGGACTACGACGCCCTGTTTACGGAAAAGCTGGACCTCCTGCTGACGCTGCGCGAGACGGCGCGCATCACATGGCGCGGACGGTTCCGCCCGCCGCTGACCGACCAGGGGGTGTTTCCCCGCCCGCACCAGGCGAGACTGCCGGTCTGGCTGGGGGTGGGCGGCACGCCGCAGTCCTTTGTCCGTGCCGGAGCCCTGGGCCTGCCGCTGATGGTCGCGATCATCGGCGGCACGTTCGAGCGGTTCCGCCCGCTGGTCGACCTCTACCGCGCCGCGGGCCGCGAGGCCGGACATCCGCCGGAGGCCCTCAGGGTGGGGGTGCACGCCATGGGGTTCGTCGCCGACACGGACGCCGCCGCGCGGGACGCCTTCTTTCCCGGCTGGGCACACATGTTCACGGAAATCGGCCGTGAGCGCGGCTGGTCGCCCGTCACGCGCGCCCAGTTCGAAGCGATGGCCGGGCCGGGCGGCGCCTTCCTGATCGGCAGCCCGGATACGGTGTTCGAGAAGGTTCTCGCCGCGGACAAGGCCCTGGGAGGCCTGTCCCGCGTCACCTTCCAGATGAGCTCCGCCATGCTGGAAACCGCGGCGATGCAGCGCTCCATCACGCTGTTGGGCACCGCTGTCGCGCCGCGCCTGAGGGCGTGAGCCGGCCGGGGCCGCGCAGCCCGGGTGAGCCTTTCCGGCTGGGGCCGGCGCCGGCGGGGCCCGCGCAATGACGTCCGGCGCGCGGCGCGCTCCGGTGCCCTCTTGAAACCCGGGGCCGGCCCCCCGCACAAGGCGCCGCCATCCGCGCCTGGACACCTCCGCGGACCTGCCGCGGAGGCCTTCGACAATGCGTCTGGCGCCCTTCGGCCTGCCCCGGGGCCTGCTGTCACGCAGCCTCACCCCCGGGGCGCCGATGCGCCGAGCGGGGCTCGGGGGCCATCGCCTTCGCCCGGCCCCCGGGCCTGCGCTCAGCTCGTCACGAAGTTGCCGGGAAAGAGCGCCCGCATCGACGCCTCGTCACCCGGCGTCTTGAAGGTCAGCCCCTCGGCGATGCGGAGCGCCTTTTCCACTGCAGGGCGCGCGTTGATGGCCTCGAACCAGCGTTCGACCTCCGGGAACCGGGCCAGGGCGCCGTCGCCCAGCACCCGCGGCGCGCGGCTCACCCAGCCCCAGGCGGAGATATCCGCGATGGAATAGCTCTCCCCCACGATGAAGGCACGGCCCTTCAGGTGATCGTTGAGCACCTGGTAGTGCCGCTCGGCCTCGCGCATGTAGCGGTTCCGGGCATAGGGCAGGGCCTCCGGCGCGGCGTGGTGGAAGTGGACGGACTGGCCCGAGAAGGGGCCGAGACCGGAGGCGATGAACATCAGCCAGGACAGCAGCGCCCCACGGTCCTGCGCGGCCCCGCCCAGCAGGCCGGTCTTCTCGGAGAGGTAGAGCAGGATGGCGGTGCTGTCGAAGACCGCCACGCCGTCATCCTCGATCGCGGGCAGCTTGCCGTTCGGATTCACCGCGCGGAAGGCCGCCTCGTGCTGTTCGCCCTTGGCGGTGTCGACGGGCACCAGTTCGAAGGGCAGACCTGTCTCCGCGAGAAACAGCGCGATCTTCATCGGGTTGGGTGTCGGATGGTAGTAGAATTTCAGCATGGAATTGCTCCGCTGTGGGAAGGTCGGGGTCAGGCGTCGGTGCCGGCCGCGATCTTGTCCTGGGTGTTGGTGTCGAAATCCGAAGCCTCGTGGCGTTCGTGAAGCTGCTCGTTCAGCGGGCCGAAGGTCCGGTTCACGATGCGCCCCCGCTGCACGGCCGGACGCGCGAGGATCTCCCTGGCCCAGCGGCCCAGGTTCTTGTAGGAGCCCACGTCCAGGAAGGTGCCCGCGTCATAGGCATTGCCCAGAGCCAGGTTGCCGTACCAGGGCCATGTGACGATGTCGGCGATGGTATATTCCTCTCCGCCCAGGTAGCGGTGCTCTGCCAGCTCGCGGTCGAGCACGTCCATCTGGCGCTTCACCTCCATGGTGAAACGGTTGATCGGATACTCGAATTTCTCCGGCGCATAGGCATAGAAATGCCCGAAGCCGCCGCCCAGATAGGGCGCGGAGCCCTGCAGCCAGAACAGCCAGTTCATCACCTCGGTGCGCGCGGCGGCATCCTCCGGCAGGAAGGCGCCGAACTTCTCCGCCAGGTACAGCAGGATCGCCCCGCTCTCGAACACACGGCTGCCCGTCTCACGGTCCAGCAGCACGGGGATCTTCGAGTTGGGGTTGAGGGCGACGAAGCCGGAGGAGAACTGATCGCCCTGCCCGATCCGGATCAGGTGCGCGTCATACTCCGCGCCGGTCTTGCCGATCGCCAGCAGCTCCTCGAGCAGGATCGTCACCTTCTGCCCGTTGGGGGTGCCCATCGAATAGAGCTGGAGCGGGTGCCTGCCCACGGGCAGTTCGGCGTCATGGGTCGCCCCGGCCACGGGGCGGTTGATGCTGGCCCAGTTGCCGCCGCTCTCGGCGTCCCAGGTCCAGGTTTTCGGGGGAATGTAGTCAGCCATCGGCAGGGCTCCTCTTGGGTGGGTATGTCGTGTGTGGACGGGCGCGGGCCTTGCAGGGTGCCCGCTCAGGCCCCGGTGAGGCGCAGGGCCTCGATCTCGCGCGCCATGTCTTCGGCCAGCGCGGAGACCTCGGCCGGGTCCGTGCCCAGGTGCAGTTCGAAGCGCAGCGCCGACACCGTGGCCTGCAGCCTTCGGGCAAGGCGGGCGCTGTCGGCCGATTGCGGCAGCTCTCCCTGCGCCTTCGCCCGCTCGAAACCGGCGGCGAACGCGTCCCTGATCGCGCCGAGGTAGGCTCTTGTGCAGGCAGAGATGGTGGGGGTCGTGGCCTTCGTGTCAATGAGCGTTCTGGTCAGCATGCAGACCTGCCGCGCCTGGTCTTCCGGCGCGAGCCGCGCGAACCCCCTCAGGTGATCGGCCAGCCCCGACAGCGGCGAGGCCGTGGTCTCCATATGCGCGCGGAAGCGCGAGAGCGAGGCTTCGAAGTAGCGCTCCAGCGAGAGCAGGCAGAGGTTCTCCTTGCTGGCGAAGGCCGCGTAGATGCTGCCGGGCTTCATGTCCAGCGCGGCCTCGAGGTCCTTCAGGGAGGTTGCGTGATAGCCCTTCCGCCAGAAGAGGCACATCGCCGCGTCAAGCGCGCGCTCGCGTTCGTATCGCGTCGGTCTGCTCACCTGTGCCTGCCCCTGAAGGTTTCGATCGCCCCATCCTGCATGTTTTTGAGCGATTGCTCAATTCACATTCCCGCGCAATCGCTCCCCCCTCGCGGGGCGCGGCAATGACGCGGCCAGGCCGGGCCCGGACGGCTCACGCCAGGGCGCCCCCGCGGAAGCCGTGCAGGTCCGCGGGCCCGCCACCATCGACGGTCAGCGCCATGCCCCGAACACCCCCGAGGAGGATGGAACCCCTGCCCGGTTCCCGATTATGCTATGGGCATCGGGGGTGTTGCGGTCATCCATCGGCAGGGCGACGGGGACTTTCCGCCAATGGCGCAAACCCGGGCGACCGCCATACTGGCGGGAGCCATGCCCGCTGCTACCGGGCCGCAGCCACATCCTCCGCGGATCGCGGATCGCTCCCCCTCCGCCTCCGGCGGACCTGTTTCCTCCGCCTCCGGCGGGCCTGTATCCTCCGCCTCCGGCGGACCTGTCCCTTCCGCCTTCGGCGGACCCGTGCCTTCCGCCCCTGGCGGAGGTGTTCCCTCCGCCTCTGGCGGATCTGTCCCTTCCGCCTCTGGCGGAGCCCACCTCCTCCGCTCCGGGCGGAGGCAATTGCCGGAGGCGCCGCGCGTGCCAGACATCGAACCAGCCCTCAGCGTGCGCGGGGTCAGCCATGCCTTCGGTCGGACGAAGGCGCTCGACGACGTGTCGCTCAGCGTGGCGCCCGGCAGTTTCACCGCCCTGCTGGGCGTGAACGGCGCCGGGAAGACCACCCTGTTCAACCTGATCACCCGGCTCTACGACAACGTCTCCGGCGAGATCCGGGTGCTCGGGCATGACATCCGGCGGCGGCCGGGGCCGGCGCTCGCGGCGCTCGGCGTGGTGTTCCAGTCCCGCGCGCTGGACCGCGACCTCACGGTGGGGCAGAACCTCGCCTACCACGCGGCGCTGCACGGGCTCACCCGGGCCGAGACGTGGTCGCGCTCCGCCGGGCTGATCGCGCGCGTCGGGCTGGGCGACAAGCTCGACACTCCGGTCTCCGCCCTCTCCGGCGGGCAGGCGCGGCGCGCCGAGATCGCCCGGGCGCTGATGCACGGGCCGCGGCTGCTGCTGCTCGACGAACCCACGGTGGGGCTCGACGTCCAGTCCCGGCGCGAGGTGCTCGGGCTGGTGCGCCGGCTGGTGGAGGTGGACCGGGTCGGGGTGCTCTGGGCCACGCATCTCTTCGACGAGATCCACCCGCAGGACGACGCCGTGGTCCTGCACCGCGGCCGCGTGCTGGCCACGGGCACGGCGGGGGCCATCGCCCGGGGCGGCGACCTCTCCGCGGCCTTCCTGCAGATGACCGGCCTCGAGACGGAGGCAGAGGCATGAGCCCGGTGTCGCGCCTGGGCTGGTCGGGGCGGATGCGCGCCTTCCGCGGCATCGTCTGGCGCGAGGGGCTGCGCTTCCTGCGCCAGCGCGAGCGGTTCCTCTCCGCGCTGGTGCGCCCGCTGGTGTGGCTGTTCATCTTCGCCGCCGGTTTCCGCGCCGTGCTGGGCATCTCCATCACGCCGCCCTACGAGACCTACGTGCTCTACGAGGTCTACGTGACCCCCGGCCTCTGCGCGATGATCCAGCTCTTCAACGGCATGCAATCCTCGCTCTCCATGGTCTATGACCGTGAGACCGGGGCCATGCGCACGCTGCTGGTCAGCCCCTATCCGCGCTGGTTCCTGCTCTCCTCCAAGCTGGCGGCGGGGGTGATCGTCTCCCTGCTGCAGGTCTACGCCTTCCTCGCCATCGCCTGGTTCTGGGACGTGGAGCCGCCGCTGTGGGGCTATCTCGCCGCGCTGCCGGCGCTGGTGCTCTCCGGGCTGATGCTGGGCGCGCTGGGGCTGCTGATCTCCTCGACCATCCGCCAGCTGGAGAATTTCGCCGGGGTGATGAACTTCGTGATCTTCCCGATGTTCTTCGCCTCCTCGGCCCTCTATCCGCTGTGGCGGATGTCGGAGGCCTCCACGCTCCTGCACGACATCTGCGCGCTCAACCCGTTCACCCATGCCGTGGAGCTCATCCGCTTCGCGCTGTACCTGAAGGTGAACTGGCTGTCGCTGGGGGTCGTCGGGGGCTGTGGACTGGTCTTTCTCGCCGCCGCGATTTATGCTTATGATCCGTCGAAGGGGATGATCGGCCGCCGGGGCCCCGCGCGATAGCAGCACCGGAACGGCCGGCCGGAAGCCTGGCGGCTTCGGGCCGGCGGACCACCGCGCCACGCGCAGGACACGCGGAACCTTTTACCTTTTGCTTCATTATCGTTGATGACGTTAACCGTTCTGCGCCCGCGAGGCGGAGACGCCAGAGGAGCCCGGGGCCAGGCCGCGGGATGAACAGACCGGACACATGCGCAGTACGCTCTTCAACAAGGCGGGCGAGAAACTCCTCGATCGCATAGCCAGCCCCGAGATGCTCGAGACGATGGACCGGTTCGACTGGTCCGCGACCCCGCTGGGCCCGGTGGCGGAATGGTCCGGCGCGCTGTGCTACACGGTGCGCATGATGCTGGCCTCGCGTGAGGCGATGGTGGTGATGGTCGGGCCCGAGGGCATCCTGCTCTACAATGACGGCTATGCCCGGATCGCCGGCGCCCGGCATCCGCACATCCTCGGGCGGCCCGCCGTGGAGGCCTGGCCGGAGGTGGCCAGCTTCAACCGCGACCTCATCGACCGGGTGCTGAACGGCGAGACGGTGAGCTTCGACGGCCAGCGCCTCACGCTCAACCGCGGCTCGGAGCCGGAGGATGTCTGGTTCGACCTCGAATATTCCCCGGTGCTGAACCGCTCCGGCCAGCCCATCGCGGTGCTGGCGCGGGTGCATGACGTCACCAGCAAGATCCGCTCCGAGGAGGCGCTGGCGCGCAACGAAGAGCGGCTGGAGCTGGCGCTGGACAGTGCCGGGCTGATCGGCGTGTGGGACTGGGACGTGGTCGCCGACCGCATCGTGACCGACCACCGCTTCGCCGACATGTTCTGGGTGGACCGCGAGGAGGCGGCGCGCGGCCTGCGCGCCGAGGCCTTCCTCGCCGCCTTCCACCCCGAAGACGACCCCCGCCTGCGCGCCGCGCTGGAGAATTCCATGGAGCGCGGGCACAGTTTCGCCGAGGATTTCCGCCTGCGCAGCCCCACCGGCGAGATCCGCTGGGTGAACGCGCGTGGCGACTGCAGCTTCGACGAGGCCGGCCGCTGCGTGCGCTTCACCGGCGTGGCGGTGGACCTCACCGAGCGCCGGCGCTCCGAGGACGCCCTGCGCGAATCCGAGCAGCGCTTCCGCGCCCTGGCCGACAGCATGCCCCAGATGATCTGGACCGCGCTGCCCGGCGGCCGGCATGACTACTACAACGCCCGCTGGTACCAGTTCACCGGCGAGGAGGAGCCCCGCGACGGCGCCACCCGGGACAGCTGGGCGCAGCTGCTCCACCCCGAGGACCGCGACACCGCCCTGGAGAACTGGGAGGAGGCGCTGAGCACCGGCGAAGTGTACGAGGACGAGTACCGCCTGCGCGACAGCGCCGGCAACCACCCCTGGATCCTTGCCCGCGCCGTGCCCATCCGCGACAACTGGGGCCGGGTGTCGCGCTGGTTCGGCACCTTCACGGACATCAACGAGCAGCGCATCGCCGCCGAGGAGCGCGAGATGATCGCGCAGGAGCTGAGCCACCGCATCAAGAACATCTATTCGGTGCTCTCCGGGCTCATCAGCCTCTCCGCGCGCTCCTATCCCGGGGTGCAGGATTTCGCCGAGCAGTTGCGCCAGCGCATCTTCGCGATGGGCCAGGCGCATGACCTCGTGCGCCCGCATTCCAACGCCTCGCAGCCGCTGGTGGGCGACACCACCCTGCACGCGATGATCCGCCAGCTGCTCCGGCCGTTCATGGAGCACAATTCCGCGCGGGTGAGCATCGGCGGCGATGACCTGAAGGTGGACGACCAGGCCGCCACGCCGATGGCGCTGCTGATCCACGAACTGGCCACCAACGCGGCGAAATACGGCGGGCTCGCGCCCGAGGGCAGCGGCATCTCGGTGGAAACCCGCCTGCGGGGCGACCGGGTGGAGCTGCTGTGGCGCGAACATGCCGGGGCCGGCTATGCCGCGGCCGACATGGAGGCCGGGTTCGGCTCGCGCCTCATCAGCCTGAGCATCGAGGGCCAGATGCGCGGGCGCTTCACCCGGACCTGGACGGACAGCGGCCTGTCGATGGCGGTGGACGTACCCCTGGCCTCCCTGCGCCGGGTCCACAGCCTCGGCACCGCCCCCGCTCCGGCCGCCTGAAGCCCCCGCTGCCCCGCGAGTTCCCGCAAGGCACCCTCTCTCCTCCGCGCGGGCTGCGAACGCCACCGCCGCAGCCCGCGCGGCACGGGGGGCGCTCTCCGGCGGGTCGGACACCCCTCGACGGCATGTCTGCCGGCCCCGCCAGTGGCGGGAAGCCGGCGGAGGCACGCCCGGCACCGTCAGGTGCAACCGGAGCCCTGTGCCCTGTGCCCTGTGCCCTGTGCCCTGTGCCCTGTGCCCTGTGCCCTGTGCCCTGTGCCCTGTGCCCTGTGCCCTGTGCCCTGTGCCCTGTGCCCTGTGCCCTGTGCCCTGTGCCCTGTGCCCTGTGCCCTGTGCCCTGTGCCCTGTGCCCTGTGCCCTGACGATCTCCACCAGTCGCTTCACAAGCAAGAACAATTCGGCGCCGCTGAAATCGGGGGAACGGGACGCCGCGCACAAAAGAAGACGGGGCGCACTGGGGCGCCCCGTCTTTCTGGCGCCCCGTCCGGAGCGCATCTCGTCTCACGATGGCCTGCGGGCCAGCGCCGGAATTCACCTCACGCCGAAGCGGAGAACACCCGCATCCTGCGCGGCGGCGGCATGGTGATTTCCTCGCAGGCGGCGACCGCGTAGGAAATCACGTCGCGCATCTCGCGCTCCGTCACCGGCTTGGGAACAACGCCCAGCGTGCCGGGCACGCCATCGCCAAGCTGCGAGGGGTTCGCGGTGACATAGAGCACCGTGAGCCCGAACGTGTCCCGCAGCTTGCGCCCGAGGGAAACCCCGGTGGGGCCGTCTGCCAGGTTGAGATCCACGAGGGCCACATCCGCGTCGGCCCCCTTCTTCATCGCGGCTGCACTGTCTGCGGCAATTCCGGCCGATTCATGTCCGAGCTCGCGAACAATTGCCTCGACCTCGAGGGCGATGAAGATTTCATCCTCTACAATGAGTATCTTTCTCGACATCTGTCTGCGCCTGCATTCTGTTCACTGTTGCCGGATCAACACCTCAACCCCGTCCGGGGTTCCGAAAATCCGCCTCTGCGTTGCGCCGGTGCCAGGCCGGCCATCGATTTGGGGGCGAAATGGGTCATTAAGGCCACAGGTCAACCCGAATCCGGCGGAACATTGCCACGCGGACGGACAAAGCGGCAAGTCTCCGCCGGTCCGCCCGGTCACCTTTCCCCGGAACTGCGGCCCCGGGGCCGCAGTTGCGCCGGTGTGCCGGACATCACCAGGATGCGGTCGGCCAGCGCCTCGGCCTCGGCCGGGGCATGGGTCACCAGCAGGGTCGTCGCGCCGCACTCGGCCACCAGCCGCGCGGTGAGCGCCCGCATCCCGGCCGCGGTTTCGGCGTCGAGCGAGGCGAAGGGCTCGTCCAGCACCAGGAACTCCGGGCGGGCGCACAGTGCCCGCGCCAGCGCCAGCCGCCGCTGCTGGCCCAGCGACAGGTGGCCCGGAAACGCCTCCCCCCGCCCCGCCAGACCGACGGAGGCCAGCGCCGCCTCGGCCTCCGCCGCGGGAATGCGGGCGGCGAGGACGAGATTGTCGCGTGCCGAACGCCAGGGCAGCAGCGTTGGTTCCTGAAACACCATCGCCACCCGCCCGGCGCCGCGCACGGTGCCCTCGAAGGCGGTGTCCAGCCCGGCGGCGATGCGCAGCAGGGTGGATTTCCCGACACCCGAGGGCCCGAGAACCGCCACCCGCTCCCCCGGCGCCAGCGTGAGCGCGATGTCGCGCAGCACCTCGCGCGCGCCGAAGCGTTTCACCCAGATGTCGATGGAAACCGGTGCCGGGCCGCTCATGGCGCCCGCCAGCGCCGGGCCCGCGCCTCCCAGGGCCGGAGCACCAGCGCCTCGATCGCCAGCATCACCGCCACGAAGGCGAGGGCATAGGCCAGCACCATGCCGACATCGAACAGCTGGAAATAGAGGTGGATCTGGAAGCCCACGCCGCTGGAGCGGCCGAGGAACTCCACCACCAGCACGATCTTCCAGATCAGCGCCAGCCCGGTGCGCGCCGCCGCCGCGAGATGGGGCGCGAGCTGGGGCAGCAGCACGTGGCGCAGGCGCGTGCCCGGCGGCATGGCGAAGACCCGGGCCATCGCGTCCAGCCCCGGGTCCAGGGCGCGGGCGCCCTCGCGCAGCATCGCCGTCACCATCGGCACCTTGTTGAGCGCCACGGCGGTGATGGCGGCGGTCTCCGTGAGGCCGATCCAGATGTAGCACAGCACGATGGTCACCAGCGCGGGGAGGTTCAGCAGCACCACCAGCCACGGGTCCAGCCAGCGGTCGAGCCGCGGCGCGCGGCCCATGGCGAGGCCGAGCGCGGTGCCCAGGCCCATCGCCAGCACGAAGGCGGCCGCCACCCGGGCCAGGGTGGCGCCGAGGTGAAGCCAGAGCCGGCCACTTGCCGCCTCCTGCCACAGAAGCGGGCCCACCACCCAGGGCCCGGGCATCAGGCCCGGATCCTGCGCCAGGAGCGCGGCAAGGGCCCAGAGGCCGAGCAGCCCGGCCAGCGAGGCGAGCCGCACCAGCCGGGCACCGCCCGGGCGGGCCGGCTGCGGGGGGGCATCGGTCGCGGTCATCGCGCGGCTCAGATCCCGGGCTGCACGAAGAGGCCCGGCGGCAGCCGCGGCCCGGCGTCCGGCCCTGCCCCCGCGAGGTCCGGGCCCACGAGATCCGCGCCGCCCAGGTCCGCCATGAGGGAGAGCAGGCGCCCCGCCGCCGCCTCATCCACCGGGCCCGGTGCGGGGATGCCGGCGCGGAAACCCTCACGCAGGGCGGCGAACTCCGCATCGTCCGCCGCGTTCATCAGCGGGCGCAGGCGCTCCCAGGGCGCATCGCTCTGCGCCAGCAGGTCCTTCGCCGCGCGCGACGCCGCCATCATGCCGCGCACCAGTTCCGGCCGGGCGCGCAGGTCTTCGCCGCGGAACACGTAGCCCAGCAGCGGCGTCTGCGGGTCGAGCCCCAGCGCGCCCGCCGCGTCCGAAACCGAGACCAGCTCGCGCAGGCCCGCGGCGCGCATCCGCGCCATGAAGTGCCAGAAGTTCACCGCCCCGCCGAGCGCGCCGGACCGCGCCTGCCGGAAGATCAGCGGCGGCGCCGCGAACACCTGGTCCGTGCCCGCGGCGAGGTCGAAGCCTTCCTGCTGCAGGGCATAGGCGCGCAGGATGAGCCAGCTCTTGTCCAGCGGCCCTCCCGCGATACCGATGGTGCTGCCGGCAAGGTCCGACAGGGACGTGGCCGGGCTGTCCGCCGGCACCATCAGCCCGCCCACGGCGCGTGAATAGGGCACGAAGACATAGTCCCGCCCCGCCGCGCGCTGGCGTGCCACCCAGATGAAATCCGCCACCATCGTGTCCGCGCCGCCGGCCTGGAAGGCCACGCGCGCGGCCTGTTCGCCGGCCATGGGCAGCACCTCCAGCCGGAAGCCCCGGGCGGTGTCCAATCCCTCCGCGCGGATGGTCTCCGCCTCCCAGGTCACCGTGCCCACCTGCAGGAGCGCGAGGCGCAGCACCCTGTCCTGCGCGCCGGCCCCGCCGGCCGCAAGCACCGCGCCGAGCAACCCGAGCGCGAGGCCCGCCACAAGGCCGCGCCTGCCGATCAGCCGCATGTCGTCCTCCCTCGTCTGGTTCCCGCGGCGCCGGCCCCGGCCGGAGGTGCTGCCGCAGGGGTGCGGCGCCTGGCTCCGGGCCCTGGCGCTGCGCCTGCTCACGACCGGGGCGAAACCGGCACCGCCTGAGAGGCTATCACCCTGCCGGTGCGGCGAAATACGACCAAGGGCGCATGGCGGCCTCCACCCTTGGTCGTAGGGCCGGGCGCGAAACGCCTGTGCTAGGCTGTCGCACAAAGCCACGAGATACAGGATACTGCCCATGCAACCACCAGCCGTGCACACCGGGAGGAGCCAGGGCATGACCGTCAGCGAAGTTCTCGTCATCGACGATCATCCGCTGTTCTGCGAAGCCCTGTCCATGACCCTGCAGAGTGCGCTCGGCGTCGCGAAGGTGGCCACGGCCTCGCGGCTGTCGGAGGCGCTGGAGATGCTGGCGGGCGGCCTGTCGCCCGAGGCGATCCTGCTCGACCTGAACCTGCCGGACGTCGCGGGGCTGGACGGGCTCATCCGGCTGAAGGGCGCGGTGCCGGGCATTCCGGTGATCGTGGTCTCCTCGATGTCGGACAACCGCATCGTGACCTCGGTGGTGCAGGCCGGCGCGGCGGGCTTCGTGCCCAAGGACAGCCGGCGCGATGTCTTCGTTTCCGCCTTCCGCGAGATCTGGAACGGCGGCTCCTACACGCCCGACGGCTATTGCCCCCCGGCCGAGGCGGAGACCGAGCGCGGCCCGGAAAGCAATGCGGTGGCCCGCCTCGCCGACCTCACGCCCCAGCAGGGCCGCATCCTGCAGCTTGTCTGCGAGGGCAAGCTGAACAAGCAGATCGCCTATGAGCTCTCCATCGCCGAGACCACGGTGAAGGCGCATATCACCGCCATCCTGCGCAAGCTCGGGGTGCAGAGCCGCACCCAGGCGGTGCTCATCGCCCAGCAGGCCCGTTTCGCATCCATCTTGCACCCGCCGACGCAGTAGGGCAGCCTTTCCGCAACAAGGGAGGAAAGGGCTGATGGCCGGACCACTGGTCAGCCCGGGCGAGAGCCTGGAGCGTCAGAACGAGAAGCTGCGCAAGATCACCGCGGCGCTGATGCGGCGCGTCGAGCAGGAGAGCGAGGCGGGCGACCCGAGCTATTTCCACACCCAGACCGCGATGGCGCTGGAGGCGCAGATCCGCGCCCGCACCCGCGACCTGGAAGAGACGCTGGAACTCCTCAACCAGTCGAACGCCCGGCTCTCGGCGGCGAAACTGGAGGCCGAGCGCGCCCGTGCCGACCTCGCCAACGCGCTGGAGGCGGTGCACGAGGGCTTCGCGCTGTTCGACAGCGAGGACAACCTGGTGATGCGCAACTCGCGCTTCTCCATCTCGCTGCCCGACGTGCGCGAGCGCATGGCGCCGGGGCTGCATTTCACCACCTACGTGCACATCGTGGCCGAAAGCCCCTGCCTGGTGCTGCCCGAGGGCATGACCCGCGCCATGTGGGCCGAGCGCCGCGCCCGCGCCCACCAGCAGCGCCACGTGAACTTCAACGTCGAGCTCACGGGGGACCGCTGGATCCAGGTCTCCGAGCAGCGCACGCCCGACAACGGCACCGCCATCCTGCAGACCGATGTCACCGAGATGATCCGGCTGGAGCGCCAGGAACGCGACAAGCTGCTCGACGACCAGTCGCGCCTGGTGCGCGCCACGCTGGACCACATCAACCAGGGCGTGGGCATCTTCGACCGGCGCCACCGCATGGTGGGCTGGAACGACCGGTTGCGCGAGCTGATGCAGCCGCCGCCGCGCCTGCTGCGCATGGGCATCAGCTTCGAGGCCATCGCCGCCTTCTTCTCCACCGACCAGGCCCTGCGCGGCGAGGCGGACCCGGAGCGCCTGCTCGAATGGGTGCGACGCCCGCCCGGCCGCCCGCCGCTGAAGCTGGAGCTGCACCGCGCGAACGGGCTCATCCTCGACGTGTTCTGCCAGGAGACGCCGCAGGCGGGCTTCGTGATCTCCTTCACCGATGTGACCGCCGAGCGCCAGGCCGTGGCTGCCATCCACCTCGCCAACGAGACGCTGGAGGCCCGGGTGCTGGCCCGCACCGAGGAGCTGTCGGCGGCGCGCGACGAGGCGGAGCGGGCCAATGCCTCCAAGTCGCGCTTCGTGGCGGCGGCGAGCCATGACCTGCTGCAGCCGCTCAACGCAGCCAAGCTCTTCATCGCCTCGCTGGGCGAGACCGCGCTCGACGCCCGCCAGCAGGCGATCACCGGGCGCATCGAGAACGCCTTCGAGAGCGTGGAGACCATCCTGGGCGCCCTGCTCGACATCTCCAAGCTCGACGCGGGCGCCGCGACCACCGACATTTCCTCCTTCCCGCTCGACCGCCTCTTGCGCCCGCTCGCCGAGGAATTCCGCGAGACGGCGGCCCGCAAGGGGTTGGATCTGCGCGTGGTGCCCTGCTCCGTGCCGGTGGAGAGCGACCCCTCCTACCTGCGCCGCATCCTGCAGAACCTGGTGAGCAACGCCCTGCGCTACACCCGCACAGGCAAGGTGCTGGTGGGCGCGCGGCGCGAGGGGCGGAGCTTGCGCATCGAGGTGCGCGACACCGGCCCCGGCATCCCGCCCGACAAGACCCGCGAGGTGTTCCAGGAGTTCCAGCGGCTCGACACCTCGCCCGGCGCGCCGCCCGGCATGGGGCTGGGCCTCGCCATCGTGGAGCGCGCCTGCACGCTGCTGGGCCACGGGCTCACCCTCACCAGCATCGAGGGGCGGGGGACGTGCTTTGCCGTCACCGTGCCGCTGGGCCATGCCGCCACCGCGCAGGACGGCGCGCAGGAGCACGGGCCGGGCCCGCTCGCCGCCGACCTCACCGACATGATGGCGCTGATCGTGGAGAACGACGCCGAGATCCGCGTGGCGATGATGACCATGCTGGAGAACTGGGGCGTGAGCCCGTTCGACGCGGCCAATGCGGAGGAGGCGCTCGCCGCCGTCACCGACCTCGGCCTCGCGCCCGACGTGATCCTCGCCGATTACCACCTCGACAATGACGAGACAGGGCTCGACGTGATCCTCGCCCTGCGCGCCTGCTACGGCCATGTGCCGGCGGTGCTGATCACCGCCGACCGCTCGGAGGAGCTGCGCGCGCTTGCCACTGGCACCAACACCCTCCTGCTGCACAAGCCGCTGCAGCCCCAGACCCTGCGCTCGATCCTCGCCTGGATCCAGGCGAGCCGCCTCGCGGTGGAGGCCGCCGCGGGCTGAGGCTCAGGCGAGCGCAGGCACCTCGGCGCAGAACCAGGCCGTCTCGGTCACCGCATGCATCCGCGCGCCCTCGCCGATGAGCAGCGCCTCCTCGAAGGAGGCGCCTTCGGGAAGCATGCCGGTGAGGAGCACTGTGCGGCCCGGGTCGGCGCGGCTCACGAGGTGGACGTCTCCGTCCCGGTCGCGGGACGGGGACGGAAACAGGAAGGCCCCGGACGAGACGGCCAGCGTGTGCGCGGAGCCGACATCGGGTCTGTCGATGCGCACGCCAAGCTCCGTGTCCACCTCGCAGACATGGAGCCCGCGCCGCCGGCCCGCGCGCGATTGCCCGCCCGCGTGGCGGCGCGCCACGATCGGCTCTGGGCATCGGCGGCGTTTCGCTCCATGGTCGGGCGGCGCGTGGGGGCGTGACGCGGGCACCCTCTGCGTGGATCGGGATTGATGCGCGCCGGGTGGCTGCATGGTTGCGCGCACCGCGCGGCGAAACGGCTTGCACGCCCCGCGTGGCGACACCAGATTGCACGCCCCGCGCGCCCGAAGGAAACGCACGCTGCGCGTGGCGGAAACGGATCGCACGCCGCCCCACGGAGGGGGCGCGAGACAGGAAAGGGCCGGCGCATGCATGGCGAATACAAGGTTCAGGGCGGCAAGCTGGTGGTCGCGGACGTGGAACTGCGCGACGGGCGGCTGGCCGATGTGCAGATTTCCGGCGATTTCTTCCTGGAACCCGATGGGGCGCTGGACGACATCCGCGCCGCGCTGAACGGTCTGCCCGGCACGGCCCCGGCGGAGGAGATGGTGGCCGCCCTGCGCGCCGGGCTGCGCCCGGACGCGACGCTGGTGGGCTTCACGCCCGAATCGATCGCCATCGCCGTGCGCCGCGCGCTGGGGGTGAGCCGCGGCTGGCGCGACTTCGAGTGGCAGATCATCGACAGCGGGCCACAGACGCCGGCCATGCATCTCGCGCTCGACGAGGTGCTGGCCCGCGCCGTGGCCAGCGGGCAGCGCGCGCCCACGCTGCGCTTCTGGGAGTGGGAGCGCCCGGCGATCATCATCGGCAACTTCCAGTCGCTGCGCAACGAGGTGGACCTGGACGCGGCGGCGGAGATGGGGGTGGAGATCGTGCGCCGGGTCACCGGCGGCGGCGCGATGTTCGTGGAGCCGGGCACCGCGATCACCTATTCGCTCTACGCGCCGGGCGAGCTGGTGGGCGACATGAGCTTCGCGGACTCCTACGCCTTCCTCGACGCCTGGGTGCTCAAGGCCCTGACCGCCGTGGGCATCGACGCCTTCTACAAGCCGCTCAACGACATCTCGAGCCCGAAGGGCAAGATCGGCGGCGCCGCCCAGAAACGCTACGCCAACGGCACCGTGTTGCACCATGTCACCATGGCCTACGACATGGACGCCGCGAAGATGACCCGGGTGCTGCGCATCGGCCGCGAGAAGCTCTCCGACAAGGGCATCGCCAGCGCCGCGAAGCGCGTGGACCCGGTGCGCAGCCAGACCGGGCTGGAGCGCACCGAGGTGATCCGCCGGATGAAGGAGGTCTTCGTCGACCTCAACGGCGGCACGCCAGGCGACATCACCGCGGAGGAATACGCCGCCGCGCAGGAACTGGCGCGCGGCAAATTCTCGGACCCGGCCTGGCTGAACCACATCCCGTGACCCGGCGCGCTCCGGGGCACGCGCCGCGCCCGGCGATACGCGGCCTCAGCCACGGCGGCCCGTGGCCCGTCGCGCCCGTGGGATCGGCCCGGAGAACGGGCGCTTCGGGTCGCGCTGCCAGCCCGCCACAGCGTCTCTGAGCACGCCGTTCAGGCGTGACACCCCCGGCGGGCTCCTGGCGGCTCAGCGCCGCTTCCCGGCCTCACTCCCCGGCGCCGTAGATCGCGACCCCGGTCAGGGTCTGGTTCACGTGCAGCATGTCGAACTGCTCGCCGTAGGTGTTGAAGCCCACCACCCCGTGGCGGGCGAGAATGCGCGACACCTCGCCCACGGCCTGGCTCTCCTCCGCCTCCAGCCGGCGCAGGATGCAGTCGCAGCCGATGATGGCCTGGGGCGGCTCGGGCGAGGCCAGCCCGCACAGCGCCTGATCGAGATGCGCGGCCATGTCGCCGGCCTCGGCGATGGTGAGTACCAGCCCCTCGTCCACCGGGCTGTAGAAGCGCAGGTCGCCGTTCTCCTCCACCTTCTGGATGGCGCGCACGTGATGGCTGCCGCCGTGGCGGATCACCACCGGATGCGCGGCGAACACCCGGGGCGAAAGCTGCGACGGGTCGAGCCCGACCATCCGGGCATATTCCTGCGCCGCCGGCTCGGCGTTGATCTCGCGCACCAGCCGCTCGCCGGGCAGCGCCTCGGTCACCACCATCTGGGCCGTGGTGGGGGTGAAGTGGTCGAAGCGGAACACCCGCACCCCGCAGCGCGTGCGCACCAGGGTGATCAGCGCCGCGTCGGTGTGGAAGCGCCCGCCCTGCAGCACGAAGGTCTGGCGGAAGTCCATGCCGTCGCCCGCCGAGCCGCCGAACAGCGGCGTCTGCCCGAGGTTGCGCGACAGGGTGGCGATCACCTGGTCCTCCTTGCGGCTGAGCCCGTCGCCGAGGAACATGGCGAACTCGCTGTGCCAGTCCGGCCGCTCGGAGGCGACACGGGCGCGCAGGTCCAGCACGCTCATCGTGGTCTGGCGGGCATCGAAGGCACTGAGATCGGGGATCAGCCGGGTGGCGGCGGTGAAATCGCGGGCCAGGAACCCCGCCGCGGTGATGCCGCCCTCGCCGTAGCCATGCGCGCAGATCTCGCCTGCCGTGGTGCAGCCGACCACGTGCTCGCCGTCAAAGAGCTTTGCCAGCGCGGCCGTAACCGCGCCCCGATCGTATTTCGGTGAAACGAACAACAGCACGAGCGCCATGGGGTCGGAGCCCAGCCGGTGGCGAATCTCGCGAATGGCAATGAATGCGTCGTCCGCGTCGGTACAGGCCCGGCGGACGGAAAGATGGGTGGGACGGCTCGTTTCCGAGCCGTCCGGCGCATCGCACCGCAGAAGCATTGGGCGTTTCCTCAATTTATAGTTGTTTGAAGAAAGCGTAACGCCCGGCCCCGAACCGCACAAGAAAATTACACTGGTGCAGAAGTGTCGGGCCCGATTTACGCGGCCTGCTTCGCGCCGGGGGACGGAGACCTGCAGAAGGCCCGCAATGACCGCGGGGCCGGTGCGGCTGTCACGCCGCCCCGACCCCGCCGCCGACAGGGACCCCTGGTGCCGCTCAGGCCGCCGCCTTCTGCTTGGCGACCTGGCTGGCGATGAAATCCATCAGCGGTGGCGAGAGCACGTCATAGGGCTCCAGCCCCAGCTCGCGCAGCCGGCCGCGAATCGCGTCCATCTTCGAGGGGTCCGTCCCGGTCTCGATGATCGAGGAGACGAAGGCCGCGAAGGTGGGCGGCGACCAGCCCTGCACGTCGGCAAGCTCGGTGTGGAAGAAGTCGAACCCGTAGAGCGGGTGGCCGGTGTTCTCGATGCGCCCGTACATGTGGGCGCCGCAGTCCCGGCAGGCATGGCGCTGGATGGCGGCGGTCTCGTCCACGATCACCAGCTTCTCCGGATGCGCGGTCACGCTCACGTTCTCGCGCGGCGCGACGGCGATCTGGGCGAAGGTGGCGCCCTCGGGCTTCCAGCACTTGGAGCAGCCGCAGACGTGGTTGTGCGCGCAGTCGGAGGTAACGGTCACCTCCACCTTGTCGGTCGCGCAGTTGCAGTGAAGCTTGCCGCCCGAGAACCCGGGCGTGCCCTGCGGCACTCCGTGGTCGACGGAGGGGTGGATCGATACGCTCATGGTCTGACCTCCCTGAAGAACGGGTTACCCCCGCATTGTGCCTTGGCCCGACGCTAGACCCGGGCCGGATTCGGAAGAATTGCCAAATGGTCGTACGACCCTTCCGGCCTTGACAGCAGGGCCGGAGGAGAGGCCTTCGTCCCGCGGGGCGGAGCGCCTGCGGCACATGTCCCGTGGGCCCCTGGCCTTTCCCGCGGCGAAGGCCGCGCACCGGCGGGCCGGCCCGGGCGGCACGTGCCTCTGGGCGTTGGGCCCTGGGGATAACGGCGTGCGACAGCTCGCGTGCGCGGCCTCGCAGGCGTCCCGCGCGCGTCAGTCCGCCACGCGGGTGTCCGGCAGGCAGGTGTCCGCCGCGCAGACGTCCGACACGCAGCTACGCGGCGGATGCTGCTCGACGGTCAGGCCCCCGCATATCGCGGTCCGGGCGCGCCGGCCTTCCCCGACACCAAGGCACCCGCGCAGCCCGAACCGGGGCGCGCGGGGGGTGCCGCGGCTGCCGGGTCGGACCCGAGCGCGCGCCGGGCCGGGCGGCCGCCCGGCGCGGGTCAGGCCGGTGCGGGGGCCGCCCGGGGCAGGTCAGGCCGGTGCGGGGGCCGCCTCGCGCGCCAGCAGGGACTTGCGCAGGGTCTCCAGGTCGCGCTGCAGCGCGATCAGCCGCTCGACGCTCAGCCCCGTGGCCTCATAGACGCAGGCCGGCACCTCCAGCGCCTTGTCCTTCAGGGCGCGCCCGGCCGGGGTGAGGCGGATGCGCACCCGGCGCTCGTCCTGCGCATCGCGGTGCCGCTCCACCCGCCCCGCCACCTCCAGCCGCTTGAGCAGCGGCGTGAGCGTGCTCGATTCGAGCGCAAGCCGGCGCCCCAATTCCCCCACGGTGATGTCGCCGGCGCTCTCCCAGAGCACCACCATCACCAGGTACTGCGGATAGGTGAGGCCCAGCGGGTCCAGCAGCGGCTTGTAGAGCCGGTTGAACGCATGGCCGGTGGAATAGACCGAGAAGCACAGGAACTGGTCCAGCGACGGGAACGCTTCGGTTTCGTGATCGGGCACGGGCATGATCCTTCTCCTGTTCCGGCACGCCCGGAGGGGCCGGGGGCTGTGGCGCGGGTGCCCCCATGCCCGCGTGGCAGGAGGCCCCCCTGAAATATTTCGCACGCGACATGATCGCAAGCTCTTGACCTGCGGGAAAGCGCTGCTATTTATATCGCACACGATATGATCGTGCAGCCGTTTCTCAGCACCCCGGCGCAGGCGCCGGACGAAAAGGACCCGAGCCATGACCACCACCGTTCTCTATCAGACCACCGCCCGCGCAACCGGCGGCCGCGACGGCCACTCCGCCACGCTCGACGGCACCATCGACGTGAAGCTGAGCACCCCGAAGGAACTCGGCGGCGCCGGCGGCACGGGCGCGAACCCCGAGCAGCTCTTCGCCACCGGTTACGCCGCCTGCTTCATCGGCGCGATGAAGGTGGCCGGCCCGCAGGTGGGCACCAGGGTGCCGGCGGATGTCAGCGTCGCGGCGACCGTGGGCATCGGTCCGCGCTCGGAAGGCGGCTTCGGGCTGGAGATCGCCCTTGAAGTCACCCTGCCGGGGCTGGAGCCGGAGGCCGCCCGCACCCTGGTGGATGCCGCACACCAGATCTGCCCCTATTCCAACGCCACCCGCGGCAACATCGACGTGAAGCTCTCGATCGCCTGACCGCTCCTCCCCTCCGGCGGCCCCCGCCGCCGGAGGGGAAAGCCCGCTGCCCCGGCGCGGGCGACGTTCCGTTCCCGCCCCCGGGCGGCCCCGGTACCCTTTGTGTGCCTTCTTGCGGCTCCGGGTGCCGCGGCCATATGGTGCGGTGCAATCGAACACGTCCGAACAGCTGAAGGAATTCCGTCGTGACCTCACGCCTCAACATCATCGTCGCCAGCACCCGCCCCGGCCGTGTCGGCGCCTCCGTCGGGAAATGGTTCCACGAGGTTGCCGCGGCGCACCCCGGCTTCGAGGCCAATCTCGTGGATCTCGCGGAGTTCGACCTCCCGGTCTACGATGAGCCGAAGCACCCCCGCCTGCAGGATTACGCGCACGAGCACACGAAGAAATGGGCTGCGAGCGTGGCCTCCGCCGATGCCTTCGTCTTCGTGACGCCGGAATACAATTACGGCACCACGCCGGCGCTGCTGAACGCGCTGAACTACGTGTACACCGAGTGGAACTACAAGCCGGCGGGCTTCGTGAGCTATGCCGGCGTCTCCGGCGGCATGCGGGCCGTCGAGCATGTGAAGCCGACGCTGAACGTGCTGAAGGTGGTGCCGCTGGTCGAGAGCGTGCTGGTGCCCATGGTCTCCGAGAAGGTGAAGGACGGCGTGTTCACCCCCGGTGACATCCAGGTGCAGAGCGCGAAGGTGATGCTGGACGAACTCGCCCGCTGGACCGGGGCGCTGAAGCCGCTGCGCGGCTGATCCCACCCGCTTCCGGGGCGGCGCGCGGAGCCTCCGCCGCCGTGCCGGAGGCCCCGGGCCTCCCGGCCTGTCGCCCGGGACCGGTGACGTGCGGCCCGAGGCCCGTGCCGCGTCAGCCGGGCCGGTCGGCGGCGGAAGGCTCCCGCTCCGCCATCGCGCGACGGAAGGCGACGAGCGTCTCGTCGCTCACGTGATGCTCCAGCCCCTCGGCATCGATGCGCGCGGTCTCCGCGCTCACCCCCAGCCAGAGCAGGAAGGCCTCCACGGTTTCGTGCCGGAGGCGGATCGATTCGGCCAGCGCCTCGCCTTCCGGGGTGAGGAACACGCCGCGATAGGGCCGGCGTGACACCAGCCCCTCCTCGTCCAGCCGCGCCAGCATCTTCGCCACAGTGGGCTGCGAGACGCCGAGCCGCGCGGCGATGTCGACCTGCCGCGCCTCCTGGCGCTCGCGGATCAGCCCGGCGATCAGCTCCACATAATCCTCCACCAACGCGTTGCGCCGGGCCTCACGGGTCTGGCGGAAGCCCTCGCACTGGGCCTGCGCATCGGGTAGCGGCGCCTCGGGAGGCGGGGCCTGCCTGTGGACCTGTCGCATGCTGGCACCTCTCGTCTGCCGTTCAACCGGGGAGCCTGCGGCCTGCGCCCGCTCGTCCCGCCCCTTCTCGCGCGGATCGCCGGCGATGTCACGTCAGGGATGGCCGAATATAGCCTATTGCATACCTTATGCACCAGTCGTAACCCTGTCGTGTCGAACCGCACCGGAGCCAGCATGTCCCGCACCGAGCACACTGCCCCCCCCCGCCGCGCCTGGCACCTGGCCCGCGCGACCGCAGAGGACGTGCCCAGCCTCTCGGAGGCCCATGCGTCGGTGCGGGTGCCGGTGGGCGGGTCCTGGATGCGGCGGCTCCTCGCCTTCATCGGGCCGGGCTACATGATCTCGGTGGGGTACATGGACCCCGGGAACTGGGCGACGGACCTCGCGGGCGGCGCGCAATTCGGCTACACGCTGCTCTCGGTCATCATGATCTCGAACCTGATGGCCATCCTGCTGCAGGCGCTGGCGGCGCGGCTGGGCATCGCCACCGGGCGCGACCTGGCGCAGGCCTGCCGGGCCACCTATCCGCCGATCATCAACATCCCGCTCTGGCTGGCTTGCGAGCTGGCGATCATCGCCTGCGACCTGGCGGAGGTGATCGGCACCGCGGTGGCGCTGCAACTGCTGTTCGGCATCCCGCTGGTGGCCGGGGCGCTGCTCACCGCGCTGGACGCCTTCCTGGTGCTGCTGCTGATGAACCGCGGCTTCCGCCGGCTGGAGGCCTTCGTGATCGCCCTGCTGGGCATCATCGCGGTCTGCTTCGCGATCCAGCTCGTCGCCGCGGCCCCGCCGCTGGCCGCGGTGCTGGAGGGCTTCGTGCCCTCGGGCGAGATCGTGAAGAACCCGCAGATGCTCTACATCGCCATCGGCATCATCGGCGCCACGGTGATGCCACACAATCTCTACCTGCATTCCTCCATCGTCCAGACCCGCGCCTACCCGCGCACCGAGGCCGGCAAGCGCGAGGCCATCCGCTGGGCCGTCACCGACAGCACCATCGCGCTGATGCTGGCGCTGTTCGTGAACGGCGCCATCCTGATCGTGGCCGCCTCCGCCTTCCACGGCACCGGCCATGAGGACGTGGCCGAGATCGAGGACGCCTACCGCCTGCTCTCGCCGCTGCTGGGGCTGGGCATCGCCTCCACGCTCTTCGCCGTGGCGCTGCTGGCCTCGGGGGTGAATTCCACCGTCACCGCCACGCTGGCCGGACAGATCGTGATGGAGGGCTTCCTGCGCATCCGCCTGCCGCACTGGGCGCGGCGGCTGCTCACCCGCGCGCTGGCGATCATCCCAGTGGTGGTGGTGACATGGCTCTACGGCTCGCGCGGCGTCAGCGACCTGCTGATCCTGAGCCAGGTCGTGCTGTCCATGCAGCTGCCCTTCGCGGTCATCCCCCTGGTGCGCTTCGTGACCGACCGCGGCCTGATGGGCACCCTCGTGGTCTCGCGCGCCACGGGCGTGGTGGCCTGGGCGGTGGCCGGGCTGATCGTGGTGCTGAACCTCAAATTGCTGTGGGATACGCTGGCCCTCTGACAGGCCGGCGGCGCCCGGCACCGGGCGTGCCCCCCCCCACAGGCGCGCCCCGCCGCCCCTTCGCGGCCCGCGGGGCGACCACGCACAGCCGCCGTCACCAGTCCTGCGCAGGGCGCGGCACCTCCCGCAACGGGGAGGTGCCACGGCTTCCGTCTCTCGCGCGAGCGGCGCCGCTCCCGGGCGCTCCGCCCGTCCGGCGCCACGGCCTCAGAAGGTGAGGTCGGTCACCACGCCCACGTCCGGGGTGGTTCCGGTCTCGTTCGCCTTCGCGACTTCGCGGCCGAAGCGCGCGCCGCTGGCGGTGCTGGCCCAGGCGCGGCCGCTGGCCGGGCGCAGGCGCAGCAGGGCGAGCTCCGGGTCGTCGCGCCCCTCGGGGTACCAGGCGGCAACGGCGGGAGACCAGAAACGGTCCACGTGTTCGCGCGACTCCGTCTCCTCCAGCTTGCCCTCGATGCAGGCGTAGTAGTCCGCGCCCTCGCCCATCAGGCACATGTGCACGTGGGCTCCGCCGCGCGACTGGCGGGCGATGTCGGAATCGCGGGTGGCGAAGAACCAGATCGCGCCCTCCTCGGGGGCGGCCATCGGGGTCATCGGCTGCATGTGGTGGCCGGCATCCGGCGCGCCCAGCATCACGGCGCGGCTCTCGCCGAGCTGGCTCCAGAAACCGGCCTGCGGATCGGACTTGATACGTTCGAGATCTGCCATGGGATGTCTCCTTTCGTTTCGCCGAACCAACACGGGCGGGCCGCCGGACGTTCCCTTGCAGCGCCCGGATCCGCGTTCACGGCTGCGTGCGCAGGCCCTTGAAACCCGCCGGCCTCCCCCGGAAACCGACCCATGCGATTTCCCGGACCCGGTACGGTCTCGCGGCCCTCATCCCGCCAACCACCCCGCGCCAGCGCGAACACCTGCCAAGGGGAGAATCGGCCACCCCCGCGCCCCGGCGCGCCTCAAGTCCCCGGGCGGGAGGCAGGTGCGGCGGCGGGCGAGGGCATCGCCTCCCGGACCGAGGCGTTCCGGGGGGTACCGCCCATCGCCCCGCGGCGTCGGCGCGGCTGTTGCGCTGCAAGACGGGGCTTGAGCCCGCGCGAGATCCGCGCCATTCTGACGGCTCGCCAGAGTTTTCGCACGGCAGCTCAAGGGGTTCGCTCCGCCGGGCCCCGGATGGGGCGACAGCACGTGGCCGGTCCGGCGCCGGAGCTGTCGACGGCCTCTTGTGCACTGCCGCGCGGCGCGCAGGCCCGCCCCATGTCCAGGCCCCGCCCGTGGAGCCGAACCCGTCCGAGGACCCAGAGATGACCGCTTCCGCCCGCGGCGCCGCCACGGCGCATCCCCTGCTGCTGACCCTGGCGCTCGCGGTCGGCGGCTTTGCCATCGGCACCACGGAATTCGCCGCGATGAGCCTGCTGCCGTTCTACGCCCGCGACTTCGGCATCGACGAACCCACCGCCGGCACCGCCATCAGCGCCTATGCGCTCGGGGTCTGCGTCGGCGCGCCGGTGATCGCGGTGCTGGCGGCGAAGCTCTCGCGCCGGGTGCTGCTGATCGGGCTGATGACGCTCTTCGCCCTCGGCAACGGGCTGAGCGCGCTGGCGCCGAGCTACGGCGTGCTCGTGGCCTTCCGCTTCCTCTCCGGCCTGCCGCACGGCGCCTATTTTGGCGTGGCGGCGCTGATGGCCGCCTCGCTCGTGCCGCCGAACAGGCGCGCCCAGGCGATGGGGCGGGTGATGCTGGGGCTCACCATCGCCACCACGGTGGGCGTGCCGCTGGCCAATGCCATCGGCCAGGTGGCGGGCTGGCGCTCGGGCTTCGTCATCGTGGCCGGCCTCGCGGCGCTGACGGCGACGCTGATCGCGATCTATGCCCCGCATGACCGGCCGCAGGCGGGCGCCAGCCCGCTGCGCGAGCTCGGCGCCCTGGGGCGCCGGCAGGTCTGGCTCACGCTGGGGATCGGGGCGGTGGGCTTCGGCGGCATCTTCGCGGTCTACACCTATCTCGGCTCCACGCTCATCAACTACACCCATGCCTCCCCCGCCGCGCTGCCGGCGATGCTGGCGCTGTTCGGTCTGGGGATGACGGTGGGCACCATCGTCTGCGCCCGGGCCGCCGACCGGGCGATGATGCCGGCCATTGCCATCACCCTTCTGGTGAACGCGGCGGCGCTGATGACCTTCTCCGTCACCGCCGGATCGGTGTGGAGCATGGCGCCGGTGGTCTTCGTGATCGGCTGCGGCGGCGGGCTCTCGACCATGCTGCAGGCCCGGCTGATGAGCGTGGCGGCGGAGGCCCAGACCCTGGCCGCCGCCCTCAACCACAGCGCCTTCAACATCGCCAACGCGATCGGCCCCTGGCTGGGCGGCATCGCCATCGCCGGCGGGCTGGGCTGGCCCTCCATCGGCTGGGTCGGCGCCTGCCTCGCGCTCGGCGGACTGGGGCTCTGGGCGGTGACACTGGCGGATTCCCGCCGAAATCCCGCGGCGGCCTGATCGGCCGCCGTCCGGTATCCGAAGCCCTGCGCACGCGGCCCTTGCTGCACTGCGGCAGCCGCGCGGCGCCCGGGCGTACGCAACCACCCGCCGGGGGCGGTCAGCGGGGTTCCGCCCAGGGGCTGGACATATCGCCGCACCGACCCACCTGAGGAAGTACACGGCCGGGCGCGCCTGCCCGATGCCGCGTTCTCGAAGCAGCCAGGGATCTCCCGCATGTACAGATCAATCGTCTCAATTCTAGTCCTGATCCTGGGGGTGGTTCTCGCCATCGGCGGGGCCTGGCTCGCCTGGCTCGGGGGGTCGTGGTTCTACATGCCGCTCGGGGTGGTTCTGGCAATTTCCGGCGGGCTGTTCATGGCGCGCGCGCCCTCGGCGCTGGCGCTCTACGGCCTGGCCCTGCTGGGCACGCTGGCCTGGTCGATCTGGGAGGTCGGGTTCGACTGGTGGGCGCTGGCCCCGCGCGGCGCGCTGCTGGTGGTCTTCGGCATCCTGATGCTGATCCCGGCCATCGCCATCCGCCTCGCCGGCCGCGGCGCGGAGGCCCGCTCGGGCCAGGGCGCTGCCGGCGGCTTCCTCGCCCTGTCGCTGCTGGTGAGCGCCGGTGTCGCGGGCTATGCCGTGAGCATCGACCCGCATGATACCGCGGGCGCCTTTCCCAACGAGCGCATGAACGCCCGGGCGGAGGTGGAGACCGGCGGCGTGCCGGACGGCGAGTGGCAGGCCTATGGCCGCACCTCCTACGGCCGGCGCTATTCCCCGCTGGACCAGATCACCCCCGGCAATGTGGACCAGCTGGAAGTGGCCTGGACCTATCACACCGGCCAGGAACGCACCGGCGCGGACCCGGTGGAGACGACCTACGAGGTCACCCCGCTGGTCTTCGACGACACGATGTATGTCTGCACGCCTTTCTCCACCGTCATCGCGCTGGACCCGGAGACCGGCCAGGAGAAATGGCGCTTCGACCCCGAGCTGAAGAAGCCGCCGCGCCAGACCACGCAGCACATGACCTGCCGCGGGGTCTCCTATTTCGACGGCAGCCGCGCCCCGGCCCCCGCCGCCGCGGCCACCACCACCGGGCCCGACGCCGCCGCGAACACGGGCGCCACCGCGGACACGGAGACAGGCACCGCCGCGCCGCAGGCCGCTGACAGCGCCGCCCCGCAGGACGAGGCCTCCGCCCTCGCGGAAAGCGACACCGAGGTGACCACCCAGGCCGCCGGCGTGCCGCAGAACGTGGTGACCGGCAACGCGAAGCCGGGCGACCCGAACCCGCAGATCGCACGAGACCGCCCCGGCACCCCGGGCAGCGACGCCTCCTGCGTGAAGCGCCTGTTCGTGCCCACCTCCGATGGCCGCCTGATCGCGATCAGCGCGCAGACCGGCGAGATCTGCCCGGGTTTCGGCGGCGCCGACGGCACGGTGAACCTCTGGGCGAACATGCCCAACGTCACCCCCGGCTCGGCCTATTCCACCTCGCCCCCGCTGATCACCGACCACCTGATCGTGGTGGGCGGCACGGTGAACGACAACGTCTCGGCCACCTCGCCCTCCGGCGTGATCCGCGCCTTCGACATCAACACCGGCGCGCTGGTGTGGAACTTCGATTCGAAGAACCCCGACAGCACCACCCCCATCGCCGATGGCGAGACCTACTCCGAGAACGCGCCCAACTCCTGGAGCGTGTCCTCCTACGACCCCGAGCTGGGCCTGATCTACGTGCCGATGGGCAACCAGAGCCCGGACCAGTTCGGCGGCAACCGTTCGGACGCGGTGGAGCGCTTCTCCTCCTCCGTCACCGCGCTGGACGCGGAAACCGGCCAGGTGCGCTGGGTGTACCAGACCGTCCACCACGACCTGTGGGACATGGACGTGCCGGCCCAGCCCAGCCTGATCGACCTCACCATCGACGGCGCCACCGTGCCCGCGCTGGTGCAGCCCACCAAGCAGGGCGAGGTGTTCGTGCTGAACCGCGAGACCGGTGAGCCGGTGCTGCCCGTGACGGAGGTTCCCGCCCCCGAGGGCGCCGTGACAGGCGATTTCAGCGCCCCGACCCAGCCGGTCTCCACCGTCAGCTTCAACCCGCCGAAGCTCACCGAAGCCGACATGTGGGGCGCCACCCCGGTGGACCAGCTCTACTGCCGCATCCGCTTCCACGAGCTCACCTATGACGGCCGCTACACGCCGCCCAGCCTGAGCGGCTCCATCGTCTACCCCGGCAATTTCGGCACCTTCAACTGGGGCGCCGTGGCGGTGGACCCGGAGCGGCAGATGATGTTCGCCATGCCGGTCTACCTCGCCTTCACCTCGAAGCTGATCGAGCGGCCGGACGAGACCGAGCGCATGGTCACGAAGGATGGCGAGCCGGTGTTCAACGAGAACTTCGGCGCGCGCTACGCCTCCGAGATGGGTGCCTTCACCTCGCCGCTGGGCCTGCCCTGCCAGCAGCCGCCCTGGGGCTACGTGGCCGGGGTCGACCTCACCACCGGCAAGACCGTCTACGAGCACCGCAACGGCACGGTGCGTGACCTGTCGCCCCTCCCGCTGCCCTTCAAGATGGGCGTGCCGGGCATCGGCGGCCCGATCGTGACGCGCGGCGGCGTGGCCTTCCTCTCCGGCACGATGGACTACTACGTGCGCGGCTACGACATGCAGACGGGCCGCGAACTGTGGCGCGCCCGCCTGCCCTCCGGCGGCCAGGCCACGCCTTCCACCTACATGGGCAAGGACGGCCGGCAGTACCTCGTCGTCGTCGCCGGCGGCCACGGCTCCACCGGCACCAAGGCAGGCGATTCGATCATCGCCTACGCCCTGCCGAAGGGGACCTGAGGCCCCGGACGCGGCCCCCCCCCGGGGCCGCGCCCATCCCCGTTCCGGCGGGTTGACTTCACTTGTCTATACATCCAATCCTTGGGCCCAGTCCCGCATCCAGCCGCGCGGGCGAACCGATGCCCGGGAGGCCTGCTTGCTCCGCTCCACCCCCAACCTGCGCGCCGCATGACCGGCACCGCCGAGATCCGCGCCGCCATTGCCGCGGATGACCAGCCGGAGGCCCTGCGCCTGCTCGCCGGGCTGATCCGCGAGGTGACCGGCCTCGCCCCGCAGGCGCTCGCCATCAACGCCGACCGCTACAGCCTGAACTCGGTGAACGGCTTCTTCACCGATGGCGGGGCCCGCGCCTTCTTCTTCAAGTTCCACCAGGAGGAGGGCGAGGAAGAGGGCGTCTCGGAATACTACAACGCGAAGGTGCTGGCCGAGGCGGGCTACCCCGTCACCCAGCCGCTGTTTGCCGAGACCCACCCGGGCCGGCAGATCCTCGTCTACGAGCGCATGGACATCCCCCGCCTCTCCGACCTCTGCTCCGCCATCGAGAAGGGCGAGGCCGAGGGTGCCGAGGCCGACGTGATCGCGGCGCAAGCTGCCGCCGACAGCGCCTTCGCCGGGATCGCCCTGCGCCACCTGCATGACGATGCCCGGGCGGAGACCGCCGCCCAGCCCCTGCACCAGCTCTTCTACAACCGCCTGGTGGACCGGCCGGGAGACAGCACGCCCGGCGGCCGGGTGGCGCGCTTCTACCTCGGCGGCCAGGTGCGCTGGCACGGGCTCGAGGCGCCGTTCGACGAGATCGCCGCCCTGCCCTGGCGCATCGACGGGGTGGACTACGACACCCCGCTGGCGGAGCTGTTCACCACCGCCATCACGCGGCTGGCGCCGGCGCGCTTCACCCCCGGCCCGGTGTTTCCCGCCCATGGCGACGCGCATAACGCCAATGTCTGGTTCCACCCCGCGGCACCGGGGGCGCCGGCGCATCTGAGCCTGTTCGACCCCGCCTTCGCCAATGCCGCGGTGCCAGCCCTGCTGGCCGAGGTGAAGGCCACGTTCCACAACATCTTCGCCCACCCGTTCTGGCTCTACGAGCCGGATGTCTGCGCCGCCCGCACCCGCGCCACCGCGCGGCTGGAGGGCGGGCGCATCGTGGTGGAGACCGGGCACGCGCTCTCGCCCCTGCGCCGGGCCTTCCTCGCCTCCAAGGCCGAGCGCTTCTGGCGCCCGCTCCTCACCGAGCTCAAGCGCCGCGGCGCGCTGGCGGAGGACTGGGAGGCGCAGGTGCGCACCGCGCTCTTCGCCTGCCCGACGCTGGTGATGAACCTGCTGCCGGGCGAGGGCTCGTCGCACAACCCCACCAGCTCGCTCATCGGCTTCGCCCAGGCGGTGCGCGCGGCGCAGGCCCCGGCCACGCCCGGCGCCGAGGATGATTTCACCCGGTTCTTCGCCGCCTCCCGCCCCTGCTGACCACCGGAGACAGCCCATGCAGATGCCCTTCTCGCTCACCGGCCGCCTCGCCCTCGTCACCGGCGCGAGCCGCGGGCTGGGACGGGCGATGGCGGCGGGGCTCGCGGCCGCGGGGGCCGACGTGATCGCGGTGGCGCGCGACACCGCATCGCTGGGCGAGACGGCGGCGGAGGTGGAGGCCCTCGGCCGGAGCTGCCACCGCTTCGCGGCCGATGCCGCCGCACTGCCGAGCATCGAGGCGCTCTTCGCCGCGCTGGCGGAGGCGGGCCTCGCCCCCGACATCCTGGTCAACAACGCCGGCACCGAGCAGGTCTGCCCCTCGCTCGACGTGGACGAGGCGCTGTGGGACCGCATCCTCGACACCAATCTCAAGGGCGCCTTCTTCACCGCGCAGCGCTTCGCCCGCGCCCGCGCCGGGCGGCCGGGGGCCATCGTGAACACCGGCTCGCTCACCTCCGCCGTGGGCGTGCCCACCGCCACGGCCTACACCGCCTCCAAGAGCGGCCTGCTGGGCATGACCCGGGCGCTTGCCACCGAATGGGCGCCGCTGGGCATCCGCGTGAACGCCATCGGCCCGGGCTATTTCCGCACCGAGCTCACCGAGACCTTCTACCGCGACGCCGCCTGGCGCGAAGGGATGCTGCCGAAGATCCCCATGGGCCGCTTCGGCGCGCTGGAGGACGTGGCGGGCACTTGCGTGTTCCTCGCCTCCGACGCGGCGGCTTACGTCACCGGGCAGATCCTATTCGTGGACGGCGGCTACATGGCCTCGATCTGAGCATGTCCGGCGGCACCCGATACGAGGCGGTGAAGGCGCATATCACCGCCGGCATCTCCTCCGGCCTCTACCCGCCGGGCAGCCGCCTGCCCTCCGAGCACGCGCTGGTGGAGGCGCTGTCGGTGTCGCGGATGACGGTGAACCGCGCGCTGCGCGAGCTCGCGCGCGACGGGCTGGTGACCCGCACGCAGGGCGTGGGCTCCTTCGTGGCCGAGGCGCGCGCCCTGCCCTCGCTCGCCGAGGTGCGCGACATCCGCGCCACCATCGCCGAGCGCGGCGGCCGGCACACATGCCGCACCGTGGTGGCCGAGCGCCGCCGCGCCGGCGAGGAGGCGGCGCTGCTGGGCCTGTCGCCGGCCGAGGAGCTGCTGCATGTGCATCTCGTCCACCACGAGGACGGCGTGCCGCTGCAGATCGAGCGGCGCTTCGTGCGCGCGGATTTCGCCCCCGACCTGCTGGAGGTGGATTTCTCCGCCGAGCCGATGGCCGATTACCTGCAGCGCTTCGCCCCGGTCTCGGAGCTGGAGCATGTCGTGGAGGCGCGGCTGGCCGACGCGGCCGAGCAGCGCGACCTCGGCCTCGCCCCCGGCGCGCCGGTGCTGCGCATCCGCCGGCGCACCTGGGTGGGGGCGCGCATCGTCACGCTGGGCTGGTTCTCCCAGCCCGGCGAGCGCTACCGCGTGCAGGTGCGCATCCGCCCCTCCGACTTCGCGGCGGGAGGGGGCGGATGACGCGCCGCGGCAGAGACCTTGTATATACATGCGTTGACAGGCTATGGAGCCGGTGCAAAGCTCGCGCTCCGGGTCGGGGTGCGGGCCGGGACAGCTCCGCCGCGCCGCGGGGGGAAGGGGTGGCTGCGCCCGCTCGCCCGCCGGCCGGCCCGACGCGAGGAAGGGTGCATCCATGACACCGATGGTCGAGATCGACACCGTCACCCGGCGCTTCGGCGATACGGCCGCCGTGCGCGAGGCCTCCGTGCGGCTGGAGCGCGGCGAGTTCCTCACCATCCTCGGCCCCTCCGGCTGCGGCAAGACCACGCTCCTGCGCATGATCGCGGGCTTCGACCGGCCAAGCTCGGGGCGCATCCTGATCAACGGTGAGGCGATCGACGCCGTGCCGCCCTTCCGCCGCTCCATCGGCATGGTGTTCCAGCGCCTCGCGCTCTTCCCGCACATGACGGCGGCGGAGAACGTGGCCTATCCGCTGAAGATGCGCCGCTTCGACCTCGCGGAGATCCCCGAGCGGGTGGAGCGCTACCTCGAGCTGGTGCGCCTGAAGGGCTTCGGCAGCCGCCGCCCGCACGAGATGTCCGGCGGCCAGCAGCAGCGCGTGGCCATCGCGCGCGCGCTCTCCTTCAGCCCGGACCTGCTCCTGCTCGACGAGCCGCTCTCCGCGCTCGACCGCAAGCTGCGCGAGGAGATGCAGCTGGAATTCCGCCGCATCCAGCAGGAGCTCGGCGTCACCACCATCAACGTGACCCATGACCAGCGCGAGGCGCTGGTGATGTCGGACCGGGTGGTGGTGATGGACGCGGGACGCATCCAGCAGGCCGACACGCCGGCGGCCGTCTACCGCCAGCCCTCCAACAGTTTCGTGGCGCGCTTCATCGGCATGACCACGCTGTTTCCCGGCGTGGTGGCCGAGGCGCCGGAGGGCATCGACGAGATCATCGTGGGCGACGTGCGCCTGCCGGCCCGCTTCCCCGCCACCAGCCTCGCGCCCGGCACGGCGGTGGACTGCGGGTTGCGCGCCGAACAGGTGCGCATCCTGCCCCCCGGCGCGCCCCGCCCGGAGACCACCCTCGGCGGCATCGTCGAGCGGCGCATCTTCGAGGGCGACCGGCTGGTCTACGAGGTGCGCGTGCCGCCCTTGGGCAACCTCACGCTCATGGTGTTCGACCATGACCCCGCCACCCATGCCGAACACGAGATCGGCGCCCGTGTCCTCCTGGGCTGGAACGCGCGCGACCTCTTCGTCTTCCCGACAGAAACCACAGAAAACACTTCCCGACAGGAAACAGGACCCGCATCATGACAGACATCACCCACCTCGCCCTGCCGCGCCGCCGCTTCCTGCAGGGCAGTGCCGCGGCTGCCGCCGTGCTCGCCGTGCCGGGCCTGCTGCGCGCGCAGGAAAAGCCCGCCGAGATCATCGTCCGCGCCTGGGGCGGCGCCTGGGGCGACGCGCTGAAGGAGGGCGTGGGCGACCCGTTCACCGCCGCCACCGGCATCCCCGTGCGTTACGATTTCACCGAGGACAACGAGATCAAGCCGAAGATCTGGGCTGCGGTGGATCAGGGCCGCATCCCGCCGATCCACGTGAACTGGGACACCACCACCAACGCCACCATCTCCGCCCTGCGCGGCGTGACGGTGGACCTCTCGGACCTCTCCAACCTCAAGGGCCTGCTGCCGCTCGCGAAACCCGTGGGGCTGGACGGCTACCCGATCGTGAACACCTACGCCTATGTCTATGTCTGCGCCTACCGCCCCGAGGCCTTCCCCGACGGCGCCCCCACCTCCTGGAGCGTGCTGCTCGACCCGAAGTTCAAGGGCCGCATCGCGCTCTATGACGACGGCATCGGCTTCAACCCGATCTCGGTGCTCGCCGGCGGCGGCACCATCGCCGACATCCCCGGCAACATGGCCCCCGGCTGGGCCTTCTACGAGAAGCTCAAGGCCAACGAGCCGCTGCTGGGCGAGGACGCGGATTTCACCAACTGGTTCCAGAACGGCGAGATCGACGTGGCCTGCACCATCTCGGTGAACGCGCGCGCGGCGAAGCAGAACGGCATCGACGTGGCCTGGACCGTGCCGCAGGAGGGCTGCAAGGTCGACACCGACGGGCTGTGGATCCCCAAGGGCCTGCCCGCGAACGAGGAGTACTGGGCGAAGGAATTCGTGAACTTCGCGCTCACGAAGGAGGCCCAGGCGAAATGGTGCTCCGCCCTCGGCCTGCCGCCGGTCTTCCCGGGCATCGAGCCGCCGGCAGACCTGGTGGGCGACCCCTCCTACCCCACCACGGAGGCGGATTTCGCAAAACTGGTCAGCATCCCCTCGCCGGTGCTGGTGGAGAACCAGCCGATCTGGTTCGAGAAGTTCAACGAGATCTTCCAGGGCTGAGCCCGACGCCTCTCGCGCCGGCCGGCCCTGCCCATGGGCGCGGCCGGCCGGCCACCCCGCATCCCGGCGCCCCGGCCCCCGCGCCGGGGCCCCGACGAGGACAGACATGACCGCCGACGCCCCGCGCCCCGCCAGCCCCGCCCACCGCCTGCCGCTGCGCTGGCGGGTGATGGACCGCGTGGAGGCGGTGGCGGCCGCCCTCTGGCCCGCCGCCTTCCGCCGCGCCACGCCCTGGGCCTTTCTCGCGCCCGCACTGCTGCTGGTCGGCATCCTGCTGATCGGGCTGGGCTATCTCGTCTCCGACAGCCTGCATGAGCTGAACCCCGCCACCTACCGCCTGCGCGCGGAATATTCCGCCGGGAACTACGAGGCGATCCTGCACAAGCCGGTCTACCTGGCCGTGCTCTGGCGCAGCCTGCTCGCGGCGGTGCTGGTGACGGCACTCACCCTCGTCTTCGCCTTCCCCTACGCCTACGTGATGGTGCGCACCCGCTCCGGCGCCCTGCGCAAGCTGCTGCTGGTGTCGCTGTTCCTGCCCTTCTTCATCGGGCAGGTGGTGCGGGCCTACGGCTGGCTGATCATCCTGGGCAAGCAGGGCCTCGTGAACCAGGCGCTGGAGGGGCTGGGCCTGCCGGCCGCCACGCTGATCTACACCTACCCCGCCGTCATCTTCGGGCTGGTGCAATACATGCTACCCTTCGCGGTGCTGATGCTGGCCCCCGCGCTCACCGCCATCCACGAGGAGGTGGAGCTTGCCTCCGAATCCCTCGGGGCGGACTGGCTGCGCACCTTCCGCCACATCGTGATCCCGATGGCGAAACCGGGGATCGTGGGCGCCTCGGTGGTGGTGTTCACCCTCACCCTCACCGATTTCGCCATGCCGGAGATCCTCGGCGGCGGCACGAACGATTTCATCGCCAACACGATCTACGACATGTTCTTCCAGCTCTCGAACCCCGGCCTCGCCTCCGCCCTCTCCACCGTTCTGGTGGCGGTGGGCAGCCTGATCGTGGCGCTGGTGTTCCGGCTGGCGGGCACCGGCACGCTGGGCCTGAGGAGCGGGTCATGAGGAGCGGGCGCGGCAAGGCCTGGGTGCTGTGGAGCATGGTCATCGTGGTGGTGGTGACGCTGGCGCTGCCCACGCTGGTGATCATCGGCGCCTCCTTCACTTCCGGCGACATCATCCGCTTCCCGCCCGAGGGCCTGTCGCTGCGCTGGTACCGCGCGCTGTGGGACCTGGGCGGCTTTCGCGCCGCCCTGGGGCGCACGGCCTATGTCTCCGTGCTCTGCACGGCGCTCGCCATCCCAGTGGGCACGCTGGCGGCGCTGGCGCTGGCGCGGCGTCGGATGCGGTTTGCCCGCACCATCCAGGTGTACCTGCTGCTGCCCTTCACCATTCCGCTGGTGGTGTCCGGCATCTCGATGATGATGCTCTTCGGCGAGGCGCGGGTGCTCGGCCAGCTCTGGCCGGTGGGCGTGGCGCTGTGCCTGATCAACCTGCCCTTCATGATCTGGGCGGTCTCCTCGGCGGTGAACGCGCTCGACCCCGAGCTGGAGAATGCCGCGATGAACTGCGGCGCGCCGCCCGTCACCGTGTTCCTCACCGTAACCCTGCCGGCGGTGATGCCGGGGGTGATCACCGGGGCGCTGCTGATGTTCATCCTCGCCTTCAACGAGTTCCTGGTGAGCCTGTTCCTCACCGACAGCCGCACCGTCACCCTGCCGGTGCAGATCTACAATTCCATCCGCAACGTCATCACCCCGGATCTCGCCGCGGTGTCGGTCGTCTACATCGTGGTGGCACTTGCCGCGATCTGGGTGCTGGACCGGCTCGTCGGGCTCGAGATCTTCCTCAAGTCGAAATGAGCCGCGCCATGACAGACGTCTCCTTCCACCGCCTCTCCGAGATCGACGATGCCGGCCGCCGCGCCCTGATGGGCCGGGCGGAATCCGACCTCACCCCGTTCATCGACAAGGTGCGCCCGATCATCGAGGCGGTGCGGACCCAAGGCGACATCGCCCTCGCCCGCTACGCGCGCGAGCTCGACCGCGCCCCGGTGGAGGCGAACGCCATCGCCGCCACCAAGGCCGATTTCGACGCGGCCTTCGCGGCACTCGACCCGAAGATGATCGAGCTGCTCGAATTCGCCTGCGACAATGTCCGCCGCTTCCACGAGGCCCAGATGCCCGAGGAGATGTGGATGAAGGAGATGCACCCCGGCGTCTGGGCCGGGGACCGGGTGGTGCCGATCGACTCGGTGGCCTGCTACGTGCCGCGCGGCAAGGGCTCGTTCCCGTCCGTGGTGATGATGACCGCCATTCCGGCGGTGGTGGCCGGCGTGCCCAACCCCGTGATCATCACCCCGCCGGGGCCGGACGGGAAGGTGGATGCCGCCACCCTGGTGGCCGCGCGCATCGCGGGCGTGGAGCAGGTGTTCAAGGCCGGCGGCGCGCAGGGCGTGGCGGCCGTGGCCTACGGCACCGAGACCGTGCCGCGCTGCCTCAAGATCGTCGGGCCCGGCAGCCCCTGGGTGGTGGCGGCCAAGAGCCTGCTCTCCGGCCGGCTCGACCCCGGCACGCCGGCCGGCCCGTCGGAGGCCATCGTGCTCGCCGACCACACGGCGAACGGCGCGGCCTGCGCGCTCGACCTGCTCAACGAGGCCGAGCACGGGCCGGACAGCGCGTCCTGGCTGGTCACCTGCTCCGAGGAGGTGGCCGAAACCGCCCGCGCCGCGCTGCCCGGCTACTGGGCCCGGATGGGCGCGCAGCGGGTGGAGTTCTCGCAAAAGGTGCTCTGCGGCCCGCGCGGCGGCATCCTGCTGACGCAGACCATGGAGGAGGCCATCTCTTGGGTGAACGACTATGCGCCCGAGCACCTGGTGGTGCATTCCGACGACCCCTACGGCTATCTCGGCCAGCTGCGCAACGCCGGCGAGATCCTGCTGGGCGAGAACACGCCCATCGCGCTGGGGAATTTCGTGCTGGGCCCGAACGCGGTGCTGCCGACCAATTTCGCCGCCCGCACCCATTCGCCGCTCGGGGTGCATGACTACCTCAAGCGCATCTCCGTGGGCCACGTGACGCCGAAGGGCTATGCCACGCTCGCGCCCTGGGCGAAGCGCTTCGCGGAATACGAGGGGTTCGATGCCCATGCCAACGCCGTCTCGGAGCTGCGCGAGACGGCGCTGGGGCGCGAGTGAGCCCGGCGGGCCAGGGGCGCGAGGCCCCCGGCCCGGCCGCTACATCACCAGCCAGAGCGAGATCACCGGCAGGAAGGTGATCAGCAGGATGCGCACGATATCCGCCACCCAGAACGGCAGCACGCCGCGGAAGATGGTGGTGAGCGGCACCTCCTTCAGCACCCCCTTCAGCACGAAGACATTCATGCCCACCGGGGGCGTGATGAGGCTGATCTCGGTGGCCACCACCACCACGATGCCGAACCAGATCACCGCCAGGTTCGGGTCCGCCAGCACGCTGTCGCCGAAATCCATCGTGTAGAGCAGCGGGTAGAACACCGGCACGGTGAGCAGGATCATCGACAGGCTCTCCAGCACGCAGCCGAGCAGCAGGTAGATCACCAGGATCACCACCATCACGGTCCAGGCGGAATAGCCGGTGTCCAGGATGTAGTCCGACAGCGCGTCCGGCAGGCCGGCGAAGTTCACGAAGTTGGAGAACACTTCCGCGCCGATGATCACCGCGAAGATCATCGCCGTGGCGCCCGCCGTCTCCAGGAAGGCCGCGTACAGGCCTTCCCGGGTCAGCCTGCGCAGGGCGAAGCTGATGACGAGCGAGACGCCCGCGCCGATGCCCGCCGCCTCGATCGGGGTGAAGAACCCGCCGTAGATGCCCACCATGATGACGGCGAAGAGCACCACCACCGCGAGGACGCCCACGATGTCCGCCCCGGTGAGGGCGATGGGTGCGCCGGTGGCCTTCGGCGCCAGCGACGGCTTGATGAGCACGGTGACGAACACCGCCGCCACGTAGAGCGCGATGCCCAGCAGGCCGGGGATCATCCCGGCGATGAACAGCTTGCCGATGTCGCTCTCGGTGAGGATGCCGTAGAGGATCAGGATCACCGAGGGCGGGATGAGGATGCCCAGCGTGCCGCCCGCCGCGATGGCGCCGGTGGCGAGGCCGTCGTCGTAGCCGAAGCGGCGCATCGAGGGCATGGCGACCTTCGACATGGTGGCCGCCGTGGCGAGCGACGAGCCGCTCACCGCCGAGAACCCGCCGCAGGAGAGCACGGCCGCCACCGCAAGCCCCCCGGGCAGCCGCCCGATCAGCCGGTAGGCGGCGGCAAAGAGCCCCTGCGCGAAGCCCGAACGCGCCAGCACGTTGCCCATGAAGATGAACAGCGGGATGACCGAGAGCGAATAGTTCAGCGCCGTCTCGAACACCGTGCGCCCGAGCATGGAGAAGGCGGGGTCCCAGCCGCGCATGTAGCCGAAACCGGCCACCCCCACCGCCGACATCGCGAAGGCGATGGGCACGCGGGCGAAGATCAGCACCAGCAGGACCGCGAAGCCCACGAGGGATTCAGTCATTCAGTCGTTCCTTGTGGGACATCGCGGCGCCCGCCCGCGCCACGGCCGCGGCGGCCGAGAGCAGGCAGGCGAAGGCCGCGAACCAGGCCACGGGCGCCATGGGCAGCCGCAGCGCGTTGGTCACCGATCCGTCCTCGCCCAGCCGCAGCGCCTCCACCCCAAGGCGCCAGGCGAACACCGCCAGCACGAGCGCCGCGAAGACATTGCCGAAGGCGGTGAGCACCGCTCCGCCGCGCGCGCCCATCAGCATGCCCACCAGGTCCACCTCCACGTGGCCGCCGTCCCGGGTGGTGAGCGGCAGGGCGGCAAAGACCAGCGCCCCGAGCATCAGTTCGGTGAGCTCGAAGGCGCCGGGCAGCGGCGCGTTGAACCAGTAGCGCCCGACCACGTCCACGCAGGTGACGAGGGTGAGCGCCAGGATCAGCACGGTGGACAGCGCGGCGAGCGCCCGCATCAGGCCCCCCGCCGCGCCGCGTCCGATGAAGCTCATTCACCGACCCCGGACAGCTCCCGCATCCGCTTCAGCGCGGCGGTGCCGTCGAACCCGTCTTCCTTCACGGAGGCCGCCCATGCGTCCTCGTATTTCGTCGCGGCGGTCTTGATGGCGCTCACCATCTCGGGCGAGGCCTGATAGACGTCGATGCCGGCGGCGGAGATCTTCTCCTTGGCCGCGTCATCGGCGGCGTCCCAGGCCTTGCCGGCGAGCCCGGCGAAGGCGAGGCCGGAGATCCTGTCGATCGCGGCCTGGTCCTCGGGGGAGATCTTCTCCCAGGCACCCTCGTTCATCACCAGGAACCAGGTGGTGTTGTAGATGCCGCCGGGCACGCGCATGGAGGATTTCACGTAATCGGTGAGGTTGAAGGCGGTGAGCGCCTCGTAGGTGAAGGCGACGCCGTCGATCACGCCGCGCGACAGCTTCTCGTAGACCTCCGGGGAGGACATGAAGAGCGTGTTCGCGCCGAGGTCGCGCAACAGGTCGGCGATGTAGCCGCCGGGGGTGCGGATCTTCAGGCCGGCGAGTTCGGCAGGGGTGGTGATCTCGGGGCCGTTGCGGTGCAGGAGGCCGGGGCCGTGCATGAACAGGCCGAGCAGGTGCACGCCCTTGTGCTCGGCGGCGGCGTCCAGATCCTCGGTGTAGACCTGCCAGAAGGCCTTGGAGGCGGCCTCCGCACTGTCGCCCAGGAAGGAGAACTGGCCGATGCGCGAGCGCTCGAACCGGTCGTCCGTGGTGAAGCTGTGCAGGCCGTAGGTGATGTCGGCCACGCCCTCGGCGGCCATGTCGAAATGCGCCGGCGGCGCGCCGAGCGGCTTGGTGAGGACGCGGACGCTCACGCGACCCTGGGTCACCTCCTCGACCTCCTTCGCCCAGGGGCGGATGGCGTTGATCACCAGCGGGTGGCGCGGCGGCAGCCAGCTCGACAGCACCAGTTCGGTGTCGGCGAAGGCGGCAGTGCCGGCGCCGCCGATCAGGCTGGCGGCGAGGATGGCGGCCGAGATGAGGCTCTTCATTGTGGGGCTCCCTGAAATCAATCGGTTGGTCTTGCGGCCGGAGGGCCGGGGCAGGAAAGAAACGGGCCGGCCCAGGCGTCGCCAGGCACGGCAGGCAGGCAAGCGGGCGGCGGCGCGGCGCCCCCGGAGGGGGCACGACGGACGGGGGCATCGAGCCCCCGACCGCCGTGTCGCCGCCCCGCGGCTCCGCACCGGGCTCAGCCCGAGCGCGGTGCGGTGGCCTCCGCTCCGCGGGACGCGACGGCAAAGGCCAGGCGGATCTCCTCCGGCCGGGCCAGGGCATTGGCGAGCACGAGCACCAGCCGGGCGTTGAGCGCGGCGCTCTCCTCCTCGGAGAGGCCCTCGTGCAGGGCGATGAGCTCGGCGTAGATCGCATCACCCTCGGCGCCGAGGTTGTAGCTGCGCGGGTCCATCATGCGACCTCCCTCCGGGCGGCGCAGGCGCGCGCGCCGTCCAGCGCGGCGGCGATGTCCGCTGCGCTCGCGCCGGGGCCGGCCGACCAGCTCGCGGCCACATGCTGGTCCGGGCGGATGAGGAACAGGCCGGGGCCGTAGCGGCGGGCCAGCGCGCCCTCGCACGGCAGCGACAGAACCTCCACCGGCGCATCCGCCGGGGCCGGCGCGCCGATGGCGAGCAGCCGGAAGCGCCCGCCGCCCAGCCGGGACAGCAGCCAGTCGCCGCCCGGAAGCGGCGCGTCCGGGCAGGGATCGCCGGGGCTGAGCGGCGCCTGGGCCGCGGCAGGACACTCGCCCAGCAAGCCGGCCAGCGAGGCGGGGCGCGACAGCCGGCCGGAGTTGATCATCGGGCGGGCGAAGGCGGTATCGTCCGCCAGCGCCAGCAGCCCGTCGCGGAAGCGCCGCTCCGCCAGGCTGCGCGGCGACATGAAGTTGGTCGAACGGGAGGAATTGGTGATGTTCTCGTCCGTGGCATAGATGCGCTCGGTGTTGTAGGTCTCCAGCAGCGCCGGGCCGGCCTCGCCGCGCAGCACGGCGGCGAGCTTCCAGCACAGGTTGTCCACGTCCTGCACACCGCCGTTGCCGCCGCGCGCGCCGAACGGGCTCACCACATGGGCGCTGTCCCCGGCGAAGATCACCCGCCCGTGCACGAAGCGCGCCAGCCGCGCGCAGCGGAAGGAGTAGACCGACACCCAGTCCAGCTCGAAGGGCCGCCCGCCCACCGCCTTCTCGATGCGGGGGATGACGTTCTCGGGCTTCTTCTCCTCCTCCGGGTCGGCGTCCCAGCCGAGCTGGAGGTCGATGCGGTAGATGTCGTCGGGCTGCTTGTGCAGCAGGGCCGTCTGGCCGGGGTGGAACTCCGGCTCGAACCAGAACCAGCGCTCGGAGGGGAAATCCGCCTTCATCTCCACGTCGGCGATGAGGAACCGCTCCTCGAAGGCCTCGCCCTCCAGCTCCAACCCCATCAGCGTGCGGACGGCGGAGCGCGACCCGTCGCAGGCCACCAGGTAGCGCGCGGCGAGGTCGTAGCTGCCGTCCGGCGTCTCGACGGTGGCGGTGACACCCTCCGCGCCCTGGGAAACGCCGGTCACCCGGCTCTTCCAGCGCAGGTCGATGAGGTCCGGGAACTCCAGCGCCCGCTCCACCAGATACTGCTCCACGTAGTATTGCTGGAGGTTGATGAAGGCCGGCATGCGGTGGCCGTCCTCGGGCAGCAGGTCGAAGGAATAGACCTCGCGGGGCCCGTGGAACAGCCGTCCCACCTGCCAGGTGACGCCCTTCTCCAGCATGCGCTGGCCGACGCCCAGCCGGTCGAAGATCTCCAAAGTGCGCTTGGCCCAGCAGATCGCGCGCGAGCCGACGGAGACCACGTTGCTGTCATCGACCACCACCGAGGCGATGCCCTGGGTGGCGAGGTCGATCGCGGCGGTGAGGCCCACCGGCCCGGCGCCGACCACGATGACCGGGGCGCCGCGGCCCGGCGCTCCGTCCAGCTCCGGCGCGCGGCGCGCCTCGAAGGGGGCATAGGTGTAGCGTGCCATTGTTTCCTCCCGAACCGGCGGCGGGCCGGGGGCCCTGCCGCCTTTGTCACGGTCCGGCGCCGGACCCTCTTTGCGGGGCCCGGCGCCGGATGCCTGCCGATCAGCCCTGCAGGGCGGCCCACATCTGCTGGTCGCGCTCGGCGGTCCAGACACGGGGCGTGTCGATGCCGCGGGCCTCGTCCCAGGCGCGGGCGATGTTGAAGGGGAAGCAGTGCTCGTAGATCGCGTAATCGCCGAACTTCGGGTCGCAGATCTCGCGCACCTTCGCCGCCGCCTCCTTCATCGTGCCGCCGCGGGCGGCGACGATCTCCACCGCGCGGTAGATGCTCTCCACGAAGTCGCGGGTGTTCTCGATCGCCTCGTTGACCATGGCCTCGCCCACCAGCGCGTCACCGCGCCCGGGCGCGATGGCGGCGGGGTTGAAGGCCTTGATGCGGTCCAGCGTGGCGCCCCAGTCCTTGAAATGGCCGTCGCCGCAGTAGCAGGCGGACTTGTATTCCACGATGTCGCCGGTGAACATCACGCCCGCATCCGGCACCCAGGCCACGATGTCGCCCGCGGTATGGGCGCGGCCGAGCTTCATCAGCTCCACCTTGCGCCCGCCGAGATAGACGGTCATCCGGTCGGAGAACGTGAGCGTGGGCCAGGTGAGGCCGGGGATGCTCTCATGCCCCTGGAACAGGCGCGGGAAGCGGCCGAACTCGCTGTCCCAGTCCTCCTGCCCGCGTTCGGCGACCATGGCGCGGCAGATATCCGAGCCGATGATCTCCGAGGCGCCGTAGGCCGAGGCGCCCAGCACCCGCACCGCGTGGTAATGCGAGAGGGTGACATACTTGATCGGCTTGTCGGTGACGGTGCGGATCTTCTCCACCACCAGGTTGGCGAGGCGCGGGGTGGCCTGCGCGTCCATGATCATCACGCTGTCGTCGCCGATGATCACGCCGGTGTTGGGGTCGCCCTCGGCGGTGAAGGCCCAGAGATCGGGGCCGATCTCGGTGAAGCTGACGGTTTTCTCGGCCAGGTCGCCCTGGGATGCGAAGGCTTTCGCCATTGTTTCCTCCTTACTGCGTTCCCCGCCGTCCTGCGGCGCCGGGGTGCACCGTCCCGCGCCGCGGGATTCGATGCATTTGCAATGAATTTGCGCCGCGATTTTGTAACTATCAAGCGCCGGAGCGCCTGGCCCCGACGTCGCGGTGCGTGCCCCGGGCGGCCGGGGGCTCAGTCTCCCTCGTCCTCCGCGGGCCGGATCGGGCCGGTGACGCCGTAGCGCCGCTCCAGCGCCTGCAGCCCGGAGAGCAGGTTGCCGAAGGGCGCGCGGCCCACGGCCTCCTCCAGCTCGGCCTCGTAGGCGCGGGCCATCGTCATCAGCTCCTCGAACACCCGCCAGCCCTCACGCGTGAGGGTCAGCACCTCGCAGCGCCCGTCGCTCTCATGCCCCTCCCGGTGTACCCAGCGGCGGCGCTCCATCGCGGAGACGGCGCGGCTCACCTTGGTCTTGTGCATGGTCGAGTCGTCGCAGATCTCCCGGGCGGTGACCGCGCCACGCGTGCCGATAACGGCGATGGCGCGCCATTCCGGCCGGTTCATGCCGTAGCGCGCCTTGTACTCGCGCGCGAAGCGCTGGCTGATCTCCTCCGAGATCCGGTTCAGCCGGTAGGGCAGGAAATCCTCCAGGTCGAAGAGACCCGGGGCTTCGGGGGCCGGCGCCGCGGCCCCCTGCACCAGCCTCAGCCCGGAGCGGCTCACGCGTCGCCCCAGGGCCCGGGCACGGCGGGCAGGATGCGCCCGGTGCATGCGCCGAAGCCGACGCGGAACCCCTCCCCCAGCGCCGCGCCGCGCAGGGTGAGGCGGTCGCCGTCCTCGATGAAGGAGCGGGTCTCACCGGTGTCCAGCGTGATCGGCTCCTTGCCGCCCCAGGAGAGCTCCAGAAGCGAGCCGAAGCTGCCCTTCTCCTCACCCGAGATGGTGCCGGAGCCGAGCAGGTCGCCCACCCGCATGCCGCAGCCGCCCACCGCGTGATGCGCGAGCTGCTGGGCGGCGGAGTAGTAGAGGTTGCGGTAGTTGGTGCGGCTGACGATGGTCTCGGCGGCCGCGCCCTCGGGCTGCAGGCCCACCTCCAGCGCGATGTCGTAGAGGCCCGGCAGGGTCTGGTCGAGATAGGGCAGCAGCGGCTTCTCGCGCGGCGGCACCGGCACCCGGAAGGGCTCCAGCGCGGCGCGGGTCACCACCCAGGGGCTGATCGAGGTGCCGAAGGCCTTGCCCTGGAAGGGGCCGAGGGGCGCGTATTCCCAGGCCTGGATGTCACGGCTGGACCAGTCGTTCAGCAGCACGTAGCCGAAGATCAGCTCCTCCGCCTCATCCACGGTGATGGGCTTTCCCATCGGCGTGGGCACGCCGACGATGGCGCCCATCTCCAGCTCGATGTCCATGCGCCGCGAGGGGCCGAAGCTCGGCACCTCCTCGTCCGGGCCCTTGCGCTGGCCGTTGGGGCGCAGGATGTCGGTGCCCGAGACCACCACGGAGGAGGCCCGGCCGTTGTAGCCGATGGGAATGTGCAGCCAGTTCGGCGGCAGGGCGTTCTCCGCCCCGCGGAACATGGTGCCCACGTTCATCGCATGGCGCTTGGAGGCGTAGAAATCCGTGTACTCGGCCACGCGGAACGGCAGGTGCATGCGCGCGATGGCAAGCGGCGAGAGCGCGTCGTCGACCGGCGTGGGCGCTCCTTCGGCGAAGAGCGCCTGAAGCTGGGCGCGCACAGCGGCCCAGGCGGCGGGGCCGCGCTCCATGAAGGGGTTCAGCTCGCCTGCGGCAAACACCGGGGCGCCGGCATCGATGCGCCCGTCCGCCTCCAGCACCGCGAGGTCGACGATGCGGTCTCCCAGCACGGTGGCGGCGCGCGGCGCGGTGCCCTCGGTGGAGAAGATGCCGAAGGGCAGGTTGTTCAGCGGGAAATCGGTGTCGGGGGTGTTCGCGCTCTCCACGCGGCTTTTCAGCAGGGTCATCGGATGGGGCTACTTCCTGTGGGTCTTGGTCAGGTGCCGGCCGCGCCGCGGGGGCTGCGGCCGGCAGGCCCCGGGGCAGGCCCGGGACGCGACGGGATCGGGGGGCGCGGGGGGTTACTTCACCCCCGGCGTGCCGTCGAACTTCTTCTCCAGCCCGGCCCAGCAGTCGATGTATTCCTCCTGCAGCGGCGCCTCGTGGGCGGCGAAGCGGGTGAGGTGCTGGGGAAAGCGCGTCTCGAACATGAAGGACATGGTGTTGGTGAGCTTCACCGGCTTCTGCTCCTCGTTCGAGGCCTTCTCGAACGCGTCCACGTCCGGCCCGTGCGGCAGCATCATGTTGTGCAGGCTCATGCCGCCGGGCACGAAGCCCTCGGGCTTGGCATCATAGATGCCGTAGATGTTGCCCATCAGCTCGGACATGATGTTCTTGTGGTACCAGGGAGGGCGGAAGGTGTTCTCCGCCGGCAGCCAGCGCTCGGGGAAGATCACGAAGTCGATGTTCGCGGTGCCCTCCACGCCCGAGGGGGCGGTGAGCACGGTGAAGATCGACGGGTCCGGATGGTCGAACAGGATGGCGCCCACCGGCGAGAAGGTGCGCAGGTCGTACTTGCAGGGCGCGTAGTTGCCGTGCCAGGCCACCACGTCCAGCGGGCTGTGGTCGATGGGCGTCTCGTGGAACTGGCCGCACCACTTGATGATCACCCTGCCCTCGCAGTCGCGGTCCTCGAAGGCGGCGACGGGGGTCTTGAAATCGCGCGGGTTGGCGAGGCAGTTGGCGCCGATGGGGCCGCGGCCGGGCATGTCGAACTTCATGCCGTAATTCTCGCACACGAAGCCGCGGGCGTGGCCGTCCGGCAGTTTCACGGCGAAGAGCATGCCACGGGGCATCACCGCGATCTCCAGCGGCTCCAGCTCGATGAGGCCGAGCTCGGTCTCGATGCGCAGGCGTCCCTCCTGGGGCACGATCAGCAGCTCCGAATCGGCGGAGTAGAACCACTCGTCCTCCATGTCGGCGGTGGCGAGGTAGATGTGCGCGGCCATCCCCACCTGGGTGTTCACGTCTCCCGCCGTGGTCATGGTGCGCATGCCGGAGACGAAGGTGAGCGGCTCGTCGGTCATCGGCACCGGGTTCCAGCGGTACTGGCCGAGGCTCTGGATGTGGTCCTCGATGCAGGGGCCGGACTTCCAGTAGGGCATCCCGATGCGCGAGAACCGGCCCACATGCTTCACCGAAGGCCGGATGCGGTAGCACCAGGTGCGCTCGTTCTGGCCGCGCGGCGCGGTGAAGGGCGTACCGGAAAGCTGCTCCGCATAGAGCCCGTATTCGCATTTCTGCGGCGAGTTGCGCCCCTGCGGCAGGGCGCCCGGCAGCGCCTCGGTCTCGAAATCATTGCCGAAACCGGGCATGTAGCCCTCCACGGTGCCGGAATGGGCCTTGGCACGGATGAGCGTTTCGGGATCAACTTGGCGGTTCATGAGGTCTCCCCTTTCCCCCGGGCCGGAAACCCGCGAGTCTGTGCCGCCGGCTGACTGCCGGCTTGCGTCCTTGTTGCGCTTTTCATATCATTGCAGATGAAATGAGTCAAATGAACAGCTTCGACCTCGACGAATTCCTGCCCTACCAGCTTGCGGTGCTCGCGAGCCGGATCAGCGCGGAATACGCTGAAATCTATGGGAAACGCTTCGGGTTGAGCCTGGCGGAATGGCGGATGCTGGCGCATCTGGCCACGGCGGAGAAGGTCTCCACCCGGGAGGTCTACAAGCGCGTGGATCTGGACAAGACCCAGGTGAGCCGGGCCGCCGCGCGGCTGGAGCTCACCGGGCTGATCGAGAAGGCCCGCAGTGCGACGGACCGGCGGCTGGTGGAAATGAGCCTCACCGAGAAGGGCCGCACGCTGATGCAGGAGATCACCCCGATCGCCCGGGCCTTCGAGGCGGAGGTGGTGGCGCGATTCGCGCCGGGCGACGGGGCGGAGTTCCGCCGGCTGGTGACGACGGCGCTCGCGGTCTCCTCCGGCGACGGCACCCGCTGATCCGCGCGGCGCCCGCCCCGGGGGCCGCCGGGTCTCCCCGCCTTCGCAACGCCGCGCGCCGGGGAAGCGCGAGGCCCCCGGCTCACTCCGCCTCGCGGCCCCGTGCCAGCAGCGTCGCGCCGCCCAGGGCCGCGGGCAGGGCCGAGAGCGCGAAGGCAAGCCCGTAGCTGCCGCTTGCCCGGATCACCGCGCTGATCACCAGCGGGCTGATCACGTAGCCGGCGAAGATCACGAAGGTGCCGGCCGAGGTGACCTCGGCCACCCGCCCGTCCGGCGCCGCGGCCGCGAGGCCGGAGAGGAACACCCCGTTCCACGACACCACCGCCAGCCCCGCCAGCCCGGACACCGCCATCACCACGCCCTGCGGCGTGTCCGCGCCGATGAGGCCCACCAGCACCATGGTCGCGGCGGAGGCCAGCGCCAGCCAGCCCAGCGTGCGGGTGGCCGAGCCGATGCGGTCCGCCAGCCAGCCCATGGCGATGCGCCCGCCGATGCCCACCCCCTGCAGCACGGCGAAGGCCAGCCCGGCGGTGGCCAGCGTGAAGCCGGCGGCGGCGGAGAGGAACACCGGATAATAGCTCAGCAGCACCCCCTGCGCCACGCCCAGCCCCAGCCCGGTCACCGTGATGGTGCGCAGGCGCGGGTCCGCCAGCAGCACCCGGAACAGGCGCAGCGGCGCGGCGAGGGCGCCCGCCAGCCCCTGCGGCGCGGCAGCCCGGCGCGGCGGGGCCTGCGGCACGCCGCGCAGGAACAGCGCCAACCCCAGCGCAGCCGCAAAGGCAACTGTCGCGGAGGTGGCCAGCGCCGCGCCCAGCCCGGCCTGCATCAGCATCACGGGCAGCAGCAGCCCCGCCGCCAGCCCGCCCAGCGGCACCCCGGCCTGTTTCACCGAGAACACCACCGAGCGGTGCGCCTTCGGCACCGCCGTCATCAGGATCTCGCTGCCCGCCGGCGCCGAGGGCCCGTAGCCCAGCCCGATCACCAGCGCGGCGAGCAGGAGCAGCGGCCAGCTCGCCACCATGGCCGCCAGCATCGCGGCACCCGCCACCACGCAGCCGCCCATCAGCAGGCGCATCGCCGGGGTGGCGGGGAAGGCCCCCACGCCCCAGAGGAAGAAGATCATGCTGCCCAGGCTGGTGGCGGCGGCCAGTTGCCCCACCGCCTCCGGCGCCATGCCCGCCGCCTGGGTGAGCGGCAGGCCCAGCAGCGGCAGCGAGCGGATCATCAGCGACAGCACCGCCTGCGCCAGGGTGACGGCCACGATCACCCCGATCCAGCGCGGGGCGGGCCCGGTCACATCACCCATTGGAACCCGTCCACCGTGATGTCCTGCCCGGTGATGAAACAGGGCTCGGAGAGGGCGAGGAAGGCGACGAGCTGGGCGATGTCCGCCGGCGTGCCGGTGCGCCCCAGCGCGATGCCGGCGGCAAGCTCGGCCTCGCGCGCGCGGATCATGTCATTGCCGAGCTCGGTCTTGATCACGCCCGGGCAGATGGCGTTCACCAGCACGGCGGGGCCCAGCTCCTTCGCCAGCGCCCGGGTCATGCCCAGGAGCCCCGCCTTCGCCGCGGCATAGGCGAACCTGCTCACCGCGGAGGTGACGCCCCCGGTATGCGCGTTCAGCGAGGACATGTTGAGGATGCGCCCCGCCCCGGCCGCCATCATCAGCGGGGCTGCGGCGTGGGAATAGTTGAACGCGCCCTTGAGGTTGATGGCGATGGTGCGGTCGAACTCCGCCTCGGTGATCTCCAGCAGCCCCCGCGCCATGGAGCGGCCGGCGTTGTTGAACAGGATGTCGAGCCGGCCCCATTCGGCATGAACCGCGCCCACCACCTCCGCGGCGCGGGCATGGTCCGCCACATCGGCCTCGAAGGTGAGCGCGCGGGCGCCGAGCCCCTCCACCTCCGCCGCGGTGCGGGCGAGATCCTCCGGAATGAGGTCGACCAGCGCCACGTCCACCCCGCGCCGGGCGAGCTCCAGCGCGCAGCCGCGCCCGATGCCGCGGCCTCCGCCGGTGACGATCGCGGTGCGCGGCGGGGTGGCGGACGCATGAGGCCCGGGGCTGGCGGCGGTCATGGCAGGGCTCTCCGGCTGGGGGTCGGGCTGGATTTCGGGGCGGGACCCGGCGGGCTCACCTCGCCGGCGAAATGACAGGCGGCGCGCTGGTCGCCCACGGCGCGCAGGGCCGGGTCCTCGGACAGGCAGCGCGCGGTGGTGTGCGGACAGCGGCCCTGGAAGCGGCAGCCCGTGGGCAGGCGGCTCGCGTCCGGTGGCTCGCCCTTGAGCCAGAACGTGTCCACCACCCGCGCACCGCCGATGCGCGGGATCGCGGCAAGCAGCGACTGGGTGTAGGGGTGCTTCGGCGCGGCGAAGATCTCCTGCGTCGGCCCGATCTCCACGATGCGGCCCAGGTACATCACCGCCACCCGGTGGCACATCATCCGCACCACCGACAGGTCGTGCGAGATGAACATGTAGGTGAGGTCGAACGCCTCCCGCAGGTCGCGGAACAGCGAGAGCACGGTCGCCTGCACCGAGACGTCGAGGCCGGAGGTGGGCTCGTCGAGAATCACCACCTTCGGGTTCAGCATCAGGATGCGGGCGAGCCCGACGCGGCGCTGCTGGCCGCCGGAGATCTCGTGCGGGTAGCGCTCGAGATGGGTGAGCGGCAGGCCCACGGCGGCGAGGATGTCGCGCACCTTCTCCCGCCGTTCCGCCGCGCCGAGGGCGGTGTGGATGATCAGCGGCTCCTCCAGCGAGCGGCCGATGCGCCAGCGCGGGTCGAGCGAGGCGCCGGGGTCCTGGTAGGCGTATTGCAGCCGGGCGCGGCGGTCCTTCGCGGCGCGGGGCGAGGCGCCGGCGATCTCCGCCCCCTCGAAGGTGATGCCGCCGCCGGTGGGGGGCTGGATGCCCATGATGGTCTTGCCCAGGGTGGACTTGCCGCAGCCGCTCTCGCCCACGAGGCCGAGGATCTCGCCGGGCATCAGCTCGAAGGAAATGCCGTCGAGCGCGCGGATGGCGCCCACCTGCCGGCCGAAGGCGCCGCGCACGGGGAAATGGCAGTGCAGGTCACGCACGCTGAGGATGGGCTCGGTCATGGGCGGGCTCCTGTCCGGGCGGGGGTGCGGGAGGTGGGCGCGCCGGCCGGTCCGCGGCGGGGTCCGGACGAGGCGATGACGCTCGGCACTGCGCCGGGCGGGCGGCGGGCGCCCGGCGCAGTGCCGGCACGGCGAGGGTGGGCGGCCTCGCCCGGCCGGCGCAGCTGCCCGGCCCGGCACGCGAGGCGCTGGCGGGATGGCCCGCTCACGGCGACTCCGGAACGCCGGAGCAGCGCAGCTCGCCCCATGCGCACCCGCGCCGTGCCCGGGGCAGATGGGCGGCGGACGGGCCGACGCAGGGCGCTCATGCCCCGGCCTCCGCGGGCACGGGCGCGGCCACGGGGTGGACGCAGCGCACGAGATGGCCGGCGCCCCGGGCCGCCTGCGGCGGCCTCGTGGCGCAGGCGGCACTGGCGCGTTCGCAGCGCGGGGCGAAGCGGCAGCCGGGCGGGGGGGCGAGGAAATCCGGCACCTCGCCGGGAATGCCGGTCATCGCGCCGCCGCCCTCCGCGTCCGGCAGGCTGGCGAGCAGCTTGTTGGTGTAGGGATGGGCCGGGGCGGTGAAGAACTCCGCCACCGGGGCGGCCTCCACGTCCTGCCCGGCATACATCACCGTGACCGCGTCGCAGATCTCCCAGGCCGAGCCGAGGTCATGGGTGGTGAGCATCACCGCCACGCCGCGCTCGCTCGCGAGGCGGCGCAGCAGGCCGAGGATCTGGGCCTGGATGGTGACATCGAGCGCCGTGGTGGGCTCGTCCGCGATGATGAGGTCGGGCTCGGGCAGCAGCGCCATGGCGATCATCAGCCGCTGGCGCTGGCCGCCGGAGACCTCGTGCGGGTACTTGCGCAGCAGCCGCTCGGGCTGGGGCAGCTGCACGGCCTCGAGCGTCTCGATCACCGCGGCGCGGTCGGCGGCGCGGCGGCTGCGGCCGTAGGGGGCGAGGAGCGCCGGCCATCGCCCACCCTCCCCCCGGCGGGGGGACTTCCACTTCATCAGATCGTCGATCTGCTCGCCGATGGTGAACACCGGGTTGAGGCTGGAGAACGGGTCCTGCGGGATGAAGGTGATGCGCCGGCCGCGGATGGCCGCCTGCGCGCCGTCGTCGGCCAGCATGTTCGTGCCGCGAAAGCCGATGGCGCCGCCGCGCAGCTCCAGCGCCGCGCGCGGCAGCACGCCGAGGATGGCGCGGGCGAGCGTGGTCTTGCCGCAGCCGCTCTCGCCGACGAGGCCCATGATCTCGCCCGGCCGCATGGTGAGGTTCACCCCGTCGAGGATATGGGCAAAGCCCGCCTCGCCGCGAAAGCCGAGGCTGAGGTCGGAGATGGTGAGCAGAGCGTCGGTCATCTGGTCCCCCGGCGGATCTTCGGGTCGAGGATGTCGCGCAGCCCGTCGCCCAGCAGGTTGAACCCCATCACCACGAGGAAGATGGCGAAGCCGGGCGCGGCGGCATACCACCAGGCCTCGGGCAGGAACTCGCGCGCCTCGGAGATGGTGCGGCCCCATTCCGGCGTGGGCGGCGGCGCGCCGAGGCCGAGGAAGCCGAGGGCGGCGGCGGTGAGGATGGTCGCCCCCATGCCGATGGAGGTGCGCACGATGATGGCCGAGGCGATGTTGGGCAGGATGTGCAGCACCATCACGCGGGCGTCGGAGGCGCCGAGCGCCTGGGCGGCCTCGATGAACACCTGGCCCTTCATCGCCCGGGTCTCGGCATAGACCAGCCGGGCCCAGAACGGCCAGTAGGTGGCCGAGAGCGCGAGGATCACGTTCTCCACCGAGGGCCCCAGCGTCTGGGCGATGGCGATGGCGAGCACGATCTGCGGCACGGCGAGGAAGATGTCGGAGGCGCGCATCAGGAGCCCGCCGGACCAGCCGCCGTAATAGCCCGCGATGAGCCCGATCGGCACGCCGATCGCCACCGACACCCCCACCGCAATCACCGCGATGGCGATGGTGATGCGCGCGCCGAACAGGATGCGCGAGAACAGGTCGCTCCCCATCCGGTCCGTGCCGAAGAGATGCTCCGCCGAGGGCGGCAGCAACCGCTCGGTGAGGTGGAACTCCGCCACGTCACCCGGGTAGGGCGAGAGCACGGGAGCCAGGATGGCGACCAGGATGAGCGCGAGGATCAGCCCCGCGCCGATGGCCGCCGCCCGGTCGGAGAGCAGGCGCTTCAGGCCGGTCATTTCAGCGTCCTCGGGTCGATGAAGGTGTGCAGAATGTCGACGATGAGGTTCACCACGATGAACACCACGCCGACGAGGATGGTGAAGCCCAGGATGGCCTTGTTGTCGGACTGCAGGATGGACTGCACCGCGTAGGTGCCCAGGCCCGGCCAGTCGAACACCGCCTCCACCACCACGGCGCCGGAGAACAGCACGCCGAAGATCAGCCCGATCTGGGTGACGGTGGAGATGAGCGCGTTGCGCAGCACGTATTTCCAGATGATCAGCCCGCGCGGCAGGCCCATCGCGGTCTCGTAGAGCACGAAGTTGGAGGTGATCACCTCCAGCACCCCGGCGCGGGTGAAGCGCAGGATGGTGGCGGCAGCAGGCAGGGCGAGGGTGACCGCGGGCAGGAGCAGGTGGAGGAGCGCGTCGCCCAGGCTCTCCATGTCCCATGTGAGCAGGGAATCCAGCACGAAGAAGCCGGTGATCTCGTCGGGCCCGAAGCCGGAGATGCGGCCGTTGAGCGGCGTGAGGCCCCAGCGGGTGGAGAACAGCATCTGCAGCTCCATCGCCAGCCAGAAGCTCGCGATGGCGAGGCCGGAGACGGAGAGCACGCGCAGCACCTGGTCGGTCATCGTGTTGCGCCGGATGGCGGAGACCACGCCCAGCGGAATGCCCAGCCCGATGGCGATGAGGGTGGCGGCGAAGGTGAGCTCCAGCGTGGCCGGCAGCCGGTGGGCGAGGTCGTCGGCGATGGGGCGCTGGGTGTAGAGGCTGCGGCCCATGTTGCCGGTGGCAAGGTCGCGCACGTAGATGCCGAGCCGAACGTAGAGCGGCTCGTCGAAGCCCAGCTCGGTGCGCAGCGCCTCCACCTGCTCGGTGGTCGCGTTCTCGCCGGCGATGATGCGGGCCGGGTCCGTCGGCACCACGTTGGCGATGAAGAACACCACCACGATGAGCCCGATGAGCGTGGGGATCAGCCACAGCAGGCGGGACAGGATGATCTCGATGCGGCGCATGGGCGGCTCTCCTCTGCCTGGGCCCGCGGCCGGGAAAGGCCGGCCGCGGGGATGGGGAGGGGGACGGGGATCACTCGGCCGGGTGGGCCCACCGCATGTCCTGGCCGTTGCCCACCGGGCTGAAGCGGATGCCCGCCACGCCGGAGGAATACGGCCCGTACCACTTGGTGTTGTAGATCCAGATGCCGGCGGCATCGTCATAGACGATCTTCGCGGCCTCCTCGTAGAGGGTCTGGCGCTCGGCCTGGTCGGTGGAGGCGAGGGCCTTCTCGATGCGCGCGTTCACCTCCGGGTTGTCATAGCCCGAGACGTTGCGGGTGGGGATGTAGCGGGCGCCGTAAAGCTCGCCGATCCAGTTGTTCGGGTCCGCGTAATAGGTGCTCTTCCAGTAGGGCACCATGTCGTACATCTGCTCGGGGTCCTGCATGCGCGAGTTCACCACCGGCCAGGGCGCGCTCTCGATCTCCGCCGTCACGCCGATCTTGGCGAGCGCGTTCTGCAGCAGCGAGGCGGCCTGCTCCGTCTCCGAGAAACCGGCCAGCGTGCCGATGTGGATGGTCCGGATCGGGCCCGGCACCTTGTCGAGATATTCCTTCGCCTTTTCCAGGTCGAAGGTGTAGCCCTCCACGTCCTTCGGCGCGCCCCACATGTTGTTGGGAATGATGGTGGGGTTGCGCGCCACCGAGTTCTGCAGGATGGAGCCGATGAAGCCGTCATAGTCGAAGGCGTATTCCATCGCCTTGCGGAAGTTGATGTCGTCGAGGGGCGGGCGGCGGTTGTTCATCGCGAAGTGGAACACGCGCATGGATTCCGCCTCGATGATCTGGACGTCCTCGTCCTCGCGCAGCCGCGCGATCTGGTCCGGGGCGAGATAGCCGTCCAGCCCGTCGTAATCGCCGCGCATCAGGCCCTGCACGCGGGTGTTCGTCTCCAGCACGGTGCGGAACTCGATCTCGTCGTAATAGCTGTCGCCCCAGCCGGCGAAATGGTCGGCGAAGCGCTCGCCGATGAAGCCCACCGCCGGGTCGTAGCGCTTGAGCATGTAGGAGCCGGAACCGGCCACGTGGTCGGTGAGCCAGGCCTGGCCCCAGTCCCCGTCCACCTCGTGCTCCTTCACCAGGTCCGCGTTCATCACGTAGAGGTCCGAGACGATGGAGCCGAAGATGGCCGAGGGGGTGTTCAGCGTGAACTCCACATGCGTGGGGTCCAGCGCCTTTGCCGCGCCCGGGTTCAGCACCGGCAGGAACAGGGTGCTCGCGCCGCGCTTGAGCGCCAGCATGCGCTCGATGGACCAGACCACGTCATCGGCGGTCATCAGGCTGCCGTCATGGAACTTGACGTCGTCGCGCAGGGTGAAGGTCCACACCAGCCCGTCGTCGGACACGGTGTGGGAGGTGGCGAGCCAGGGGATCAGCTTCGGCGGGTTGTCCACCCAGCGGTAGAGCCCGTCGTAGAAGTTGAGCCGGGTGGCCACGCGGGCCACGTCGCCCACCACATGCGGGTCGAGCGTGTCGTAGCCGGAGTTGTTGGCATGGACATAGCGCTCCGCGGCCATCATGCCGGCGGGGGCGGTGAAGGCCATGGCCGCGGCCAGGGCCAGAGACAGTCCTCTCATCGTGCAATACCTCTCGCTGTTGGGGAAGGGACCCCGGGTTGTCCCGGGTGTCATTGGCGCCGTTCGGGCCGGCGCGGCCCTCGTCTCGCTCAGGCGGCGTGCGCCTTCGCGTGCCTCACGATGTCGGCATGGGTGGCGAACCAGACGCCGCCCCTGGCGCGGATGTGCTCCACCAGCCGATCCAGGATCCAGATGCGCGAGCGATAGCCGGTGACATGCGGGTGCATGGTGAGCTGGAACAGCCCGCCCTCCTCCCAGGCCGCGTCGAACTCGCGCCGGAAGATGTCGAACACCGCCTCGGGCGGCGTGTAGGGCCGCAGGGCGGCGAAGCGGGCCATGTTGAAATAGACCGCGTCATCGCGGATCCACTCCACCGGCAGTTCCACAACGCCGGTGTTCTCGCCGGCGAGGTGCAGCTCGTAGCAGTCCACGTCCGCCATCAGCGAGCTGTCGTAGAGGAGGCCCATGTCGCGGGTGATGGCGAGGGTGGCGTCGGAGAAATCCCACGACGGCGTGCGGATGCCCACCGGCCGCGCGCCGGTGATCTTCTCCAGCATGTCCGCGGAGCGCATCTGCAGGTCGCGCTCCACCGGCTCCGGCAGCACGGAGTTGCGCTCATGGATCCAGCCGTGGATGCCCACCTCATGGCCCTCGGCCACGAAGGAACGCGCCTCGTCGGGGTAGAGCATCGCCACCACGGCGGGCACGTAGAAGCTCGCCGGGATGTCGTGGCGGCGCAGCAGCTCCATGATGCGCGGCACGCCCTGGCGGTTGCCGTACTGGCCCTGGCTGAGCCGGCCGATGGACTGGGCGCCGTCGCGCAGCTCGTTGGTCTCGTGGTCCACGTCGAAGGAGAGGGCGACGGCGCAGCGCGCGCCGCCCGGCCAGCTCTCGGGGCGCAGGGCGCGGCCGGCGCGCACGTGGTTCACCCGGCCGCGCCAGGTGTCCTCGCTCCAGTCCCAGGGGTTGGTCTCGGTGCTCATCTCGTGCCTCACGGAAAGGGGTTGCCGGTGACGGGCAGAACCTGCCCGGTGATCCAGGACGCCTGCGCCGAGGCGAGGAAGAGCACCGCGTGCGCGATGTCCTCCGGCTCGCCCAGCCGGCGCATGGCGATGCCCGCGACCATGCGGGCCTGGCCCTCGGGGCCGTAGGACTGCCACTGCCGTTCATAGTCCGGGCTGGTGCGCAGGAAGCCCGGCGCGACCGAGTTCACCGTGATGCCGAAGCGCCCCAGCTCATGCGCGAGCTGCCGGGTGAGGCCCACCAGCCCGTGCTTGGCCGAGCAGTAGCTCTGGATGCCGGTGAGGCTGGGCCGCAGCCCCGCGCCGGAGGAGATGGTGACGATGCGCCCCGCCCCCTTCGCCTTCATGGCCGGGATGACCGCCTGCGCGGCATGGAGCGCGGAGAGCACGTTGCCCTCGTAGATCTCCATCCAGTCGGCATCGCCCACCTCCTCGATGGGTTTTGGTGTCTGCCCACGCACCCCGCCGGCGGCATGCACCAGCACGTCCGCGCCGAGCGGGGAGAGGGCGGCGGCGGTGGCCGCACCGTCCGCGAGGTCGAGGGTGACGGTCTCCACACCGTCGGGCAGCTCCGCCAGCGCCGCGCCGTCGATATCCACCGCCACCACCCGCGCGCCGGCTTCGCGAAACCCCTGCACGATGCCCTGGCCGATGCCGCGCGCGGCGCCGGTGACAAGCACGGTCCTGCCTTCGAAATCGATGCGCATCACTCCGCCGCCTCCGCGAAATAGGGCGCGAGCTGCGGCAGTTTCGCGATGGCACCGGCCAGCGCCGCCTCCACGTCCGAGCCGTCGCCCCTCAGCGCCTCTGCCGGCATGGCGTCCACCGCGTCGAACACCGAGCGTTTCACGAAGGGCCGCCAGTGCACCGGCACCCGGGCGAGGACGGCGGAGAGCGCGGCGTAGTTCGCATCCGTCCACACCGCCTCGAAGGCAATGCGGCTGGCGTTGTAACCATAGGTCTGCGCCGGCGCGTCGCCGCGCGCGGCGCGCAGGGCGGCGGTGGCCTCCGCGTCCACCGCGCCATCGCGCAGCACCACGCCATAGTCGCGCTCCGCCGCCTCGGCGCCCACCTTGTGGCGGGCCACGTCGCGGGCGACGGCCTCCGGGTCCCGCCGCAGCGGGCTGCCCCAGCCCGCGCCGCCGCCGGAGGTGAGGTTGATCACGTCCCCCGGCCCGAGGTGCACGACATCGGTGTTGCCGAGGTCCGTGCGGGTGCCGTCCGGCGCGATCTTCGTGAAATGCGAGGTCTGGCCCGCCATGCCGCCCTGCACGCCCCAGGCGGCGAAGATCGAGCGGTCGCGGTTGCGCGCGGTCACCACCGTGTCGGGGGAGAAGACCTGCACCTCCAGCTCGGTCGCGAGCCCGCCGCGGAAGGTGCCGGGGCCGCCGCTGTCGGGCACCAGCCCGTAGCGGCGGAACTTCACCGGCGCCTCGGTCTCGTTGATCTCCACCGGCGTGTTCTTCAGGAACGAGGAGTTGGCGCCCGAGCCGTCGGTGCCGTCGCCCATCGCCGAGCCGCCGGCGCCGCCCGTCACCGGGTCGATGGAGGACATGGTGAGGCGGCCGGTGCGGTTGTCGAAGCTCTTCACGTTCACGATGCCGCCGCCGCCCGCGGGGCCGGCGGGCAGCCGGTCCGGTGCCGCGGCCTGGAAGGCGCCCATGATCACCCCCTGCAGCCGCCCGGTGGTGAGCGAGCGCATGCCCACGGCCGCCGGTGCGGCCGGGTTCAGCACCGAGCCCTCGGGCACCACGCAGCGCGCCGCGCGCAGGATGCCGCCGTTGAGCGGGATGGTGGGGTCGAGCGTGTAGAGGCAGTAGTTGTAGCCCACCATCAGCAGGATGTGGCGCGGGTTGCCCCCGGTGGGCATGTTGAGAGAGGAGTTGAGCTGGGGGTCGGAGCCGGTGAAGTCCATCACCACCTCGTCGCCCGCGATGGTGAGCGTGAGCTCGAGGCGCACCGGCACGCCGCCGGGCCCGTCCTCGTCGAGGTAATCCACGAAATGGTAGGCGCCGTCCGCGAGGCGCGAGATCACGTCGCGCGCCCGGGCCTCGCCCACGTCCAGCAGGTCCTCGATGCCGTCGCGCACCGTGTCCACGCCGAATTTCGCGATCATCTCGTGCACCTTGCGCTCGCCGGTGTTCACGGCGGCGATCTGGGCCTTCAGGTCGCCCCAGTTCTGCTCGGGCATGCGCACGTTGAGCATCATCGTGTCGATGAGCTGCTGGTTCAGCACCCCGCGGGAGACGAGCTTGGTGGGGCGGAAGCGCACCCCCTCCTGATGCACCTCGGTGTTGGCGCGCGACAGCGAGGCCGGCACCGCGCCGCCCATGTCGGTGTTGTGGATATGGCCCACGGCGAAGGCGATGATCTCGCCCTCCCAGAAGATCGGCTTCCAGATGTGCAGGTCCGGCGTATGGGTGCAGACGAACCCCGAGTAGGGGTCGTTGGTCACGCAGATGTCGCCCTCCTCGTACTCCTCGATCATGTCGATGGCGCCGGAATAATCGAGCCCGATGAACCATGTGGCGCCGAGGTCGCGCGGGCTGGCGAAGGTCATGCCGCGCGGGGTGGTGAGGCCGGTGGTGAAATCCTCCGTCTCCTTCACGAAGGTGGAATGCGCGGTGCGGAACAGGGTGTAGGCCATGCTCTCGGCCACGGCCTGCGCGTGGTTCTCCAGGATGCGGAGCCGGAGGGGGTCAATGCGCATCGGGGCCTCCGAGGGTCAGCAGCATGTTGCCGTAGGTGTCGACCGCGCCGGAGACCCCCGGCGGCACGATGGTGGTGGTGTCGTCCTGCGCCACCACGCAAGGACCGGCGAAGCGGGCGCCGGGGGGGAGCGCGTCGCGCCGGAACAGCGCGACGGTGCGCGCGGCGCCGTCCAGATGCACCGGGATATGGCCCTCGGGCACCGCGTCATGCGGGCGGGGCTCGGCGCGCGGCAGCTCCGGGCGGGGCGAGGCGGCGGTCACCACCATGTTCACCGCGATCACCTGAATGGGCGCCGCCGGGTCCGCGTGGCCATAGAGGCGCAGGTGCTCGGCATCGAAGGCGGCGCGCAGGGCCGCGATGTCCCCGGCGGCCAGCGCATCGGGGGATATCTCCACCTCGATCTCGAAGGACTGGCCCTTGTAGCGCATCTCCGCGGAGGCGGTGAGGAGCGCCGCGCCCGCATGGCCCTGCTCCCGCGTCATCCAGGTCCGCGCCGCGGCGCCCAGCCGGGCGACGGTGTCGGCAAGGGCGGGCAGCGTCTCCGCCCCCAGCTCGTAATAGGCCGTGGCGGTGAAATCGTTGCGGATGTCGGCGGTGAGGCCGCCGAGCGCGGAGAGCACCCCCGGCGTGCGCGGCACCAGCACGCGCTTCATGCCCAGTTCGCGCGCCAGCAGGCAGGCCATCATCGGCCCGCCGCCGCCGAAGGCGAGCAGGGTGAACTCGGCAAGGTCGATCCCGCGGCGGGAGGCGAGCTTGCTCACCTCGCGGTACATGCCCGAGATGGCGATGCCGATGATGCCTTCCGCCGTCTCTTCCGGGCTCTTGCCGAGCGCGCGGGCCAGCGGGGCGATGGCGGCCTCGGCCGCGCCCCGGTCGATGCTCACCATGCCGTAGCCGAGCGCGCCGAGGTCGACGAGGCCGAGCGCCACGAAGGCATCCGTGATGGTGGGTTCGGTGCCGCCGCGCCCGTAGGCGGCGGGGCCGGGGGTGGAGCCGGCGCTGTCCGGGCCCACGGTGAGCAGGCCGCCGGCGTCGATCCGCGCGATGGAGCCGCCGCCCTCCCCGATGGAGGTGACAGAGACCGTGGGCACGAAGATCGGGAAATCCCCCACCATCTCGGCGGAGCCGAAGCCGGGCACCCCGCCCTCGATCACCGCCACGTCGGCGCTGGTGCCGCCGATGTCGAGGGAGAGCACGTTCGCCTCCCCCGCGGCACGGGCCACGAAGGCCGCGCCCATCACTCCCGCGGCGGTGCCCGAGAGCAGCATTTCCACGCAGGCGGTGCGGCCCAGCTCGGCCGACATCACCCCGCCGTTGGACTTGGTGATCATCGGCTCCGGCCCCACGCCGATGCCCGAGAGCGCGCCCTTCAGCGCGCCGATATAGTCCGACACGCGCGGCTGCACGTAGCCGTGGATGACGGCGGTGGAGCTGCGCTCGTACTCGCGGATGATCGGGCGGATGCGGTGGGAGCAGAACACGTGCATCTCCGGCGCCATCTCCGCCAGCAGCGCCGCGGCCTCAGCCTCATGCGCGGGGTTGCGGTAGGAGTGGAGGAAGGAGATCACGATCCCCTCCGCCCCCAGCGCCCTTGCCCGAGCGAGGCCCGCGGCCAGGCTCTCGCGGCTCAGGGGCACGTCCACCGTGCCGTCCGCCAGCATGCGCTCGGCGATGCCGATCACCCGGTCGCGGGTGACGAGCGGCTCGGGGCGCGAGGAGAGCAGGTTGTACGGGTCCGGCATCTTCAGGCGCGCGAGCTCCAGCACATCGGTGAAATGCTCGGTGGCGAACAGGCACAGCCGGATGCCCTTGCGCATGATGATGGCGTTGATGCCCACCGTGGTGCCGTGGGTGAAATAGGAGATGTCGGAGGGGGCGATGCCGAAGCGCTCCTCAAGGGCGCCCAGCCCGTCGATCACCTCCTGCCCCGGGGTGGCGGGGGTGGAGAGCACCTTCACCGTCTCGATGCGGCCGCTTCCCTCGTCGAAGGCGCAGAAATCCGCGAACGTTCCCCCGATGTCGACACCGACGCGATAGCCCATGCTGCGTTATCCTTCCTCGCTTGCGGGGTTGTGGCCGAGGCGCCGGCTCAGCCGGGCGGCGCTGTCGCGCACCGTCTCGAGCAGGAGCGGGCGCAGCTCGGCGTAGCGCTGGCTCACCGTGGCGATGTCGAGCACCGCGACCACCCGGCCGGAACGGTCGCGCACCGGGGCGGCGATGCCGCAGCCGCCGGAGGCGTATTCCTCCTCGATGGAGCCGTAGCCCTCGGCGCGGATGCGCGCCAGCACGGCGCGGATCTCCGCCTCCGAGGTGAGCGCGCGGCCGGTGTGCGGGCGCAGCTCGGTGCGGGCGAAATAGGCGTCCACCCGGGCCGGCTCATCGAAGGCCAGAAGCACCCGGCCCATCACCGTGGCATAGCCCGGCGAGGGCGCGGTATGGTCCACGTCGTAGCGGATGTGGTGAAGGCTCACCGCCTTGCAGATCACCTTCGCGTCGCCCTGCCCGTTCGGCACGGCGAGGAAGACGGTCTCGCCGGTGCGCGCGCGCGCATCCTCCAGCACCGGGCGGCCCAGGGCCTTCAGCCGCGCCTCGAAACCGCCCACCCAGCCGAAGCCCTCGCGGAAGGCGTCGACCACCTGGAAGCGGTCCGCATCGTCGCGCACCACGTAGCCGCGGTCGACCAGCGTGCCGATCAGCCCGTGCGCGCTGCTCTTCGGAAAGCCAAGGTCGCGGACCACCTCATGCAGCGCAACCGGCCTGTCGACCGCGGAGAGATACTCCAGCAGGTCGAGCACGCGGTCCGCGGATTTGACACGCTTCTCGTTCATGTATGTGAACACCGTTCATTCATGAAAACAGGCTGCATTCGAATCATTGATGCGTCAAGTAATTCCTTGCCGCTCCCGCCCGGGCGGCGCGCCGGGTCCGGAATGCAAGACGGCCCGCCTCCCTGCGGAGACGGGCCGTCGGGCCGCGCCGGGCTGGCCCCCGATCAGCCGGCGTCCTTTTCCTCGAGCCAGGCGCGGATGAGGGCGCGGTGGCGCTCCTGCCCGAAGCTGGGGAAATGCCCGCCGTGCACCACGCGCACCGGGATTTCCAGCAGCCGCTTCATCGAGGCCACGTAATCGGCCGCGTTCGCGTGGTAGGTCTCCTCGTAGAGCGGGCCGTCGTAATGGATGTCGCCGGAGAACAGGATGCCGCTCGCCGCCTCCCAGAGCGCGATGCCGCCGGGGGAATGGCCGGGGGTGTGGATGACCTCGAACTGCCGGTCGCCCAGGTCCACCACGTCACCATCGGCCAGCAGGCGGGTGGCGGGGGCGGCCTTCACCGCATAGGCGGTGGAGGAATAGGGCGCGGGCGGCAGGCGGGTGAAGATCTCGTCGCGCACCGCGGTGTCGGCCAGCGTGGCGGCGCGGGTGGGGTTCGCGAGGATGTCGGCCTCCGCCGCGTGCACCAGCCGGCAGTCGAACTCGTGATGGCAGCCGATATGGTCGTAATGCGTGTGGCTCGCCACCGCGTCGAGCGGGCGTTCGGTCACCAGCGGCACCCATTCGCTGAGCGACACCACGCCCATGCCGCTGTCCACCAGCATGTCGCGGTCGCGCCCGCGCACGTGCCAGATGTTGCAGCGGTAATACTCGGTGATGTGCGGCTCGCAGATGTAGGTGACGTCGTCGCCCAGTTTCGTGAGGGCGTACCAGTCTTCCGGGCGGGCGTGGTCCATGCGGGTCAGTCTCCTGCTGCGGGAAGGGCGACGAGGGCCTCGGGGGCGGCCCAGAGGGCGATGCTGTCGCCCTCGCGCGCCGGCGATGTCTGCGGCAGGGCGGCGATGAGCGGGCCCGCCGCGCCCGCGACCACCGCCCGGGTGTGGGCGCCGAGGAAGGCCAGCCGCTCGATGCGCCCCTCCCCCAGCGGGATGCCGCCGGGCCCGGGGCCGAGATGCTCCGGCCGGATGCAGAGCGTCACCTCCGCGCCAGGCGCGGGGGCGGGGCCGAGGAAGGCCGCGTCGGGCAGGGTGAGGGGGCCCGAAGGGCCGGTGAGCGCCAGCGCCCCCTGCCCCGCCGGCCCCTCCACCCGGGCGGGAAGGAAGTTGCACTCCCCCATGAACCCGGCGGAGAACAGGCTGCGCGGGCGCAGGTAGATCTCGGCCGGGGTGGCGAAATCCTCGACTTTTCCAGCATTCATCACCACGATCCGGTCGGCGATGGCCATCGCCTCCTCCTGGTCATGGGTGACATGGATGAAGGTGGTGCCGACCCGCTTCTGGATCGCCTTCAGCTCCTCCTGCATCTGGCGGCGCAGGCCGAGGTCGAGGGCGCCGAGCGGCTCGTCGAGCAGGAGCACGTCGGGGTCGACCGCAAGTGCGCGGGCGAGGGCCACGCGCTGGCGCTGGCCGCCGGAGAGCTCGTGCGGGCGGCGCTTCGCCGAGGCGGAGAGGCCGACCATGTCCAGGCACTCCAGCGCCCTCGCATCGCGCGCCCGGCGGGGCTGGCCGCGCATGCGCAGGCCGAAGCCCACGTTGTCGATGAGGCTCATGTGGGGGAAGAGCGCGTAGTCCTGGAACATGGTGGTGGTGGGGCGCTTCGCCGGCGGCAGGCCGCCCATGTCGCGCCCGCCGATGAACACCTGCCCCGCCGAGGGCGAGACGAAGCCGCCGAGGATGGAAAGCAGCGTGGTCTTGCCGCAGCCCGATGGCCCGAGCAGCACGATGAACTCGCCCGCGGCGATCTCCAGCGAGACATCGGCCAGCGCCGCGGCCTCGCCGTAGAAGCGGCTCACGCCGCGGACGGAGACGGGGGCGGTCATCGGCGGCCTGCCTTTCGGAACACGGTCACCTCCAGCACCAGCAGCAGTGCTACGGAGACGAGGAAGACGAGGCTGCCGATGGCGTTGGTCTTCGGGCTGAGGCCGGAGCGCAGCAGGCTCCAGATCTCCACCGGCAGGGTGACATCGAAGCGCGACAGCAGGAAGGCGATGATGAACTCGTCCCAGCTGAAGGTGACGGAGAGGAAGAAGGCCGCGAGCAGCGCGGGCATCAGCATCGGCGCGGTGACGAGCCACATCACCTTCCACTCCGGCGCGCCGAGGTCGCGCGCGGCGCGCTCCATGCTCACCTGGTGGCCTCCCAACGAGGCATAGATGATGGCAAAGCACAGCGGCAGGTTGATCACCACATGGCCTGCGCCCACGGTCCAGAGCGAGAGCGGCAGACCGGCGGCGTTCAGCGTGGAGAGCAGGCCGAGCGCGATGATGAGATAGCTCACCGTCATCGGCGCGATGAGCACCCCGCGCAGCAGCGCCGAGCCCGGCAAATGGTATCGCGCGAGGCCGCAGGCGGCGAGAAAGCCCAGCAGCACCGAGAGCGCGGAGGAGCCGAGCGCCACGAGGAAGGAATTTCCCAGCGCCGCCATCAGCCGGCTGTCGGAGAGCACCTCGCCGTACCAGCGCAGCGTGGCCCCCTGGAAGGGCGGCACCGGCAGCCGGCCGTCCTGGAAGGAGAACAGCACCAGCACCACCACCGGCAGGAAGATGAAGGTGTAGAGCAGCGCGAGATAGAGCCAGGGCAGCGCCCGCAGGAGGGGGCGCATCACGTGCGCTCCATCTTCATCCAGCGCGCCACGGCGATGTAGACGAGGGTGACCACCGCCATCAGCACCAGCGACAGCGCTGCCGCCATGGGGAAATCCGCCCGCCGGCCGAGCTGCAGCATGATCACCTGCGGCAGCACCAGCTCGTTGTTGCCGCCGAGGATCTGCGGGGTGATGTAATCCCCGATGCAGAGCACGAAGGTGAGGAAGGCCCCCACCATGATGCCCGGCCGGGTAAGCGGCAGCACCACGTGGCGGAAAGTCTGCCAGCCGTTGGCGCCAAGGTCGGCCGCCGCGCGCTTCAGGTTGGGCGCGAGCTGCACGAGATTGGCGTAGATGGTGAGCGTGAGCAGCATGACGAAGAAATGCACGAAGCCGGTGACGGTGGCAAAGCGCGTGCTCGCCATCTCCAGCGGCTCGGAGACAAGGCCGAGGGAGAGGAGCGCGTCATTCACCACGCCATTGCGAGACAGCAGCAACACCCAGGCGTAGGAGCGCACCACGTAGGAGGTCCAGAACGGCAGCACCGCGAGGATGAGCGCCGTGCGCTGCCAGCGCGCGGGCACCCGCTCGGCGATGATCCAGGCCAGCGGGTAGGCGAGCAGCACCGAGATCACCACCACCAGCGCGGTGATCTCCAGCGACACGACGAGCCCGCGCAGGAGGAAGCTCTTTTCCACGAAATCGACGTAGTTCTGCAGGCTCCAGGCCAGCACGATCTCGCGGCCCTCGCGGCGGGCGAAGCTGGTCACCACCATCACCGCGAAGGGCAGGAGGAAGAACAGCCCGGTCCAGGCGAGGCCCGGGAGCACCAGCCCCCAGGCCCGCCTGCGCGCGCGCCGCTCGATGCTGTCGCTCATGCCCGGCTCACTGCTGCAGCATCTCGGTCCAGGCGTCCTGCATCTCGATGTCGAGATCCTCGTCCGGCACCGGGTAGAGCTGGGTGTTGGCGAGATAGGCGGGCTGGTCGTCCCAGCGCAGCGCCGTCTTCTGCTCAGGGGTGAGCACCTCGCCCGCCTTCGCGTTCGCGGGCATGCCCCAGTAGCAGGAGGAGGTGGCGAGCCGCGCCTGCCCCTCCGGGCTGAGGATGTATTTCACGAATTCCAGCGCCATTTCCGGGTTGGCCGCGCCTTTCATCACCGCGATGGACTGGGCCCAGCGAAGCGCGCCCTGCTCGGGCACCACCCAGTCGAGGTCCGGGTTCTCCTGCGCGAGCACGGCCGTCACCCATTCGCCGCCGCCGATGAGGATGTCGACCTCCCCGGTGGCAAGCGCGGTCTGCGAGGAGACCACCTCGCCCACGGAGCGGGCCACCTTCTTCATCTCGAAGAGCTTGTCGCGGATGGCCGGCATGTCGGCGGAGGAGAGCTCGGCGGTGGGAATGCCGAGCCCGAGCGCCACCAGCCCCTCGATGGGCAGGTAGTAATCGTAGATCGCGATGCGCCCGGCATATTTGTCGGACCACATCATGGTGAGGTCCTTCATGTCCTCCGGGTCCACCTTCGCCTTGTTGTAGGAGATGGTGTTGTAGCCGAACTTCTCGGTGGCGGCGTAGAAGGTGCCGTCCGCGGCGTTGCTGTCCTCCATCCTCACTTCGGGGAAGATGTCGTCCATCGGCAGGGCCTCGGCGGGCAGCGGGGCGAGCAGGTCGAGCCCCACCAGCCGCGGCACGTCCACCCCGTCGACCACCATCACGTCCCAGTCGCCCGGGCGGGACTGGTCGAGGATGGCGAGGGCGGCGCCGGTGCCCTCGTATTCCTTCACGTTCACCTTCACGTCATGCGCCTTCTCGAAGGGCTCGAGCAGCGCGGGGTCCGCGTGGTCGCACCAGATGAGGGCGTTCAGCTCCCCCTCGGCCAGGGCCGGTCCGGCGAAGGCGGCAGCGGCGGCGAGAGCGGCGGCAACCCGAGCGGGCGCGCGAGACAGGCGGAAACAGGGCATGGCAATCACTCCTTGCTGGGACCGGGGAGAGCAGGCTCTCCGGCCCGCTTGCCCGCAAGACTGGATTGCGGATTTCCTTCAGTCAATGCTAACTTTGTAATCCATTCAGTTTTCTGTGGAGCGTGCATGGCCGGCCTGAGGGAGAGACAGAAGGCGGACCGCCGGCGGCGGATCCTGCAGGCGGCGGGCGCGCTGTTCCGCCGCTCCGGCTATGATCATGCCCGCATCGAGGACATCGCGGAGCGCGCCGGCGTCTCCGTCGGCACCTTTTACAACTACTTCGCGAACAAGGGAGATATCCTGCTGGAGACGGTCTCCATGGAGGTTGAGGAGGTGCTGGAGGCCGGTGACGCGCTGGTGGCGGACCCGCCCGCCGGGGTTCCGGAGGCGATTCTCGCGCTGATCCGCGGCTATTTCGAGCACTCGCTCACCTACCTGAGCAAGGAGATGTGGCGCACGGCGATGGCGGTGTCGATCCGCGCGCCGGAGACGCCGTTCAGCCGGCACTACACCGCGCTGGACCGCCGGCTCTCCATTCAGGTCTGCGCGATGATCGCCGGGCTGCAGGCGCGCGGCCTTGTGCGCGACGGGCTGGACCCGCAGGCGGTGGGAGAGGTGATCTTCAACAACCTCAACATGATGTTCATCGAGTTCACCAAGGATGAGGCGATGAGCATGGAAACGCTGCTGGCGGCGGTGGAGCGGCAGACCCGCCCGCTCGCGGCGATGATCTCCGCGCCCCCGTCCGGCTGAGCGGGGGGGCGCGGCGAGGCCCCGGGGCAGGCCCGGGGCGCGGCAGCGCGGGGTGGCTTCAGAGCGCGCCGGCTTCCACCGCCACGGCGGCGGAGGCCACGATGGCGCCGTAGCGCACCGCGGTCTGAATGGTCTCGGAGGTGACACCTGCCTTGCGCAGCACGTCCTCATGCGCGTCGATGCACATGCCGCAGCCGTTCATGGCGGAGACGGCGAGCGACCAGAGCTCGAAATCCACCTTGTCCACGCCCGGGTTGGCCAGGATGTTCATGCGCAGCTTCGCCGGCATGCTCTTGTATTCCTTGTTCGTGGCCAGGTGCACGAAGCGGTAGTAGACGTTGTTCATGCCCATGATGGCGGCGGCGGCCTTCGCGGCGTCAATGGTCGCGGCGTCCACCTTGCCCTCGGCCTCGGCCAGCAGCGCCTTTGCCACGGTCGCGTTGCGCGAGGCGATGCCGCAGGCCACCATCAGCCCGTATTTCTGCGCCGGGGTCAGGGTTTCGTCGTTCCCCATGGAGGAGAGGTTGAGGCGCACGTCCTTGGCGAAGGCGGGGATCTCGCCCTTCAGGGCATCGATGGTCATGTCGGTCGGTCCTGTCGTTTGGCGGCCGGGAAGCCGTGCGGAGGCCGGCGGCCGCGGATATGGTCGGCGTAACGAAAAGGCGGACCCGCAAGCCCGCCTTTCCGCGTCACGTCACAACTGATCGGCGATCAGGCAGCCAGGGTCTGGCCGCCCACTTCGCGGTTGCAGGGGCACAGCTCGTCGGTCTGCAGCGCGTCGAGAACGCGCAGCGTGTCCTTCGGGGCGCGGCCCACGTTGAGGTTGTTCGCGTAGACGTGCTGGATGGTGTTGTCCTGGTCCACGATGAAGGTGTAGCGGTAGGCCACGCCCTCGGGCGAGCGGATGCCCAGCCCGTCGACCAGCGCGCCGGTGGTGTCCGCGAAGGACCACATCGGCAGCTTGTCCAGGTCCGGGTGCGACCGGCGCCAGGCCAGCTTGCAGAACTCGTTGTCGGTGGAGCCGCCCATGACCACGCAGTCACGGTCCTCGAATTCCTCGTTCAGGCGGGCGAACTCGGCGATCTCGGTGGGGCAGACGAAGGTGAAGTCCTTCGGGTAGAAGAAGATAACCTTCCACTTGCCCTCGAAGCTCTTCTCGGTGATTTCCTCGAAGGCCGAGACACCGTTTTCCTCATGGTTGTTGAAGCCGGGCTTCACACCCATGACGGTGAACGCGGGGAGTTTTTCGCCAATTCCGAGCATGTTGATATCCTTGCAATTCCAGGGGTTCCGGGCGGCCGGCCATTCCCTCGGGACCCTGTGAGTCTGCCGACCTTGGGAATTTAATAAGAGCCTCGAATGCTTAGGTCAAACCGATTATACCAAAGTGCAACTTCGGTTTAATCGATGGGATTGGTCCGCCATGCTGAACGTGAACCTGCGCCACCTGCACTATCTCGTCACCCTCGCGGAGACGGGAAATTTCGGCGCCGCCGCGGCGCGGGCCGGCATCACCCAGTCCACGCTGAGCGCCGCGATCCGCGGGCTGGAGGAGGAACTGGGCGCCCCGCTGATGGACCGGTCCGGCCGGCGCATGCAGTTGCTGCCCTTCGGCGAGACGGTGGTGGAGCGCGCGCGCGACATCATCGCCCAGGTGGGCGAGCTGCCGGAATACGCGGCCCGCTCGGCCCGCCCGCTCACTACCCGGCTGCGGCTGGGGATGATCCCCTCCGTGGCGCCCTTCGTGCTGCCCAAGCTGCTGCGCAGCCTGCGCGCGGCGCATCCCGACCTGTCGCTCTCGGTGCGCGAGGGGCTCACGCAATCGCTGCTGGCCGAGATCCGCGCCGGGCGGCTGGACGCCGCCTTCATCGCCCACATGCCCTCGGTGGAGGAGTTCGAATACACCGCCGTGGCGGAGGACCCGTTCCTCGTGGCCCTGCCGCCGCGCCATCCGCTGTCGGGCCGCGCCGCCCTGACGCTCGCCGACCTCGCCTCCGACCGGCTGCTCCTGCTCGACCAGGGGCACTGCCTGCGCGAGCATGTGCTCACCGCCCTCGGCCGGGACGGGCTGGTGGACGAGCATGACGTGCGCGCCGCCTCCATCATGACCCTGGTGCAGCTGGTGGATTTCGGCACGGGCATCACCCTGCTGCCGCGCATCGCGGTGGATGCGGGGGCGGTCTCGGGCACCGGCATCACGCTGGTGCGCTACGAGAGCCCCAGCGCGGCGCGCCGTCTCGTGGTGGCCTGGCGGGCGCGCAGCTACCGGCGCTCCGACTACCTCGCCCTGGCCGAGCACATCCGCCGGCATTGCCTGCCCGGCAGCGACGGTGCCGCCGCCGCGGAGTGAACCCCGGCCGCCTTCCCGCCGGGCGGGGGGCGGCGCGGCCACCGCGCGGCACACCGGAAACGGTGCGCCGCGGGTGCGGAGAGGCGCCCGGTCCGCCAGGCGGGGCCCGCCTGCGGCGGGTCAGGCCGGCTCGGGTTCGGCGCCCGCGTGCATGATCAGGTTGGCGAGGCCCGGGCCGTCCACCTCCCCGGCGCGCAGCACGCGCGCGGTGCGGCCGCCGGCGAGGATGGTCACCGTGTCCGCCACGCGCACCACGTCGTTCATGTCATGGCTGATGAGGATCACGGTCACGCCGCTGGCGCGCAGGCTGCGGATGAGGTCCAGCACCTGGGCGGTCTCGCGCACGCCGAGGGCGGCGGTGGGCTCGTCCATGATGATGATCTCCGCGTCCCAGCGCAGCGCGCGGGAGATGGCCACCGCCTGGCGCTGGCCGCCGGAGAGCCGCTCCACCGGCTGGTCCATGTCGGCGAGGCGGGAGTTCAGCCGGCCGAGATAGCCCCGCGCCATCTCCTTCATGCGCCGATGGTCGAGCAGCGGCAGCCCGAGCCGGCGGGTGGTCAGCTCGGAGCCCATGAAGATGTTCTCGGCGATGGTCATGCGCGGGGCGAGGCCGAGATCCTGGTGGATGGTCGCGATCCCCGCCGCCAGCGCGTCATGCGGCGTGGCGAAGCGCACGGGGCGGCCCTTCACCACGATCTCCCCGGAGGTGGGTGTCTCCACCCCCGAGACGAGCTTGATCAGCGTGGACTTGCCGGCGCCGTTGTCGCCGCACACGGCGTGCACCTCGCCGCGCGCCACGGTGAGGTCGGCGCCGCGCAGCGCCGTCACCGCGCCGTAGGACTTGGCCGCGGCGCGCACGGTCAGGATCGGGTCCATGGTCACTCTCCCTCGCCCCCGCGCGTCATTCGCCGAGGAACTGGTCGACGTTGGAAGCGTCCACCAGCACCGCGTCCTGGTAGAGGTAGGGGCCGGCGGTGATGGCCTCCTTCGGCTGGCCCTCCACGGCGATCTTCTCCATCGCGTCCACCGCGGCCCGACCCATTTGCTCGAAGGGGATGGCGACGGTGGCCTGCAGCAGCGAGGCCGGGTCCGCGATGCGCCGGAACGCCTCCTGCCCGCCGTCGATGGACACCAGCGCCACGTCGCCCTTCTGCTTGCCCTCGGCGGCGAGAAGGTCGTCGATCACGAAGGCCTGGCCGTCGAAGGAGGCCCAGATGCCCTTGTAATCGCCCGCGTTCTGCAACATCAGCGCCTGCATGCCGGCGCGCACGTCATCGCGCCAGGAGCTGGTGCGGGCCATGGAATGGCTGCCCGCCACGGTGACGGCGGTGTTCTCGGACAGCACCACGTCCAGCACCTTGCCGCGGATGCGCGTGCCCACGTTGGATTCGAACCGCTCGGTGAGGATCTTGCCCTCGTAGCCGATCTCGCCCAGCAGGTAGAGGGCGGCCTGCGCGCCCACGGAATACTCGTTCACCTGCACGTCGAAGAGCGCGTTGGGGCTCGCCCCGCTCATCACGGTGATGAGGGGGATGCCCGCCTCCTTCGCCTCGGCGAACTGGGCGTCGAACTCCACCGGCTTCGACATGGCGAGGATGATGCCGTCCACCCCGCGCTGGATCAGGTTCTCGATCTGCTCGGCATGGGTGGGCAGGGCGCCGTTGGAGTTGAGCACGGTCACGTCCCAGCCCTTCTCCTTGGCCGCGGCCTCCACCGCGTTGGCCACGCGGGCATGGGTTTCCGAGGACATCTGGAAGGCGACGACGCCCACCTCGAACGCATTGGCCGAAAAGGCCGTGACGATCGCAACCGCTGCCGCGGCACAGGTTCTGAACATTGTGGTGACCTCCTTGTTGTCGGTGGGGCCCGGGCCCCGGTGGTTTCCCCGGGCAGGGGCGGCCTTCAGAGGGCCGCCTTCTTGAGCACGCTGGCCGAGAGGCTCACCGAGCCGATCACGATCACGCCCAGCACGATATCCTGAAGGTAATAGGGTGCGCCCAGCAGCACGAGCCCGTTGCCCAGCACCGCGATGATCAGCGCGCCGGTGAATGTCCCGGCGATGTTGGGGCGGCCGGGGTCGTACATGGTCATGCCCAGCAGCACCGCGGCGATGCCGTTGAGCAGGTAGTCCCCCGCCATCTGCGGCGCGGCGGAGGAGAGGCTCGCCACCAGCAGCACCGCGGCGATGCCGGCGGTGATGCCCGAGAGGCTGAGCCCGATCACCTTCATCCGCCGCGTGGCGATGCCGGCGCGGCGCGCGGCCTCCTCGGCCTCGCCGGTGGCCTGCATGTGGCGGCCCATGCGGGTCTGCCGGCTGACCAGCCAGCCGAGCGCCACCACGGCGGCCATGAAGAAGATCAGCACCGGAACGCCGGCGATGCTGGAGCGCCCGAGGGCGAGGAATCCAGCGTCCCACCGCCCCACGAAGGCCACGCCGCCGGTGAGCATGAAGGCGATGCCGTTCGCCACCGAGGCCGTGCCCAGCGTGGTGATGAGCGAGGGCACCTTGGCGCGGGTGACGATGAGCCCGTTCAGCAGCCCCCCGGCCGTGCCGACGGCCAGCGCCGCCAGCACCGCGAGCGGCCAGGCGATGCCGCCATGGATCATCCCGCCGCAGACCACCGCCGCCAGCGAGCAGATGTTGGCGAAGGACAGGTCCAGCTCGGAGGTGATCAGCGCGAAGGTGAACCCCACCGCGAGGATGGCCAGAAAGCTGGTCTGCTTCAGCACGTTGGTGAGGTTCGCCACCGAGGCGAAGTTGCGCGCGAAGATCACCAGCACGATCAGCACCGCCAGCCCGGCCAGCGCCGTGCCGTATTTCCCGATGACCGCTTTCACCCCGAACTCCCCTCGCCCGCACGCGTCGCGCCGGACCCGTCCTCGATCATGCCGATCGGCGGCACCAGTTCCAGCCCCCCGGTCACCGGTATCACGCTGCCGGTCACGAATCCCGCCCTTTCCGACATCAGGAAGGCGGCGACATCGGCCACGTCCTCGGCCCGGCCGAGCCGGCGCAGCGGCGTGCGGGCGGAGGCGGCGCGCTCCAGCCGGGCGAATTTCTCGCCCGGGAAGGCGCCGCGCACCATCTCGGTGGCGATGATGCCGGGGGCGATGGCATTCACCCGCACCCCGTGCGGCCCCAGCGCCTGGGCCATGTTGAAGACGAGGGTGTTCACCCCGCCCTTCGCCGCCCCGTAGGCCGGGTTCGCCCCGCCGCTCATCCAGGCGAGCGAGGAGATCATCACCACCGCCCCGCCGGTGCCCTGGGCGATGAGGTGCCGGCCCACCGCCCGCGCCACCCGGTGGGCGGCGGAGAGGTTGATGTCGATCACCCGGTCCCAGCCCGCATCGTCCTGCTCGGGGAAGGCGGCGACATGGGAGGTGCCGGCGCAGTGCAGCAGCCCGTCGAGCCGGCCGAACCGCGCCAGCACCGCTTCCACCACCGCCTCGGGCGCCGCGGGGTCGGCAAGGTCGGCCGGGAAGAAGGCGAGGGCGTCGCCTTGCGCGAACTCCGCGCCGGGGCGGTCGGTGGCGGCGATGCGCCAGCCGCCCTCGATGAGGGCGGCGAGGCTCGCGCGCCCGATGCCGCCCCCCGCGCCGGTGACGAGGCAGACCGGCCCGCTCATGCCGCCATGGCCCGCACGAGGGCGTCGGCCCGGGCGGGGTCGACGGCGTTCAGCGTCTGCTGGTCGATCTTGATCGAGGTGCCGATGATGAAGGCATCCGCCGCGGTGGCGAGCCGGTTGATGTTCTGAGCCGACACCCCGGTGCCGACGACGACCGGCGTGTCCGGCACCTTCGCGGCCACCGCCTCGATGGCGGCGAGATCGGCCTCCACCCCCGCGGCGGGGCCGGAGACGCAGACCGCGTCGGCCAGCCCGAGGAACACGGCGCCGGAGGCGGCGTTCGGCACCGGCCGCGTGTCGAGGTTGATGGAAAAGCCGGGGGTCACGTTGCAGATGAGCGCGATGTTCTCCGCGGCAAGCTCGGCGCGCAGGCGCAGGGCGCGCGCCCCGTCCGGCACCACGGCGCCGAGGTCACCCACGTAGGAGCCGGTGAGGAAGCAGCGCACGAACTCGCCCCCCGTGGCATGGGCGATGGCCACCGAGGCCACGGGGTCGATGAGCATGTTCACGCCATGCGGCAGGCCCAGCCCGTCCTGCGCCTCGGCGATCACCTCGGTCATGGCGGCGATGGTCTGGGGCTGCATCACGCTCTCGTAGGGCATGTCGGATTCGTTGCAGTACATCACCGAGTGGAAGCCGGCGTCGCGCAGGATGCGGGCCTCGGCCTTCGCCTGGGCCACGATCCGGCGCATGCCGCCGGTGCGGTCGTAGAGCGGCGCGCCCGGCAGGGCGAGGGTGTGGACCATGCCGATCAGGAATTTCGGCGTGTTGTAGCGGCTTTCGAACAGGGTCTTCATGTCTGGCCCCGGCTCCTCATTCTGAAGGGTCACTGAAATCCTCGCGGCCGATGGCGGCCAGCGCGTGGGAGGCGCGGGCAAGCGCGTCGCGTGCCTCGCGGTAGGTCCTGAACAGCGCGTCGGCCCGCGCCCGGCGGGCGGGGTCGGGCGCGAAACTCTCGGTGGCGCGCGGGAGGGCGTCGGCGGCGGCGGCGAAGTCCGGCGCCTGCCCCAGGGCCACGCGCGCCACCGCAAGGCAGCCGAGCAGGCCCAGCTCCGCGTCGGCGGAGGCCACCACCCTGCGCCCCAGCATGTCGGCGCGGATGCGGTTCCAGAGCGCGGAGCGCGCGCCGCCGCCGGCGATGCGGAAGTCTCCCGCCTCCTGCCCGGCCGCCGCCTCCGCGCGCGAGAGCACGTCGCGGTTCGCCAGCGCCACGCCCTCCATCACCGCGCGCACCATGTCGCCGGCCCCGTGCTCCGGCGTGAGGCCGAGGAAGGCGCCGCGCAGGTCGCGGTCCCAGTAGGGGGTGCGCTCGCCGTTCAGCCAGGGCGCGAAGAGGAGCGGCTTGCCGCAGGGCCGCGCGGCGAGCAGCCGCTCCAGCCGCTCGGCGAAGGGCGCGGGGCCCGGCGAGAGCAGGTCGGTGATCCAGGGCAGCAGCGCGGCGCCGTTCTGCCCCGGCCCGCCGATCTGCCACAGCCCTTCGCCCCATTCCATGGTGATGAGCCCCTCGGCGCGCCCCGGCGTGGCCGCCATCAGCCCCACCACCTCGGAGGTGCCCGAGATGCAGTAGGCCCGCCCGGCGCGCAGCCCGCCCAGCCCGGCCACGGCCGTCCAGGTGTCGGTCGAGGCCTGGGCCACCGGCACCCCGGCAAGGCCGCCGAGCGCGCCCGGCAGGCCCGGCTGCACCCGCCCCACGATGCCGCCCGCCGGCACCACCGGCGGCAGCCGCCCGGGCGTGAGGCCGCAGGCCGCGGCGAGCGAGGCCGCGCCGCCGGCCATCGCCCGGGCCAGCCAGTGCAGCGAGATCGGGTCCGAGGCGGCCTGCCCGGTGAGGCGCAGGTTCAGGTAGTCCTTCGGCTCCACCACCAGGCGCACCTGCTCCCAGGCCTCGCGCTCATGATGGGCGAGCCACAGCAGCCGGGCCAGCGGGTGGAAGGGGTTGAGATCGCCCGCATCCGCATGCGCCCGGACGTCGGGCCGCGCGAGGGCGGCCTGCGCCGGGCCGAGCGCGCGGGAATCGCGGAAGCTGATCGCCGGGCGCACCGCGCGGCCGTCCCGCCCCAGGAACACCTGGGTGCGGGTGAAGCCGCAGATCGCGATGCAGGCCGGGGGGCCGGGCCAGTCCGGCCGGGCGGCGAGGTCCTCCACCGCCAGCGCGAGCGCGCGCCACCATTGGCCGGGGTCCTGCTCGGAGCGCCCGGCCCTGTCCTCCTCGAAGGAGACGGGAACGGCGGCGAGCGCGGCCTGCCGGCCGTCCGGGTCGAACAGTCCGGCCTTCAGCGAGGACCCGCCGAGGTCCAGGCACAGGACATGGCCGGGCGCGCAGGGGCGGGGAGCGGAACGGTCGGCGGTCATCGGGCGAACTCCGCGATCGAGCCTTCGAAGGTGAAATAGTAGCGGTCGGCCCGCACGGCGTTGTGGGAGAGTTCCACCACCCGCCCCGCGGCATCGCGCGCGATGCGGTTGGTGTTGAACAGCGGCGCGCCGGGCTCGATGCCAAGGATGCGCGCCACCTCCGGGCTCGCCACCGCGGCCTCCAGCGTCTCCTGCATGTCGGTCATCCTGAGGCCGAAGCGGCGCTCCAGCAGGCGGTACATGGACACGTTCTCGAAATCGGGCCGCGCCAGTGCCTCCAGCCCGGGGTGGCAGAGCACGGAGGTCTGGTACACGCTGGGCGTGCCGTTGAGCAGGCGCAGCCGGCGCAGTTCCACCACGCCGCCCCGCGCCTCCGGCCCGAACACCGTGCGCTCGGACAGGCTGGCAGGCCGCGCGGCGAAGGCGAGCGCCCGGGTGGCCGGGCTCTGGCCATGCGCCCGGCCCTCGGTGTGGAAATCTAGCTCGCGCGACAGGTGCTTGGCGATGCGCCCGGAGCGGTAGAAGGCCCCCACCCCCTGGCGCCGCTCGATCAGCCGCTCCTCCTCCAGCAGGGCGAGGGCGGCGCGCACCGTGGTGCGGCTCACGCCATAGGCCTGGCGGAGCTGGGCCTCCGAGGGCACCGCGTCGCCGTCACGCAGCGCGCCGGAGCGGAATTCCGCCCTGAGCTGTTCGGCGAGTTTGAGATACAGCCGCGTCATGGGGCCTCCTTGCCGCTTCATCCTGTGACAACAGTCAAATACATGCATAGAGGCAAGTGGGGGGAAAATGCGCGCTCACTGTGTTGAAACGCATGGATATTTCCGGATGCCTCCGGATACCGCCTGTATCGGCTGGGCCGGACGAGCGGTTCCCCGGCGGGGTGGCGCGGCGGCTGCGGCGCCGCACAGAGTTGTCAGCCGTTGACAGGGCGGTTTACAGTTCGGGCACTGGTCGTGTGATATGCCCTCCGGCGCGACTGTCCGACTGCCCTGCAGCGGACCGCGCCAGGAACGATGCCCGGTGTGCCCGCGCCGGTCCGGGAGGAACGGAGGAGGGACGCCCTGTCAACCGATACGACATTGCTCGACGAACCCGCGCGCCTGGCGGCCCTGCACCGCTACCGGATTCTCGACACCCTGCCGGAGGCCGGGTTCGAGCAGATCACCGCGCTGGTCCGCACCATCTATCACGCGCCCATGGTGCTGATGAACCTGATCGACAGCGACCGGCAGTGGTGCAAGTCCTGCCAGGGCACCGAGCCGTCCGAGATGCCCCGCGAAATCACCTTCTGCCAGCACACCATCCGCAGCCGCGAGGCCCTGGTGATCGAGGACACGTTCTGCGACCGGCGCTTTGCCGACCACCCGATGGTCGTCGGGCCGCCGGGCATCCGCGCCTATCTCGGCGCGCCGCTGCAGAGCCCGGACGGGTACAACGTCGGCGCGCTCTGCGTCATCGACACCCGGCCGGTCCGGTTCTCCGGCGAGCAGATCGCCATCCTGCACGGGTTCGCGGACCTGGTGGTGGCGCAGATGGAGCTGCGCCTCATCGCGGCGCGCGACAGTCTCACCGGCACGCGCACCCGCCGCGCCTTCGAGGAGCAGCTGGACCTCGCGCTGTCCGATGCCGCCCGGGGCGGGCCGCCGTCCTGGCTGGTGCTGCTCGACATCGACCATTTCAAGGCGGTGAACGACACGCATGGCCATGGCGCGGGCGACGCGGTGCTCGCGGCCCTCTGCGCGACGGTGGACACCGGGCTGCGCCGGGGCGACACGATCGGCCGGCTGGGCGGTGAGGAGTTCGGCGTGCTGCTGCGCCAGGACAGCGCGCAGGAGGCCTTCGCCATCGCCGAACGCCTGCGCACCGCCGTGGCGCAGATGCGGGTGCCCGACGCGCCGGGCGTCGCGATCACCGCCAGCTTCGGCCTCGCCCGCTGCCAGCCGGATTTCACCTCGGCCGCGCAATGGCTTGCCGCCGCAGACGTCTGCCTTTACCGCGCGAAACGCGGAGGCCGAAACCGCTGCGTCCTGTGAGCGGCGAGCCCCCTGGCTGACCTGCGCCCCCGCACCGTACCGGATGTCCGCCGATCCGGGCCATCGCGTCGCGCCGCCCGCCCGGATCGCGTGCAGGCAGGTCAGGCAGCATTCGTGCCCGGTGCAGGGACCAACCCCGAACGGTGCGTGCCGGCCTCCCCATCCACCGGAGCAGGCGATACCGGTTGGTCCACGTCACACCGGGGGTGGCCTGCGATCGGAGGTCACTGATCCGCACAGCGGTTCATGAGCGCCTGCAGGTCGTCCGGGCCGGCAGGATATTGCGAGAAGCTGTGACCAGCGGGACCATGCGCCCAGGGCAGCTTCTCGCCGGTCCTCAATGCGACGAACGGCCCGAACGGTGCGGCATCGTTCAGTATCGACGTGCGCAGGTTGATGCGCTGGTCGGCGCCAGCAATCGGCGAACAGATGAAATTCAGGCATGACCTGCAGAAGACATGCCTTCGTCCACTGGAAAACAGGCCGCCCTCGGTCAAGTCTCCGATGCAGGAAGAACTGTCGCCCGGGAAAACGGCGGTGAGCGCGGACGCGCTCGCGGACAGTTTCCGGCAGTCCCGGCAGTGGCAGGCGAAGGTCAGGAGAGGGGCCACGGTTGCCCCGACCCGTACGGCACCACGGAGGCAGGAGCCCTCAAACGGGGGCCGGGGTCGGGCCATTTCCGGTCTCCTGCTTTTCGATGGTTTCGCGAACGACAACGGATGTTCAGTCCGCCGCAATCAGCGGCGGAAGCGTCCGCGCTTCAGGCCCCACGGATCCTCCGGCGAAGGTCCGCCGCCGCCGCGATGCCGTGGCCGATGCGCGCGGGCGCCGGCGCGTCGAACAGGGCGCGTCCCGCTGACGGGCTCCGGAGCATCGGCCCCGGCGTGTCAGGAATCCGCGCCCCTCGACACCCGTTGTCCGATCCTCCCCCGATCTGCGGGGCATCTCCGCAGGGGCGCGGCCGGCGCCCGCGCAGTCACGCGCGCGGCCCCCGCCGGGGCCGCGGACGGCCCGACGGGGGCTCGATGCCCCCGAGGGACGTGGCCAGCCGTCCCGACGGGCTCCGGTCTGCCGGGCGGTGCCGCTCCGCGGGGCCGGGGCGGTCAGGCCGGGGCGGTGGCTCCGTCGGCGACGTGGCCTTCCCCGGGGGTTTGCGCGCTGAGCTGGCGGTAGGGGCCGGGGCGCGCCAGCAGCTCGGCGTGGCTGCCCGAGTCCCGGACCTCCCCCGCCTCGATCACGAATATCCGGTCCGCGTCGCGGATGGTGGTGAGGCGGTGGGCCACGATGAGCGTGGTCCGCCCCGCGGAGAGCTCCGCGAGCGAGGCCTGGATGGCCCGTTCCGTCACGCTGTCGAGGGCGGAGGTCGCCTCGTCCAGGATCAGGATCGCCGGGTCCTTCAGGAACATCCGCGCGATCGAGATGCGCTGCTTCTGCCCGCCGGAGAGCTTCACCCCGCGCTCGCCGACCAGCGTGTCGATCCCGTCCGGCAGCCCGGCGATGGTCTCCTCCAGCCGGGCGCGCCGCGCCGCCTCGAGCACCTCCGCGTCGCTCGCGCCCAGCCGGCCGTAGGCGATGTTCTCGCGCAGCGTGCCGCCGAACAGGAACACGTCCTGCTGCACCACCCCGATCTGCCGGCGCAGCGAGACGAGGGTCATGTCGCGGATGTCCATCCCGTCGATCTCGATCGCCCCGGAGGTGACATCGTAGAAGCGCGGCGGCAGGGAGCAGATCGTGGTCTTGCCCGCGCCCGACGGCCCGACGAAGGCCACCGTCTCGCCGGCGGCGATCTCGAAATCGATGCCGTTGAGCTGCGGCCGCCCGGGCTGGTAGGCGAAATGCACGTCGCGGAACCGGATGCGGCCGCGGAAGGCCGGCGCCTCCCGGGCGTCCGGGCGGTCCACCACGTCCGGCTCGGTGTCGATGAGCGCGCAGTAGCGCCGGAAGCCGGCGATGCCGCGCGGGTAGAGCTCCATCATCGTGGTGATCTTCTCGATCGGCCGGAACAGCACCCCCACCAGCAGCAGGAAGCCCACGAACTCCCCCGCGCTCAGCGTTCCGCCGATCACGAACCAGGTGCCCGCCACCATCACCGCCGTCTGGGTGAGGCGCATCGCCAGGTAGTTCAGCGTCATGCTGGCCGCCATCACCCGGTAGGCATCGAGCTTGGTGCGCCGGTAGTTGCGGTTGTTCACGGCGAAGAGCGCGCGCTCGTGGTTCTCGTTGGTGAAGGCCTGCACCACGCGGATGCCGCCCACGTTTTCCTCCACCCGGGCGTTGAACTCCCCCACCCGGCCGTAGATGGCCTGCCATGTCCGGGTCATCCGCGCGCCGTAGCGCATGGCCACGAAGGCCGTGGTGGGCACCACCACCGCGGTGATCAGCGCCAGTTCCCGGTTCACCAGGAACATCAGCACGAAGGCGCCCACGAAGGTCATGATCGCGATGAAGATGTCCTCGGGCCCGTGGTGGGCCACCTCGCCCACCTCCTCGAGGTCCTTGGTGATGCGCGCCACCAGGTGGCCGGTCTTGCGCTCGTCGAAGTAGCTGAAGGAGAGTTTCTGGATGTGGTCGAAGGCGCGGCGGCGCATGTCGGTCTCGATGTTGATGCCCAGCATGTGGCCCCAGTAGGTCACCACCACCATCAGCCCGGCATTGAAGAGATAGAGCGCCACCAGCCCGGCGGAGGCGAGCAGGATCAGCGCCCAGTCCCCCTGCGGCAGCAGCTTGTCGACGAACACCTGCACCGCCATGGGGAAGCTCAGCTCCAGCAGGCCGCCCAGCACGGCACAGCCGAAGTCGAGACAGAACAGCCCTCGGTAGGGCCGGTAATAGGAAAAGAAACGCGCAAGCATCGGGGCTCTCCGGGGCGGTGGCCCTGGCTGGCGGCGTGATCCGGAGCAAGGCGCGCCACGGCGGGCGGTCGCGAGGCTCGGGTCAGCCGCTCGGCGGGGGGCGGAAGGGCGGGCGGGACGGCGCGGAGCCGGCCGGCTCCATCGCTCATACCCCGCCGCGCCCCGCATCTCAAGCGCGCGCGTCCGGGCATCCGCGCGCCCCCGCCGCGCGCAGGCCTCCAGCCCCCCGCGCAGCGTCCCGGCGCCGGGCGGCGGCAACCCGACTTCCAGCGATGCGTGTTAGGCCTCCCGGGCCGGAAACGCCGCGCGCGCAGTCCCCGGAGGCCGGGCGGTGGCTACCCGGCCTCCGGCGCCGCCTGCCCGGCCTCCCGGGCCGGCAATGCTGCACGCAGGGTGGCCCGTCCCGTCATGCGCGAGCATTCAGCCCCGCACGAAACCCCCGGCCTCTGGCGCCACGTGTTCGGCCTCCCGCGCCGGCGGCGGCGCGCGCAGGTCCCCGGCCTGTCATGCGCAGGCTTCGAGACCCGCACGCAGCGCGCGGGCGCCGGGGGGCGGCAAGCCGGCTTCCAGCGCGGCGTGTTCGGCCTCCCAGGCCGGCAGCGCCGCGCGCAGGGTGTCCCGGCCGGCGGGCGTGAGCAGGAGCAGCCGGCTGCGCCGGTCCGTCTCGCCCACCCTCACCTCCACCAGCTCCCGCCGCACCAGCGGCTTCAGCGCCGCGGTGAGCGTGGTCTGGTCCATCGCCAGAAGCTCCGCGACCGGGCGCATCGACGGCGGTTCCGGCCGGTTCAGCGACATCAGCAGCGAGAACTGCCCGTTGGTCAGCCCATGCGGGCGCAGCGCCTCGTCGAAGCGCCGGGCCAGCGCGCGGGCGGCGCGCTGCACGTGCAGGCACAGGCAGGTGTCGCGCACGCGCAGCGTGGTTTCGAAGGGAATGGGGTCCGGTTTTGACATGAGCAAACAATATTGATATCAATATGAATCAGCAAGCTCAAAGCGGCCCGGGCCCACCGGGTGCATCTCCAGGGAGGCTCGACGCCCATGACACGTATTTCCACGCGGGAAGACTGGCTGGTGGCACGCAAGGCGCTGCTCGCCGGTGAGAAGGCCCTCACCCGCCAGCGCGACGCCCTCGCGGCCGAGCGCCGCGCCCTGCCGCGGGTGCGCATCGCGAAACCCTACCGCTTCGAAACCCGCGCCGGCGTGACCGACCTCGCCGGCCTGTTCGCCGGGCGCAGCCAGCTCATGGTCTGCCATTTCATGCTGGCGCCGGGTTGGGAGGCGGGCTGCACCGGCTGCTCGTTCCTCGCCGACCATTTCGACGCCATGCTGCCGCACCTGCAGGCGCATGACGTCAGCCTCACCGCGGTGTCCTCCGCGCCGCTGGCCGAGATCGAGGCCTACCGCGCCCGCATGGGCTGGGCCTTCCCCTGGGCCTCCTCCGCCGGGTCGGACTTCAACCGCGACTTCGGCGTGAGCTTCACCGAGGAAGAGCTCGCCTCCGGCACGGTGGATTACAACTTCCGCGCCACCCCGCGTGAGACCGCGGGCCCGGAGATGCCGGGCCTCAGCGCCTTCGAACGGGCGGAGGACGGCAGCGTGCTGCACAGCTACTCCAGCTATGCCCGCGGCTCCGAGGAGCTGGTCGGCACCTACATGATGCTGGACCTCGCCCCGAAGGGCCGCAACGAGACCGCGGGGATGGACTGGGTGCGCCGGCATGACGAATACGCGCAGGGCCCGGCGGCCGCCTGCTGCCATGGCGGCTGACGCGCCGTCCCGGACCGCGCTGGCGGCGCTGCTGGAGGATGGCGTCGCCTCCGGGCGCCTGGTCGGGGCCGTGGGCCATGTTTCGCGCGCGAAAGGGCCTGACATCACCCTCTGCGCCGGGATGGCCGACGCGCAGAGCCCGATGCGCCCGGACACGCTGTTCCGCATCGCCTCGATGAGCAAGCCGATCCTTGCCGCCACGGCGCTCTGCCTGGTCGCCGAGGGGCGGATCGGCCTCGATGACCCGGTCGCGCCCTGGCTGCCGGAGCTTGCCGCGCCGCGGGTGCTGCGCCACCCGGACGGGCCGCTCACCGACACGCGGCCCAGCCCGCGCGACATCACCCTGCGCGACCTGCTCACCCTGCGCTTCGGCCAGGGCGCGATCATGGCGCCGCCCGGCGCCTGCCCGATGCAGGCGGCGCTCGCGGCTGCCGGGCTGGCGCCGGGGCCGGGCCCGGTCACCCTGTCGCCGGAGGCCTGGATGGCCGCGCTCGGCGCCCTGCCCCTGCGCCACGCGCCCGGCGAGGCCTGGGCCTATCACACCGGGTTCGAGGTGCTGGCGGTGCTGCTGGCCCGGCTGGCCGGCGCGCCGCTGGAGGAAGTGCTGCGCCGGCATGTCCTCGACCCGCTGGGCATGGAGGACACCGGTTTCCACGTCCCGCCCGGGAAGATCGACCGGCTCTGCCTGGCCTGGGCCCCGGGCCCCGACGGCCGCCTGGACCTGCAGGACGCGGCGCGGGGCGGGGCCCATGCCGCGCCGCCCGCCTTCCCCTGCGAGCTGGTGTCCTGCGTGCGGGACTTCGACCGCTTCGCGCGCATGCTGCTCGACGGCGGCGCCGGGCCGCGCGGCCGCGTGCTGCCGGAGGCCGCCGTGGCCGCGATGCTGACGGACCAGATCACCCCGCAGCAGAAGGCCCGCTCGCCGTTCTTTCCCGGCTTCTGGGAGCAGGGCGGCTGGGGCTTCGGCATCGGCGTGGGCCGCGACGGCCGCCTGGGCTGGGAGGGCGGCTACGGCACCAGTTTCCGCATCCACCCCGCCAGCGGCACAGTTTCCATCCTGCTCACCCAGCGCATGATGACCAGCCCGCAGGATGTCGCCGCCTTCGACCGCTTTCACGACCTTGCCCTGCCACCCCGGGCCTGATGCCCCTTATCGGAGACCGCGCCGTGACCTCCTCAGCCGCCCGTTTCGTCTGGTACGAACTCATGACCGACGACCTTCCCGCCGCGCAGGCCTTCTATGCCGATGTTCTCGGCTGGAAGCTGCGCGATGCCGGCATGCCCGGCTTCACCTATCTCGTCGCCGCCTCCGCGGGGGGAGACCGCGCCGGGCTGATGGGCATCCCGCCCGAGGCCGCCGGGATGTCGCCCTTCTGGTGCGGCTACCTGGGCGTGGCGGACGTGGACGCGATGGCCCGCCGCCTCGCGCAGGAGGGCGGCACCGTGCAGCGCCCGCCGGAGGACATTCCGGGCGTCGGCCGTTTCGCCGTGGTGGCGGACCCGCAGGGCGCGGGGTTCTGCCTGTTCACCCCCGCGGAGGGCCGCATGCCACCGGCGCCCGAGGCCGGGGAGCCCGGCACCGTGGCCTGGCACGAGCTCTACGCCGGCGACATGCCCGCGGTGTTCGGCTTCTACGAGACCCTGTTCGGCTGGCGCCGCGACCGGCTGATGGACATGGGCGCGATGGGCGGCTACCAGATCTTCCTCCAGCAGGATGACCTTCCCGGCGGCATGATGACCCGCACGCCGGAAATGCCCGGCCCGCGCTGGCAGTTCTACTTCGCCGTTGACGCCATCGACGCCGCCGTCGCCCGGCTGGAGGCCGGCGGCGGCACGGTGCTGATGGGCCCGCACCAGGTGCCGGGAGACACCTGGGTGGTGCAGGCGCGCGACCCGCAGGGCGCCCTCTTCGCCCTCCACGCCGCCAGGCGCTGACGCGAAGGCCCCCGCCCGGCCGTCTTCCCGCGACGGGGGATGCGCGCGCGGCACAGGCAGAAAGCGGCGCGCCGCCCGGGGGGCTGGTTCGACCACCCCCGGCTGTGCCGACTGCACGCCCCCCGGCCGATCATCCGCCAGGCCGGGGGCTTCGGGCTTCGGGCTTCGGGCTTCGGGCTTCGGGCTTCGGGCTTCGGGCTTCGGGCTTCGGGCTTCGGGCTTCGGGCTTCGGGCTTCGGGCTTCGGGCTTCGGGCTTCGGGCTTCGAAAGCCATCCGGGTCCGGCCGGCCTGTCAAGCACGTCCATCACATCTTCCCCTGCCCTGTTGCAAGCGCGGGGGAAGGTGACTATCGTTCCCTTCATCCGTTGGGGTGCCCGTAGCCGGGCTGAGAGATGCGAGCCGCGCATCAACCCATCGAACCTGATCCGGGCAATGCCGGCGTAGGGAACGGGTTTTGAGCGAGGCGCCCCCCGAGGGGGAGAGCCCCGCGTCACCGCCTCCCTTGCCGGCCCGGACCGCGCAAAGGAGAGACGGCGATGACAGGTTTTCCGCACTCATGCCTTCCCGGGCCGCATGCCGGCCTCGCGGGCTGTCAGCGCACTTCGGGCTGGCGGGAGATGACATGTGCCCGCCCGCTGCGCGCCGGCCCGCAGGCCCGCGCGCGATGAGCGTCGAGGTCACCATCCTGGGGGCCGGGGTGGCCGGGCTCACCGTGGCCAGCGAGATCACCCGCCGGGGCGGCGCCGTCACCCTTCTGGACCGCACCGGCCCGCCCGGCCCGCACGGCTGCTCGTGGTGGGCCGGCGGCATGCTCGCGCCCTGGTGCGAGGCGGAGAGCGCGGAGGAGCCGGTGCTGCGCCTCGGCCGGGAGGCGCTCGACTGGTGGGACAGCCACGCCGGCGGTGTGACCCGGGCCGGCACTCTGGTGCTCGCCCTCGGGCGCGACGGCGGCGAGCTGGACCGGTTCGCCCGCCGCAGCACCAGGCACGCGGCGCTGGACGCCCCCGGCGTCGCGGCGCTGGAGCCCGACCTCGCCGGACGCTTCCGGCGCGGGCTGTTCTTCGCCGGGGAGGGACACCTCGCCCCGCGCGCCGCCCTCGACGCGCTGCGCGCCCGGCTGGAGGCCGCGGGCGTGCGGATCGGCCAGGGGGAGGACCCGGGCCCCGGCCCGGTGATCGACTGCCGCGGCCTCGCCGCACGCGACGCCCTGCCGGACCTGCGCGGCGTGAAGGGCGAGATGCTGGTGCTGCGCTGCCCGGACGTGAGCCTCTCGCGCCCGGTGCGGCTGCTGCACCCGCGCATCCCGCTCTACATCGTGCCGCGGGGGGACGGGGTCTACATGCTCGGCGCCACCTCGATCGAAAGCTCGGAGCGCGGGCGCATCACCGCGCGCTCCATGCTGGAGCTGCTCAGCGCGGCCTACGCCCTCCACCCCGCCTTCGGCGAGGCGGAGATCCTGGAAATCGGCGTCGACGCCCGCCCCGCCTTTCCCGACAACCTGCCGCGCCTGCGCCGCCGGGGCGCCACGCTCTACGTGAACGGCCTCTACCGGCACGGCTTCCTGCTGTCGCCCGCCATGGCGCGCATGGCCGCCGACCACCTGTTCCACACCACCCGACCGGAGATGATGGATGAAGATCTTTCTGAACGGTGAGCCGCGCGAGATCCGCGCCAGCCGCCTCGACGAGGCCCTCACCGAGCTCGGCTACGCCGACGCCCGTGTGGCCACAGCACTCGACGGCGCCTTCGTGCCCGCCCCCGCCCGCCCCGACACGCGCCTCGCCCCCGGCTGCGCGCTGGAGGTCCTGGCCCCGATGCAGGGAGGCTGAACATGCGCAGCTTCTACGGAGAGACGCTGGAATGCCGGCTGATGCTGGGCACCGCGCAATACCCCTCCCCCGCCATCATGGCCGAGGCCTTCCGCGCCAGCGGCGCCGGGGTGGCCACCGTGTCGCTGCGCCGCGAGGCGGGGGGGCCGGGCGGGCTCGCCGGCCAGGATTTCTGGGCGCTGGTGGAGGGCATGGGCACCCGCATCCTGCCCAACACCGCCGGCTGCCACACGGTGAAGGAGGCGGTCACCACCGCCCACATGGCCCGCGAGATGTTCGGCACGCCCTGGGTGAAGCTCGAGGTGATCGGCCATACCGACACGCTGCAGCCCGATGTCTTCGCGCTGGTGGAGGCGGCGGAGATCCTCACCGCCGAAGGCTTCCGCGTGTTCCCCTACACCACGGAGGACCTGGTGGTGGCCGAGCGCCTGCTCGCCGCCGGCTGCGAGGTGCTGATGCCCTGGGGCGCGCCCATCGGCTCGGGCCTGGGGCTCACGAACCTGCCGGGCCTGCGGGCCCTGCGCGCGCAGTTCCCCGAGGTGCCGATGGTGGTCGACGCCGGCATCGGCCTGCCCTCCCACGCCGCACAGGCGATGGAGATGGGCTATGACGCGGTGCTGCTGAACACCGCCGTGGCGAAGGCGGGAGACCCGGCCGCGATGGCCCGGGCCATGGCGCTCGCCGTCGAGGCCGGGCGTGCCGCCTTCGCCGCCGACCCGATGGAGCCGCGCGACATGGCCGCCCCCTCCACCCCGCTGATCGGGAGGGCCTTCCTCGCATGAGCACGCTCGACCGGTTCTACCCGATCTTCGACAGCGCCGCCTGGATCGCCCGCATGCTGCCCCTGGGCATGCGCCTCGTGCAGCTGCGCGTGAAGGACATGGCCCCCGAGGCCCTGCGCGCCGAGATCCGCGCCGCGCGCGACCTGTGTGCCGCCGCCGGAGCCGTGCTGGTGGTGAACGACCACTGGCAGATCGCCATCGAGGAGTGTTGCGATTTCGTCCACCTCGGACAGGAGGACCTCGACGTGGCCGACGTGCCCGCCATCCGCCGCGCCGGCCTGCGTCTCGGCCTCTCCACCCATGACGAGGCGGAGCTGGAGCGCGCCCTGTCCCTCGCCCCGGATTACGTGGCCCTCGGCCCGGTCTACCCCACCATCCTGAAGAAGATGCGCTGGGAGCAACAGGGGCTCGCGCGCCTCACCGAGTGGAAGGCCCGCGTGGGCGCCACCCCCCTCGTCGCCATCGGCGGCATGAGCGTGGAGCGCGCGCCGGGCGCCTTCGCCGCCGGGGCGGACATCGTCTCCGTCGTCACCGACATCACGCTGAACGCCGACCCCGAGGCGCGGCTCGCCGCCTGGGTGGAGGCCACGCGATGACTGCCCGCTACGCCCGCCAGCAGATCCTGCCGGAGGTGGGGGAAGCCGGCCAGGCCCGCATCCGCGCCGCCCATGCGCTGGTGATCGGCGCCGGCGGCCTCGGCGCGCCGGTGCTGCACTACCTCGCCGGCGCCGGCCTCGGCCGCATCACCCTCTGGGATCCCGACCGGGTGGAGACCGGCAACCTGCACCGCCAGGTGATCTTCTCCGCCGCCCATCGCGGCCGCTTCAAGGCCGAGGCCGCGGCGGAAGTCTGCGCGGCGCTGAACCCCGACTGCCTGGTCACCCCCGTGGTCGGCAGCATCGACCCCGGCACGGTGGAGGCGGCGCTCAACGGTGTCGACCTCGTGATCGACTGCGCGGACAGTTTCGCGGCCAGCTACACCGCCTCCGACGCCTGCCTCGCGCGCGGCCTGCCGCTCATCAGCGGCTCGGTGCTCGGGCTCTCGGGCTACGCGGGCGGCTTCTGCGCCGGCGCGCCCTCGCTGCGCGCGGTCTTTCCCGACCTGCCGGAGCGCATGGCCTCCTGCGCCACGGCCGGCGTGCTGGGGCCGGCGGTGGGGGTGGTGGGCTCGCTCCTCGCCCAGCTCGCGCTCAGCCATGTGCTGGGCCTCAGCCCCTCCCCCCTTGGCCGGCTGGTGAGCTGGGATGGCGGCGCCCTGCGCTTCGGCGGCTTCCGCTTCGACGGCGCGCCGGAGCCCGCGCGCGCGCCCCGCTTCATCGCCCCCGCCGCCATCGCCCCCGGCGATTTCGTGGTCGACCTGCGCGGGGCGGAGGAAGCCCCCCTGCCCGCCACCCCCGACGCGCTGCGCCTCGGCGTGCCCGATCTCGGCCCCGGCGGCCCGCTGCCCGGGCCGGGCCAGCGCGCGGTGCTCTGCTGCCGCTCCGGCCTGCGCTCCTGGCAGGCGGCGAACCGCCTCGCCGCGCGCTGGGAGGGCGAGATCGCCCTCGTCGCCCTCGGCGAAGGCGCGGGGCAAGCACCCCTCGGTGAGGCCGCCGGTCCGGGAGCCCAAGACGGGCGCGCGGCTCAGGGCACCCCCGGTGAAGGCGCGGGCCGGCGCCCCCCCGGCGAGAGCGCCGGGCAGGACACGTTCAGCGCGCGCGCCCCAGCCGGGCCGGGCCCCGCATCGCCAGCCCCCGCAGGCGGCCCCGAGGCCGCTTCCGCATCCCCCTTCGCCCCCCGGGGCGACAAGACCTGACACACCGGAGAAACGCCCCATGAAACCGCTCGCCCTCGCCCTTGCCCTGCTCGCCGCCGGCCCCGCCGCCGCGGCGGACCACCTCACGGTGATGCTGGACTGGTTCGTGAACCCCGACCACGGGCCCATCGTCATCGCCCAGGAGAAGGGCTATTTCGCCGACGAGGGCCTGGAGGTGGAGACCATCGCCCCGGCCGACCCCTCGGACCCGCCGAAGATGGTGGCCGCCGGCCGGGCCGATATCGCGGTCTCCTACCAGCCGCAGCTGCACCTGCAGGTGCATGAGGGCCTGCCGCTCATCCGGGTGGGCACGCTGGTGGCCACGCCGCTCAACTGCCTGCTGGTGAAGGCGGACGGGCCGATCGGCAGCATCGCCGACCTGAAGGGCCGCCGCGTGGGCTTCTCCGTCTCCGGGGTGGAGAGCGCGCTGCTCACCGCCATGCTGGGCTCCGGCGGGCTCACGGCCGATGACGTGGAGATGGTGAACGTGAACTGGTCGCTCTCGCCCGCGCTGATGTCGGGGCAGGTGGACGCGGTGATCGGCGCCTTCCGCAATTTCGAGCTGAATCAGATGGCGCTGGAGAACGTGCCCGGCCGCTGCTTCTACCCGGAGGAGGCGGGCGTGCCGGCCTATGACGAGCTGATCTACGTCGCCAACCCGGAGCGGATGGACGCGGCGGTGATCTCGCGCTTCCTTGCCGCCACCGAGAAGGCGGTGCAGTTCATCGTGAACCACTCGCAGGAGAGCTTCCGCATCTTCGCCGCCACCGCGCCGGAGCTGGACGACGCGCTCAACGCCCGCGCCTGGGCCGACACCGTGCCGCGGCTGGCCCTGCGCCCCGCCGCGCTGGACGCCGGGCGCTATGCCCGTTTCGAGGCGTTCATGGCCGGGGCCGGGCTGATCGACGGCACCCTGCCGGTCTCCCGCCTCGCGGTCGACACCGGCGCGGTCGGGGAACCCGCGCAATGAGCCCGCACCCCGACTACGGCACCGCCTTTCGTGCCTGGCGCGCCGCCGCTGGCCCGGACTGGGCGGCCTACACCGGCCACCGCTTCGTCACCGGGCTGGGCGACGGCAGCCTGCCCCGGCCGGCCTTCCTGCACTACCTGCGGCAGGACTACGTGTTCCTGTTCCACTTCGCCCGGGCCTGGGCGCTGGCGGCGGCGAAGGCGGAGCATCTCGACGAGATGCGCCTCGCCGCGCGCACCCTCGACGCGCTGGCCAATGGCGAGACCGCCCTGCACGTGGAGACCTGCGCCGCCGAGGGCATTGACGAGGCCACGCTGATCGCGACGCCCGAGGCGCCGGAAACCCTCGCCTACACCCGCTACGTGCTGGAGGCCGGCTGGTCCGGCGACCTGCTGGACCTGCTGGCCACCCTCGCGCCCTGCGTGCTGGGATACGGCGAGATCGGCGCGCGGCTGGCGGCCATGGCACCACCCGATGCCCCCTACCGCGGCTGGATCGACACCTATTCAGGCGCCGATTACCAGCAGACCTGCCGCGCGGTGGGCGCCCTCACCGATGCCGCCATCGCCCGGCGCCTCGGGCCGGGAGCGCAGGAGCTGCCGCGCTGGCAGGCCCTCACCGCGCGCTTTTCGACCGCCACACGGCTGGAGGCCGCGTTCTGGGACATGGGCCTGCGCGGCGGGCCGGCATGACCGCGCCGGGCATCACCCTGTCGGGCCGCGGCCTGCTGGGCGGGCAGACGCTGTTCGGCCCGCTCACCCTCGCGCTGCCGGCCGGGCGCTGGACCTGCCTGCTCGGCCCCTCCGGCGCGGGAAAATCCTCCCTGCTGCGGCTCATCGCCGGGCTCGACACCGCGGTGCGGCTGGAGGGCGGTGTCTCCTTCAGCGATGGCGCGGGGCCGCAGGGGCGCATCGCCTACATGGCCCAGACGGACCTGCTCTGCCCCTGGCTGGACGTGCTGGGCAACGTCGCCCTCGGGCCCCGGCTGAGAGGCACGCGGCCGGACATGGCGCGGGCCCGGGCGCTCATTTCCGCCGTCGGGCTCGAGGGGCGCGAGGACGCCCGGCCCGGCGCGCTTTCCGGCGGGCAGCGCCAGCGGGTGGCGCTGGCGCGCACGCTGATGGAGGACTGCCCGGTGGTGCTGCTCGACGAGCCCTTCTCCGCGCTCGACGCCCGCACCCGCGCCGGGATGCAGGACCTCGCGGCGCGACTGCTCGCCGGGCGCACGGTGCTGCTGGTGACCCATGAGCCCGGCGAGGCCCTGCGCCTCGCCCACCGGCTGCTGATGCTCGGGGACGGTGCCCTCACCGAGATGCCGCTGCCCGACGCCCCGCCGCCCCGGGCACCGGACGCGCCGGACACCCTCACCGCCCAGGGCAGCCTGTTCCGCGCCCTGCTCGGCACCAGCGGCTCCGCCGGCGCACCGGCATGAGCGCGCCGGCGGAGCCGCTGGTGCCCGCGCACCCGCACACGCCCGGCGCCGCGCCGGCTCTCGTCCGGCGGGTGGCGCCGGCCTGTGTCGCCGGGCTGGCGATCCTCGCGCTCTGGCAGGGGGTGGTCTGGGTGGCGGCGCCGCCGGCCTTCATCCTGCCGGGGCCGCTGGCGGTGGTGCGGGCGCTCGCCGGCAATGCAAGGCTGATCGCGGGGCACGGGCTGGCCACGCTGTGGGAGGTGCTGGCCGGGCTCGTGCTGGGCGCGGGCCTGGGCGCGGCCACGGCGGTGGGGCTGGCCTTCTCGCGCCGGGCGCGGGTGCTGGCGATGCCGCTGCTGGTGCTGAGCCAGGCGGTGCCGGTCTTCGCGCTGGCGCCCCTGCTCACGCTGTGGTTCGGCTACGGGATGCTGCCGAAGGTGGCGATGGCGGTTCTGATCGTCTATTTCCCCGTCGCTTCGGCGTTTCTCGACGGGCTGCTGCGCACGGATCCGGGCTGGCTGGACCTTGCCCGCACCATGCGGGCGCGGCCCGGGCGGGTGATGTGGCACCTGCGCATTCCCGCCGCCCTGCCTTCCCTCGCCTCCGGCCTGCGGCTGGCGGCGGTCTATGCGCCCATCGGGGCGGTGATCGGCGAATGGGTCGGCGCCTCGCGCGGGCTGGGCTACCTGATGCTGCTGGCCAACGGGCGGGCGCGGATCGACCTGATGTTCGCGGCCCTCTTCGTGCTGGTGGTGCTCACCCTCGCGACGCGGCTTGCCGTGGGGCTCTTGTGCAGGCGGCTGGACTGACAGCCGCTACGTCCGGGGGCCTCCCGCCCGCCGCGCCCGCGTGCCCTCGCCCCGAGCCGCTGACGCGCAGCGCCGGGAGCCGGGAGCCGGGAGCCGGGAGCCGGGAGCCGGGAGCCGGGAGCCGGGAGCCGGGAGCCGCAGGCACCACGCCCGGCGCTTCGTGTCAACGCTTCCGCAACCGGCTGGGCGCGATGCCCTCCACACGGCGGAACGCGCGGGAGAAATCCGAGAGGTGGCGGTATCCGAGCCTCTGGGCGATCTCGCTCAGCGGCATCTCCCCCCGGCGCAGGTACTCGCGCGCCACGGCGCTGCGGGCGCGGTCGAGCTCGGTGCGGAAGCTCAGCCCCTCCGCCTCCAGCCGACGGCGCAGGCTGCGGTCCGAGAGGCCCAGCCCGGCGGCCACGGCGGCCTGGCTCACCGGCGCGCGTCCCAGCGCCTCCAGCAGGGCCGCGCGCAGGGTGCCGGCGAATGCCGCCTCGCGCGGCGGGCTGGCCACGCCGCCGGGCCCGCCCCGGGCCAGGGCGCCGGGGCGCAGGCTGAGCTCCATCGCGGCGTCGGGATAGGCGAGGTAGTTGCTGCCGCCGCCATAGACGCAGGGCAGCCCGGCCACCCGGTCGATGCGGCCCAGGCGCCCGTGGGGGTCATGCTCGAACACCACCGCCTCGGGCACCACGGGCCCGGCCGAGCGCACCAGCCCGTCCAGAAATCCGAAGGTGAATTCCACGTCGCGCGCCCGGGGCCAGATCGCGGGATCGAGCACGCGATACTCGATGGTCGCGAGCCCGGCCTCGTGGCTCAGCCGCACCACGGCGCCGGACTGGAGCCGCCCGATCTCGCCGACCACGGCCCCCAGCGCGGTGCCCAGCCGCAGACCGGCGTGCAGCATCGGGAACAGCCCGGCGGCGGAATTGCGGGCGAAGGCCCGGCCGCAGTGCCACAGGAAGCCCGGACGGTCGCCCGCATCCCCGGCCGCCTCCAGCAGCCGCACGAACGTGTCGAGGTCATGCGCGCCGCCCGCCTCCGGCGCCTCCAGCCGGTCCACGCCGGCGCGGGCGCGCAGCGCCGCCATGTCCAGCCCGGCGGCGCGGAACTCCCGTGCGAGGCCGGCCAGCACGCGGGCGTCGATCGCGCCGGGAAGGGTCATGAGGTCGGACATCGCGCGGGGCCCCCCGGGACGGGTGAGTGGAGATCCCGAGCCTACGGGAGGGCCGGCCGGCCGGTCAATCTCGGGCACCGGGGGCGGTGTCCCCTCGCGACGGGGCAGCTTCGCGACGGCGCGGCGCCCCGGGCCGTACCCGTGGCTGGTCCGGACGCCGCCCCCTGCCGCACAGGGCCCGTCGCCGGGGCGGGATGGCGCGAAGTGCAGCCCGCGCGCACGGTGCCCGCACCCCCACCGGGGCGGCGTGCGCGGGCGAAGCGGGGGGCCCGCCCGGATGAGGCGGGGGTTCCGGCCCCGGGGCGCGGAGCGTCTTCAGGGGGACCGGGCCCCGGGCCGCGCGGGGCGGCCCGGGGGGCGGGTCAGGACGGGTCGCGCACCGTCATCGCGGGGTTGTGGGAGAAGAAGTTGAACGGCATCAGCGTGATGCCCTTCCACATCGTCGGCATCACCGGCCAGTCCTCCATGCGCGGCACGTGGTGGAAGCCCATCGTGTACCAGGTAACGATGTCGGTATCGACGATCGGCCGGTCCTGCGCCACCCAGGTGCCCAGCGTGTCCGAGCCGTCGGACTGGAAGGCGTATTCGCCGCCCGCGTAGCGCTCGGTGGCGGAATAGGGCGTGGTCCAGATCGTGTAGTCGATGTAGGGGTTGCGGCGCGCCGGGGGGTCGTTCTCCACGTCCAGCGGCGAGTAGGCCACCGAGTTCCCGGGGTTGATCATGTAACCCGGATGATGGCCGAGGCCGCTCTCCCTGCCCATGTTGGCGATGTGGTACATGGCGGGCGTGGAGGGGTTGATGCGGTAGCGGCCCTCCATCTCGGTCTTCGGCATCACCGTCTCGGTCACCCACATGGAGCGGCGCGGCAGGCCCTCGGGCATCTGCGCGGCCACGAGCCCGGTGCGCATGAAGCTGTTGGCCTGGCCGTCGATGTCGAAGTCCAGCCGGAAGTTGAAGAAATGGTCGTGGTTCGGCGCCACGAGATTGGGCGCGATCAGCGTGCCGTATTTCGTGTCGGCCTCCGCCGTCGGCGAGGCCATGGAGGTGGCGGCGACACCCTTCACCGCGTCGAGCCCGGTGGCGCCCACCATCACCCGCATGTTGCCGTTCTGCTCGAACACGTAGTCGATGAGGTAGTCGTAATTGCCCACCTCGGAGGCGGAGCGGACCACGAGCTCGGTGGCCGGGCGGCCCTCGGCGGGGGTGAACTGGTCCGGCGACTGGGCGAAGATCTCGAAATGCCGCCACACCGGGTCGCCGATGTTGCGCTCGAAGATGCAGAGCGCGTCGGGGATCTCCACCGGCGCGCCGTCATCGGCATGCACCACGGCCGGCAGGAAGGTGGCATAGGCCGGGCAGTCCACTCCGGCGTGCAGCGGGCTGAGGAAGATGCCGAAGCCGTATTCGCCGCTGTCCATGTAGGTGCGCCAGTACCAGCCCTCGTCGGGGTCCATGTAGGGCACGAACACCTCCGAGAGATGCGCCTGGTAGAGCACCTCGCGCCAGGCGCCGGCGTCTGTCACCCCGATCTCGGAGAGCACCACGCCGGGGCGCTTGTCCACCCGCCAGCGGAAGCTCCACATGTCCCAGGTGACCTTCGAACCCTCGATCACGTAGTTCGGCCCGCCCTCCTGGCCCAGCACGGCCGGGCGGGTTTCGGGGCGCAGGTCCATGTCGTCGCGCGCCGCGATCTCCTCCTGGGTGACGCCCCAGCCGTCCTGCGGCACGGGGACCACGCCGGTGTCGACCACGTCGACCACTTCGCCACCCTTCAGGTCGACCACGGCAAACAGGCCCTCCACGGGCTTGGCGTAGAAGTTCGAGGAGGTGGGGTTCACGTAGCAGGGCACCTTCATCAGGCGGCGGCCCTCCTCCTCCGGCAGTCCGAAGGCGCCGGCGGTGAGCGGCAGGCAGAACACGTCCTCGGGCGTGAGGTCGCGCTTGGCGAGGCCTTCGACAAAGGCCGGCGCGCCGAGGGCGAGGTCCATCGCGCCGACGAATTCCTCCAGCAGCAGCATGGTCTCCTCGGAGGCGGGTTGCCAGTCCGTCACCGTGCCGGCGGCGATGTCGACCACGCCGCGGAACACGCCCTGCGCGGTGGTGACGTTCACCAGCGCGGCGCGCGGTTCCGGGTCTCCCTCCGTCCAGGCCATGACCACGGATTTCTCCGGCTCCTGCAGCTCGATGAGCGGGTAGCGCGCGGCGTCGGTGACCTTGCCCTCGGCGGTGAGGATGTCGACGACCCTGGTGATCTCGTCGGGGGTGAGACCGTCCAGCGGATGGGCCTGCGCGGCCCCTGCGGCGGCAAGCGCCAGGGCGCCGCCGGCCATGAAGCGCCGGAGGCGCCGGTGTGCGGGAAGGGTCATGTCGTGCCTTTCCTTGAGTGATGTCCCTGTCGGATCCGCCACCCGGCGCGGGGAAGCGCGGCGCGGCGGAGGGGCAGTGTAACAGGCGCGTGAGCGGCGGGCTTAGCATTTCCGGCCAGCGGGCCCGGCGGATGCGCCTAGCCGCCCAGTTCGGCCACCGCCTCGGCCAGCAGGCGCACGCCCTGGTCGATGCGCTCGGTGCGGATGTAGGAAAAGCCCAGCCGCAGCCGGTCCCCGGCGGGCGCCGGGCCGAGGTAGTGGATGTCCCCCGGCTCCACCAGCACGCCGCGGCGCGCGGCGCGGCGGTTCACGTCCCAGGCCGAGATGCCCTCCGGCAACCGGCACCAGACCGAGGAGCCGCCGGTGGTCGGTGTCACGTGAACGCCCGGCAGGCAATCGGCGAGCGCCGCCATCAGCCGGCCCCAGTTGCGCGACATCCGCTCGCGCAGCCGCCGGCCATGCGCGTCGAGATGTCCTTCCGCGATGAAGATCGCCATCGCCCGCTGGTCATGCGCGGAAGGATGGCGGGTGACGAGGCGGCGGTAGGCGCGCATCTCGGCGATCAGCTCCGGCGCGGCGACCACGAAGCCCAGCCGCACACCGGGAAACAGCGTCTTGGTGAGGCTGCCGACATGGATCACCCGGCCGGAATTGTCATAGCTCGCCACCGCCGCGCGCGGGGCGCCGTGGAAGGAGAGCTCCTGCTCGTAATCATCCTCGATGACGAGGAAGTCATGCGTGCGCGCCGCCTCGATGAGCGCCAGCCGCCGCTCCAGCGCCAGGGTGACGGAGGTGGGGGACTGGTGGGACGGTGTCACGTAGACGAGGTCGAGCCCGCGCAGCGCCGGCGAGATCACCAGCCCGTCGCCGTCCACCCGCAGCGGCACCAGCTCCGCCCCGGCGGCGGCGAAGATGTTGCGCGCGTCCACGTAGCCCGGGTCCTCCAGCCCCACGCGCCGGCCCGGCGCCACCAGCAGCCGCGCGAGGATGTAGAGCGCGTTCTGCGACCCGGTGGTGACCAGCACCTGGTCCGGCGTGGCGAGGATGCCGCGCTGCGGCAGAACCCGGCTCAGGATCTGCTCCACCAGCATCGGGTCGTCCGCGTCCACCTGGTCGACCATCCACACCGGAGCGTGGTGGCCGGTGCCGGTGAGGCGGGTGGCGTCGCGCCAGCGGGCGAGCGACAGCCGGTCGGCGGCGGTCTGGCCGTAGATGAACGGATAGGCGAAGTCGCGCCAGTTCGCCGGCTTCACGATGTTGGGGTTGCGCGAGGGGGTGGAGACCAGCAGCCGGGCCCAGGGCGTGGGCGCGGCCTCCGGCGCGAACAGCGATGCCGTGCGCGTTTTCAAGGGCTTGCGCAGGTGCTGGCGGATGTACTGGTCATGGATGAAATGGCCGCGCCGCTCCACCGGGCGCAGGTATCCGTCCTCGGTGAGCTTCTGGTAGACCAGAACGGTGGTGTTGCGCGACACGCCCAGCATGCCCGCCAGCGCGCGCGAGGAGGGCAGCGGCTCATGCGGCGGCAGGGCTCCGTCCAGGATCGCGTCGACCAGCCGCTCGTGGATATGGTGCTGAAGCGAGCGCCCCGGCTCCGGCCGGTCACGGAAGTAGGTCTGCAGCATCGGGTTCATCGTCCGCCCCTGGCACCATAGAAATCCCGCCGTGGATCTAACAGGGTTTTGCCGCAGCGCGATAGCGTCTTCGGCAGGACAGCACGCAAGGGGCGGCAGCAGACCCTCCCGGCACATTCCGACAGGAAGAGGTGAACCATGACCAAGCGCATCCACGGCCTGACCCGCCGCACCGTTCTGAAGGGAGGCGTGGCGGGCGCCACCCTTCTCGCCGCCCCCGCGATCGTCAGCCGCGCGGCGCTGGCCTCCTCCGGCGAGATCAACATCCTGATGTGGTCGGACTACCTGCCGGAGACCTTCCTCTCCGCCTTCACCGAGGGCACGGGCATCAAGGTGAACTTCACCGGCATCGGCTCGAACGAGGAAATCATCAACAAGCTCAAGGCCACCCGCGGCCGCGGCTTCGACCTGTGCTCGCCCACCAACAACCGCTCGCTGCAGTGGAAGGACATGGAGCTGCTCCAGCCCTTCGACATGAGCAAGGTCTCGCTGGACACGGTGAACCCGGCCATGGCGAAGATCGGCAGCACGGACTGGGCCTTCGAGCCGGGCACCGACTACTGGCTGCCGCATATCTGGGGCACCGAGGGCATGGCCTGGCGCACCGACCTGTTCACGCCGGACGGCGAGTTCCCCTCCTACGGCGACGTGTGGAAGGAAGAGAACGCCGGAAAGACCATGGGCCGCGACCACTCGATGATGCTCGGCGCCGGCCTCTACATGGAGACGATCGGCGAGCTGGAGGCCGGCGACGTGTGGAAGGCCTACACCTCGCCCGAGGAGATGACCCGCGTCTGGACCAGGATCACCGACTGGTGCGTGGCCCGCAAGGGCAACATCAAGCTGTTCTGGAACGACGCGGACAGCCAGAAGAACGGGCTGCTGAACGAGGGCGTGATCGTGGGCCAGACCTGGGACGGCCCCCCCCTGGCGCTCAAGACCGCCGGCGAGCCGGTGATGTACCGCGCGCCCAAGGAAGGCGCGATGGCCTGGGTGGACGGGCTGGCCATCCCGGTGGGCGCGGAGAACACCGACGCGGTCTACGAGTTCGTCAAATACGCCTACATGCCGGAACTGGCGGGCGAGGCCATCGACCACCACGGCTACAATTCCCCCGTGCTGGGCGCCGACACCTTCGCCGGCGAGACCTACGCGAAGAACTTCGCGGATGCCTATCCGGGCGACGCGCTGGCCAAGCTCAACCCCTGGCCGGCCGAGCCGCAGTGGTATGCCGATGCCCGCACCGAGTTCAAGAACCGGCTGCTGAGCGCCTGATCGCGCCACCCCGCGCTCCGGGGTCCCGGGCCTGACCCGGGACCTCCTTCCTCACCGCCCCGCGTCGCCCCGGCCGGGAGAGCCCGGGGCGACGCGGGGCCCCTTCCCTTTCGCGCAAGAGGACAGGACACCATGACCAAGGAGGTCGGGCTTTCCCATGTCACCGTGGAATTCGGTGACTACACGGCCGTCGACGACGCGCATCTGACCATCGAGGGCGGCGAGTTCTTCTCCTTCCTCGGGCCCTCGGGCTGCGGCAAGACCACCATCCTGCGCTGCATCTCCGGCTTCCAGGAACCCTCCTACGGCAAGCTCCTGATCGGCGGGCGCGACATGCGCGGCATCGGGCCGAACAAACGCCCCACCGCGCTCATCTTCCAGAACCTCGCCCTCTTCCCGCTGATGAGCGTGGCCGAGAACATCGCCTTCCCGCTGGAGGTGCGCGGCGTGGGGAAGAAGGAGCGCCGCCGCCGCGCCGACGCGCTGCTGGAACTGATCGCCCTGCCCGGCCAGGGCGACAAGCGGGTGGATGCGCTCTCCGGCGGGCAGAAGCAACGCGTGGCCATCGCCCGCGCACTCGCCGTGGAGCCCGACATCCTGCTGCTGGACGAACCGCTTTCCGCGCTCGACCTCAAGCTGCGCCAGCACATGCGCTCGGAGCTGCGCGCCATCCAGAAACAGGTCGGCCTCACCTTCATCTACATCACCCATGACCAAGGCGAGGCGCTCACCATGTCCGACCGCGTGGCGGTGATGAGCCGCGGCAAGATCCAGCAGGTGGCGGACCCCGCGACGGTCTACAACGCTCCCGCCACCGGCTTCGTCGCCTCCTTCGTGGGGGAGAACAACGTGCTTGACGGGCGCATCGCCGCCCCGGCGCCGGAGGGCGGCTACGCGGAGGTGGACCTCGCGGGCGGTGCGAGGGTGCGGGTGCGCGCCGCGCCGGAGCTCGACACCGGCGCGCCGGTGCAGGTCTTCGTGCGGCCCGAGGCGCTGCGGCGCGGCGGCGAGGCGCCGAACCGGCTCTCGGCCCGGCTGGAGAAGGTGGAATTCGAGGGCGCCATGCGCCACCTGCTGCTGCGCGCCGCCGATGGTGCGAGCCTGCGCGTGTCGCAGGTCAACGCCGGCCCCGGCGGCGCGGGGGAGCTGGAACAGGGGGCGGAGATCGACCTCGGCTTCTGGCCGGCCCAGGGCACCGCCCTGCCCCCGTCCGAACTGGCGCGCGCCGGATGAAGCCGCGCGGCAGCCTCTCCGCCTTCGCCGAGCGCAACGGGATTCCCGTCACGCTCTACCTGTTCACCTGCGTGGGGATCTGGGTGTTCCTGCTGGTGCTGCTGCCCCAGGTCACCATGCTGGACTACTCGTTCCGCGCCAACCTGCCGCCCTCGAAGGTGGGCGGGTCGGAGGATGTCTACACGCTGGAGCATTACCGCTACTTCCTGCTCGGCTCGGCCGCGAACCCCGACGGCTGGAACGCGCTCGACATCGGCGTGCTGGTGAAAACCCTCATCGCGGCCCTGTTCGTGACGCTCTTCGATCTGGTGATCTGCTACCCCGTGGCCTTCCTGCTCGCGAAGGGCGTGCGGGGCGGCGGCGCGCGGCTGCTGATCCTCGCGCTCATCGTGCCCTTCTGGGTGAACGAGATCCTGCGCGCCTTCGCCTTCCGCATCCTGTTCGGCGCCACCGGCGTGCTCAATGAGACCGGCATGATGCTGGGGCTGTGGGAGGCGCCGATCGACTTCATCGGCTCCGATGTCGCGCTCTACGCCGGCCTCGGCTATGCCTACATCCTGCTGATGATCTTCCCGCTCTACAACGCCATCGAGAGCCTGGACACGAACCAGCTCGAGGCCGCGCGGGACATGGGCGCGAGCTGGGCCCAGGTGCACCGCCGCGTGGTGATCCCCTACGCGAAACCCGGCATCGCCTCCGGCTGCACCATGGTCTTCATGCTCTCGGCCGGCGCGCTCGCCGCGCCGCAGATCCTCGGCGGGCCGTCGAACCTGTGGTTCACCCAGCTCGTCTACCAATGGTTCAACTCGGGCGGAAACTGGCCGCGCGGCTCGGCCTACGCCATCATCCTGCTGGTGGTCTGCGTGGGCTTCGTGATGTTCATGATGCGGGTGTTCCGCGTCTCCATCGGAGCGATCGGACGATGAAGGGACGGCTGCTCACCGGGGGCTACCTGCTCCTGTTCTTCGCCTACCTGTTCGGGCCGCTGGTCATCATGATCGGCACCGCGTTCAACTCCGCCGGCTTTCCGCGCCTCGCGCCCTGGGAATGCTTCACCACGGAATGGTTCTCCCGGCTCGCGGCCGATGACCGGCTGCTGACCGGGCTGGGCAACTCGCTGCTGATCGGGCTGGGGGTTGTCCTCGTCTCCACGCCCATCGGCCTCGCCGCGGCGCTGATGCTCAGCCAGGTGGGCGCACGGATGCGCGCCGCGCTCTACACCATCTTCATCGCGCCCATCCTGGTGCCGGGCGTGGTGATCGGCCTCTCCACCCTGATCTTCTGGGACCGGGTGGGCGGCGCGCTGGATGCGGGCTACAACACGCTGTTCTACGACGGGTTCTTCCTCACCATCCTCGGCCAGGTCACCTTCATCTCGGCCTATTCGATGCTGGTGTTCCTCTCGCGCCTGCAGCGCTTCGACCCCACGCTCACCGAGGCCGCGCTCGACATGGGCGCCACGCCCACCCAGGCCTTCGTGAAGATCCTGCTGCCCTTCGTGGCCCCGGCCATCGGCTCGGCGGCGGTGCTGGCCTTCCTCGCCTCGATGGAGAACTACAACACCACCGTGTTCACCGTGGTCTCCGAGAGCACCTTCACCACGGTGCTGGCCTCCAAGGTGCGCTACGGCATCGACCCCTCCATCTCCGCCATAGCGGTGATCATCGTGGCGATCACGCTCATCGCGGCCCTCACCTACGAGGCCGCGCAGCAGCGCACCAGCCTCGCGGGCCGCATTGCCGGACACCCGGTGCTGCGCCGCCTGATCCACCCCGCGCCGGTGGCGCTGCTGCTGCTGGTGCTCGCGGGAGCCGTGGTCTGGGCAGGGTCGCGGGTGGATTCCTCGGCCTGCGAGGCACAGGTGCTGGAGGAGAAACGCGCCCTGCAGGAGCAGTACCGCACGGCGCCCGAGCCGCAGTCGCAACCCTCGGCCCCGGCGTCCCCTACGGCCCCGCGGGATGGCGCCGCCCCGGCCTCGCCCTTCAGCCCGGGCAATCTCGCCCCGGGCAGCGGCACCGGCGGCGGGGAGGCCCCCTCCCCTGCCGCGCCCGCATCCCCCTTCGCCCCCGGCAACCTGGCACCGGGGGGCAGCGGGGAGAGCGGGACGCCCGCCTCGCCCTTCGCGCCGGGCAATCTCGCGCCCGGCAGCGGCGGCTAGGCGCTCAGGCCTGCATCTCGCGCCGCGCGGCACTGGCCTCGTGGACGAGATGGTCGCGCAGGCCGGCGGGCAGGTCGAGCTGCCGGGCGAGGTCGTCGAGGTAGCGCCGCTCCTCGGGCGTGTCCGGGTCCACCGCCAGCACCGAGGCGAGGTAGATCTCGGCGCGCTGCTCGCTGGTGCGGGCCAGCCGCGCAACGGAGGCGGGGTCCGAGGGCGCGGAGAACAGGTCGAACAGCGCCGCCTTCTCCTCCGCGCCCAGGCCGAGCTCGCGGATCTGGTCGCGGATGCGGCCGTGCTCTTCCTGGTCGATATGCGCGTCGGATTTCGCCGCCGAGATCATCGCATGCATGAGCGCGATGCGGAAATCCTGGCCGCCGGCGTCGCTGTCGTTCTCCACGTCGAAACCGCTGCCGGGGGGCGGGGCCGGCAGGCGCGCCGGCTGCTCCTGCGCGCCGGCGGCCCTGTTGCCCTGCCAGTCGCGATAGGCCTTGTAGGCAAGTCCGCCCACCGCGGCCATGCCGCCGTATTTCAGCGCCTTGCCGCCCAGCTTGCGGCCGGTCTTGGTGCCCAGCACGAGGGCGATCAGCCCGCCTGCCGCCGCACCGCCCGCAAGCCCGCCGGGCAGGCCGGAGCTCTGCGACCGCTCCGCCGTGCCGCCGCGCGCAGCACCGCTGCCCGAGCCGAGGAACCCTTCGAGAAGCCTGTTGACGTCCATGAGCAATCGTCTCCCGGTTGTTGATGAACACCACGGGGAGGTATGGGCGGCCTAAGGGCCCTGCAAGGGAAGCACTTGCCGCACCCCAGCCCCTCCCCCGCCGCGCGGCCGGGGAGGGGGGCGCACGGTCAGGCCGCGCGGGGCAGCGCCGCCACGTCCGACAGCAGCTCGAAGGAGCGCAGCCGCGCGTTGTGGTCATGCACGGGGCCGGAGACGATCACCTCGTCCGCCCCGGTGCGCGCGATGAACGCGTCCAGCTTCTGCTTCGCCTGCTCCGGCGTGCCGATGAAGGAGCAGGAGAGCGTGTGCTCCAGCAGCCGCAGCGCCGAGGGCGCGAGGGTGGAGAGGTAATCGGCCTTCGGGCGCGGGAACAGCCCGGGCCGCCCGGAGCGCAGGTTCACGAAGGCCTGCTGCTGCGAGGTGAACAGCTCGGCCGCGCGCGCCTCCGTCTCCGCCGTGATCACGTTGCAGGCCACCATCACATAGGGTTTCGCCAGCCGCTCCGAGGGCTGGAACCGCTCGCGGTAGAGGGCCACCGCATCGTCCAGCGCCCCGGGCGCGAAATGCGACGCGAAGGCATAGGGCAGCCCCAGCAGCGCGGCCAGCTGCGCGCCGAACAGGCTGGAGCCGAGGATCCAGACATCGACATCCAGCCCCGCACCGGGCACGGCGCGGATGGGCTGGCCCGGCTCCGCGGGCTTGAACAGGCCCAGCAGTTCCACCACGTCATCCGGGAAACGCTCCGCCGCGGCCATGAGGTCACGGCGCATCGCCATGGCGGTGCGCTGATCTGTGCCCGGTGCGCGGCCGAGGCCGAGGTCCACCCGGCCCGGATGCAGCGCGGCCAGCGTGCCGAACTGCTCGGCGATGATGAGCGGCGCATGGTTGGGCAACATGATGCCCCCTGCCCCGACACGAATGGTCCTGGTGCCCGCCGCCACGTGGGCGAGGGCGACTGCGGTGGCTGCACTGGCGATGCCGGGCATGTTGTGATGCTCGGCCATCCAGAAGCGGTGAAAGCCCCAGGCCTCGGCATGGCGCGCGAGGTCGAGACTGTTGCGCAGGGCCGCGCCGGCGTTGCTGCCGTCGGGAACAGGCGCGAGATCGAGGATCGAGAGACGGGTCATGACAAGAGAGTAGTGTGCATACGCACGCTTTTCCAGAGCCGCTGCGCCCGCCCCTGCCCCGTGCTATAGCGAAGCGATGATCGCCGGCCTCCGCGGGGCGCCGGCCAGGCCGGAGAGGACGCATGCAGAGAATTACCGTTTCGCTCGATGACGAGATCGTCGAGATGATCGACCGGGTGATGACCCGCCGGGGCGCCACGAACCGCTCCGAGGCGCTGCGCGACATGGTGCGCGCCGCCGCCGCCCAGGACGTGCTGGAGGATGCCGCCGACGATACGCCCTGCGTGGCCACGCTGAGCTATGTCTACGATCATGAGCGGCGCGACCTCACCCGCCGGGTGAACACCGCCCACCACCACCGCCATGACCTGTCCGTCGCCACCATGCACGTGCATCTCGACCACGGCACCTGCCTGGAGGTCTCGGTGCTCAAGGGCCCGGCCGGGGAGCTGCGCGGCCTCGCCGACGAGGTGACGAACGAGCGCGGGGTGCGCCACGGCCAGCTTCACGTCCTCCCGCAGGAACCGGAGCCTGCCGAGACCCACAGCCATGCCCACACCGGGAAGCGAACCTGAAGCGCCCCTGGCATTCGCCAGATTTCCAGAGCGCGGATCCTGCTCACGTTTCGCGCGCGGCCGGAGTGACCCCGATGCGCAGCCGGACCGGCTCCTCGGCGGCATCCGCGGCAACCCGCTCCAGCCGGTCACGCAGATGGATGTCCACATAGCCGGCGACGAAGGCGGACGGCGCGCCGAGCCGCAGTTCCCCGGCCTCCAGCGCCTCGAAGCGCAGGCCGGCGAACCAGCTTCGGAACAACCCGGGGTCCTCCTGGCGCAGGCGGCGGCAGATGCCGGACCAGACCGGGTCCTGCCCCGCCTCCAGGCCCGTGTCGGTCTCCGCCGGGAACAGCGGCACCACCTTGGGCTCCGTCGCCTCGGGCGTGCCGCCCCGGGCCGCCTCCATGCGCTCCACGTAATCGGTGCCCACCTTGTACCAGCCCTCGGCGGTGAGCCGGTCGATCCCGGCATGGTCCAGCCGGTAGACCGCCACTCTGCCCCGCGCCGCCGGGCGCTTGACCTGGAGCAGCCCGGCCTCACGCAGCCGCTTCAGCTCGCGCTTGGCCGTGCGCTCATCCACCGACCACAGCCGGGCGAGATCGCGGCAGCCGACGGAAATCTCCTCGGCCTGCCAGTTGTACCGGGCGGTGATCATCGCGATCAGCCGCAATGTTGTGGTGCGTCGCGCCGGCGCTCCGGACAGGCCGACCACGGCAAGCGCCGTGAGAAGGTCGTATTTCCGGACCGGAGCCGAACTGCCCGTCAGTCGGTTCGTCGTCATGCCTGTACCTGCCCACGCCGGGCTTCGATGGCCCGGTCGTTCCCTGGTGTGCCGCGTGTCTGCAGCCCGCGCCTTCGGCACCGACCTTGCCAGCATCCCCTTCTCTGCCCCTTCGGAGCCGGGGGAGCTGCCCTGCTGGCGGCCGGTTTCGGGATGTCTCGTGTCCCGCTCCGATCCGCAGATTCGCAACTTCTCGTTTGTTTCGAAAACTAGGCCGCTTTTCCCGTTCTTTGTCAACCGACATCGGAAAACGGGTTTTCCCGCTCTTTCCAAAAAACATCGAAAAAATGGGGTTTATAGGTAATAGGTGACACACAGTCTGTCACCTTATCGGGGGTTTGGTGTCACCTCAAACTGGCAGATGGCCCGGAGACTGTCACCTCATCGGCGGGAGAAGGCGTTTTTCTCCCGTTTTTCGCCGCAACGGGCGGAAACGCGCGAATTTCGCATTTTCCCATTTGGCCGAGAGTCGTTTTCGCGTTATTGCTAGTTCGAGCAGATATAACACGAGGCAGCTTCCGATGCAGGATCATTCCCATCTTCTGGCCATGAATGCGCGCTCGCTCGCGCAGCAGGCCGCCGTGCGGCGTGCGACCTTCTCCCCGCAGGAGATCAAGACGCTGCGGCCCTTCTCCATCTGGGAGATGAGCCAGTTCATGTTCGACGTGCCGGCGGACACCATCCGCAAGAAGCTCGCCGACGACCCCTCCCTGCCCCAGGGCACCACCTTCGAGGATGCCGCCCGCCAGCGCTGGTATTCGCTGGAGGAGATCAACGAGATCCGCCGCCGGGTGCGCTTCCGCGGCAAGTCGCTGCTGCCGGAGCGGCCGGGCGGCCGCGCGATCCGCATCGCCATCTCGAACTTCAAGGGCGGCGTGGGCAAGACCGTGGTGGCCCAGCATTTCGCCAATGCCGCCGCGCTGGACGGCTATCGCGTTCTGGTGGTGGACTTCGACCCCCAGGCGACGATGACCCATTCCATGGGCCTCACTGAGGTGCGCGAGGAGAACACGGTCTGGGGCATCATGTGCCGCGACCTGTGCCGCGAGGCGGACCGGATCATGGCGAGCTATGACGACCCGGAGGAATGCCCCTACCCCTCCTCCGACGAGCTTCCGCGCGATGTGGTCGCCGTGGGCGCGCACCGGGTGCAGGATTTCATCCAGCCCACCTGCTGGCCGACCATCGACATCATCCCCTCCTGCGCGAACGCGGCCTTCGTGGAGTTCGCCTCCGCGCAGTACCGCTCGCTGCACAAGGCCTGGTCGTTCTTCGGTTGCGTGGCGCGCTATCTCGACGAGCTGCCGGACGACCAGTACGACATGATCATCTTCGACTGCCCGCCGGCCATCGGCTACCAGTCGCTGAACGCGGCCTTCGCGGCGGACATCCTCTACATCCCCTCGGGCCCGGGCTACTGGGAATACGATTCCACCACCAGCTTTCTCGGCCAGCTCGGTGACGCGATGGAGGACATCTCCACCGGCTTCGCGCAGATGGCCGAGGAATCCGGCCTCACCCTGCCCAAGCAGTTCATGGACGTGCGGGTGCTGATGACACGGTTCGAGCCTTCGAACGACCTGCATGTCGCGATGCTCGGCGCCTTTCGCAACGTGTTCGGCGCCGATGTCTGCGCCCATCCCATCGAGATGACCCGCGCCGTGGAACAGTCCGGCCGCTTCCAGATGTCGGTCTATGAGCAGGACTACCGGCAGATGACGCGGGAGACGTGGAAACGCGCGCGGCTGTCCTTCGACCAGGCCTATTCGGAATTCAGGGAGACGGTGCTCGCGCGCTGGCGCGAGGCCGCGCCATCTGCCGCAACGCGGAGGGCGGCACAATGAGCTCGAGAAACCGTTTCGGCTTCGACGTTCCGTCCACGCCTTCCTCCGCGGGCAGCACGCAGCGCAACCGGGGCAGCGGGCCGATGTCCGCCGCCGTGCGCGACGCGGCGGAGAACCTGCAGGAATCCACCGAGGCGAAGATGGAGGCCCGCCGCCGCAATGCCGCCGAGGCGCGCGAGTTCCGCGCCGCGCTGGAGGATGGGCTGGTGCTGTCGCGCATCGCGCTGGAAGATGTGCGCACCGACGATCTGCCGCGCGACAGGCTCGACCTGGACGCGGTCGCAAGTTCCGACGAGATGGATGAGCTGAAGGCCTCGATTCTGGCGCATGGCCAGAAGGAGCCGGTGGAGCTGTTTCGCAAGGCCGACGGCTCGCTTCAGCTCAAGAAGGGCTGGCGCCGGCTGACCGCGCTGCGCCAGATCCACGCGCACACCGGCGACGCGGCCTTCGCCACGGTTCTCGCCCGGGTGGTGGACCGGTCGGAGGAGCGCGCGGCGCTCTACATCGACATGGTGGAGGAGAACGCGATCCGCGAGGATCTCACCTTCGCCGAGATGGCCACGCTGGCGATCTCCGCCGCCGCGGACCCGGGGATTCAGGAGAGCTCGGCGGAGGCGCTGGTCGGCACGCTCTACGCCTCGCTGCACAAGATGAAACGCTCCTACATCCGCGCCTTCGTGCAGCTGCTCACCGCGCTCGGCGACAGCCTGAAATGGCCGAAGGCGGTGTCGCGCAACCTCGGGGTGGAGGTGGCCCGGCGCATTCGCGACCACGCGGACCTTGTGCCCGATCTGCGTGGCCGGCTGGCGGCGGCGAAATCGGTCGACGAGCAGACGCAGATCCTGCTGGAATTCGGCGCTACGCCGGAGGCCGTTCCTGCGGCGCCCGCGCGGGCGAAGGGCGCCGGGCGCGAGAAGTACGAGTTCCACCTGGGCTCCACCAAGGTGACGGCGCGCAAGGGGGAGTGCCGGATCAAGGATGATCTGGATTTCGCCGATATCGACCGCGACGTTCTGGAGGAGGCGGTGGCAGCCTTCAACGCCGTGGTGCGCTCGCGCAGTTAGGGTAACCCGCGGGTTACCCGCCGGGCCGGCCGGTGGCCGTAACCCATGGGTTACCCCGGGGTGTCAGGCGGCGGGCAGGGTAACCCACGGGTTACACCACCCGCCGCCGGCGCCCGATCCCGCCAGCATGGCAAGAAACAAGGGCCGCGGTGATCGCGGCCCTTGTGCTTTTCGGGTGAGAACATATAAGGAACGATGGCGCTCACTCCCATTCGAGTTCCTTGTAGACCGCCGTCGCGTTTCGCGGGTTGTAGGCCGGGAACAGCGCCCAGTCCGCGGCGAGAGCGGAGCCCAGGTGCCGGGTCGCGTCCGTCATGCTTTCGCCGGCGCGCAGGGCGGCGCGCGTCTCCTCCACCAGGGCCGTGAGATAGGCGCGGGTGGGGGCGAGCCCCTCGGGCCAGGGCTCCGAGACCGGCCCGTGCCCCGGCACCATGCGCGCGCCCGGCCGGGCGGAGAGCGCGTCAAGGACGGCGAGCCAGCCCAGAACGCTGCCGTCCACCACCGGCGTGTGGCGCAGGAAGGCGAGGTCGGAGAGCCAGAGCGTGCCGCTGCCCGTGTCCGTCACGACGAGGTCATTGTCGGTGTGCGCGGTGGGCATCGCCTCCACGCGCAGCACCCGGTTGCCGAGGTCGAGCGAGAGCGGCGCCCCGGGCTGCACCGTCTGCGCCGATGTCACCCCGGCCACGGGAACGCGGGTGGCAAGCCAGGCCCGCGGCCCGATCTGGCGCTCCCAGCTCTCCGCATAGCCCTCCGCACGGTTGCGCAGCGCTTCGGGCAGGCGGGCGTGAACCACCAGCCGCGCGCCGATTTCCGTGAACGGATCGGTGCCCAGCAGGTGGTCCGGGTGCATGTGGGTGAGAATCAGCCAGCGCACCGGCAGCTCCGTGCGTGCGCGGATGGCGGCGAGCAGCGCCTCGCCCATCGCGCGGGAGCCGCCCGAATCGATCACCGCGACGGCCTCGCCTCCGATGATGAAGCCGACATTCGCCTGGTCGCCGCCATTCTCCGGCGACGCCTCGGCAACGGGCCCGGGATGGACGAACACGCCAGGGGCGATCTCGCCCACCTCCAGCGGCGGCGCGGCGCCGCAGCGCCAGCCGTCGAGGGTGAGGGCAGGGCGATCGCTGAGCCACGCGGCGGCGGCGGCCTCGGCACCCTCCGGGCAGGGCGCCGCGGGCAGGGCGTGTTCGCCGCAGGTCTCGGGCTGCGCGGCAAGGCAGAGGGTGAGCAGCAGGCTGAGCATCGCAAGGTCCTCCCGCCGCGATCCTAGGCAGGGGCGGGGCGCCCGCGCATGGGACCAATGTCGGATGGTCCGCCCCGCCGTTCCGCCTATACTGGCGTCCCGCCCGTCCAGAATGCGACCCAGGGGAGAGGCCCGGATGCGCAAGCACATCATCACCCTCGCGGCGCTGGCCGCCCTCGCAAGCCCGCTCGCCGCGCAGGAGCGCGCCAGCCCGATGCAGCCCAGCGAAAGCTGGGACAGCCTGCGCACCGACATCATCGGCACGGCGGAGCTGCAGGACGGCACCGGCATCCTCAGCCTCGATGCGCCCTACCGCGCGCATGACGCGGCGCTGGTGCCGGTGCATGTGGTTCAGACCGGCGGCGCGCGCATCGTGAAGCTCACGCTCGTGGTGGACGAGAACCCGGCGCCGGTGGTGGCGGAATTCTCCTTCGGCCCGGCGATGGGGCAGGTGGACCTGGAAACCCGGGTGCGCGTGAACGAATACTCCAACATCCGCGTGCTGGCCGAGACGGAGGATGGCACCGTCTACATGACCGGGCGCTACGTGAAGGCCTCCGGGGGTTGTGCCGCGCCGGCGATGAAGGATTCGGTGGCCGCGCAGAACGCGCTCGGCCAGATGCGGCTGCGCGCCTTCGCGCCGGAGCAGCCCGGCGCGCGCGGGCTTGCCCAGGTGATGCTGCGGCATCCGAATTACTCCGGCCTGCAGCGCAATCAGGTGACGCAGCTCTACATCCCCGCGCGCTTCGTGAACGCGCTGGAGGTGAAGCAGGGCGATGCCACGCTGTTCACCATGACGGGCGGCATCTCCATCAGCGAGGACCCCACGTTCCGCTTCGCCTACACCGACAATGGCGCGCCCTTCATCACCATCCGCGCCACGGACACGGACGGGCAGGTGTTCCAGGAGGCTTTCCCGGCGCCGTCCTTCCGGAGCTGAAAACCGCGAAATCGCGGTTTCCGAAATCCGCCGTTTTCAGAAACAGCGGATCTCGGCTTCCGCCTGGGCGCGGCGCAGGTCGGCCACCACCCCCTTCGCCTCCGCCGAATTGCGCAGCGCGCCCACCCGCTCGCCGCCCATCTGGGTGACGGAGAGCACCGTTTCCGCCTCCTCGTAGCGGTCGAAGGGCAGGATGGAGGCGATCACGTCCACCGAGCAGGAGCAGCGGCGCAGCATGTCGCGGGTCTGGCCGTTCGCGGCCATGCAGGCGAAGACATAGTCGGCGCGGGTCTCGGTCGGGTAGTCGTTCAGCTCGGCCGGGCCTTGCGGCAGGGCCGGCCCGGCAAGGGCAGCCAGCGCGGCGAGGGCGGCCGCAAGGCGGCGCGCGCCACGGACGGCAGGCGCCACGTCGGGGGGGCAGGGGGCTTGTCGTGCGGCACCGTGCGCGGCGGGGCGGGCAGGGGTCATGGCTCAGTTCTCCTGTGCGCTGGGGGCGACACTGTCGAGCACCACCCGCTCGCGGTAGGTGACCGGGGTGCCCGCGGTCTCCGGCGTCGCGGCGGAGAGCAGGAGCATGCTGCCGGGCACCTCGTCGGAGACGATGAAGCGCAGTTCCAGGTCGGCGAAATCGCCCATGCGCGCGCGGTTCGGGTCATCGGCGAAGGGCGAGAAGGTGAGTTCGTTCGCGGCCACCGGCCGGCCGTCGAACTCCGTCTCCATCGGCGTCGCGGTGCCGCCGCGGAACAGCACGTCCTTGAACCGGTTGCGGATGTAGAACGGGCTGCCGCCGGTAACCGCGGCCATCGCGCGGACCGAGGATTCCAGGAAGGTCATCAGCACCGGGTTGCCGCCGTTGCCGGGGAACGGGTTGAAGCTGCGCGACTGGCTGCCCTCGGTGAGGGTGATCAGCGCCTCGCGGCCCGTGGTGCCGGCCGCGCCCGACGGGGTTTCGCGCAGCGCCAGTTCGATGCTGCCGGTGTCGAAGGGGTGGAGGCGGTCCTGCGGGCCGCTGCCTTCGCGGGTGAAGCCGTAGGTGAGGGTGACCCCGGGCGCCATCGGGTCCAGCGCGTCGGAATCGAACAGCAGGTCCCCGGCATCGCCGCCGAAGGCCGGTGTGCCGAGCGCGAGGGCCGCGACGAGGGCGAGGATGGCAGGTCTGGTCATTCCGAAGTCTCCATGAGCACGAACCCCCTTCCCCTTACCGTTCGCAGGTCGAGGCCGAAATCCGACATTGGTGCCAGCTTGCGCCGCAGGTAGCCGATGTAGACATCGACCACATTCTCCGAGCTTCCCCCGGTATCGGCCCAGAGCGTGTCGAAGATCTCCCCGCGGGAGAGGATGCGGCCGCGCTGGTCCATCAGCAGCGAGAGCAGCAGGCCCTCGCGGTCGGTGAGCTGCACGGTGCGGGTGGGGCCGCTGGCCAGGCGGCGCTCGGGGTCGTAGCGGAGCGCGGGGCCGCGCGGCTCGCCTCCGGCGCGGCGGCGGGCCTGAACGCGGATGCGCGCGGCGAGGTCCGCGAGGTCGAAGGGCTTGGCCACGTAATCGTCCGCGCCCGCCTCCAGGCCCTCGGCCCGGTCGTCCACGCCCGAAAGGGCGGAGAGCATCACGATGGGGGCGGTCATCCCGGCGCGGCGCAGGGCGCGGACCAGGTCGCGCCCGTCCTCGTCGCCCAGCATCACGTCGATCACCGCGGCGGAGAAGCCGCGGGCCCGGCCGAGGCGCAGCGCCGCGGCGGCGTCATGGGCCACCACCACCTCGAAGCCGGCCCGGCCCAGGCCGCGCTGCAGGGCGGAGGCGATGTCCTCGTCATCCTCGGCCACCAGGATCGGCAGGTCGCTCATGGCCCGGCCTCCCCGGCCGGTGCACCGCGTTCTGCCGCCCCGGGCCCGGCCCCCTCGCGCTCCGCCGCCTCCGTCTCCCGTCCGGCGGTCTCCCCGGCGCGGGGCAGGGCGAGGGTGACCCGGGTGCCGCGGCCGTCGCGGACCGGGCTGTCGAGGCGGATCTCCCCGCGGTGCTGCTCCATCACCCAGCGCGCCAGCGCCAGCCCGACGCCGAATCCGGTGCCGGCCCGCGCATCCGCGCCGCGGGCGTGACGCTCGAAGATGCGCTGCTGATCGGCCATCGGCACGCCTTCCCCCCTGTCGGTTATCGTTGCGACCATCCTATCGTCTCGCGGGGCCGCGGCAACGGTGATCGTGCTGCCCCGGGGCGCGTGGCGCACCGCGTTGTCCAGCACGCCGGCCACCACCTGGCGCAGCCAGTCGCGGTCTCCCTCCACCCGCAGGGTCGCGGCGATGTCCGCGTCGATGGTGACGCCGCCGCGCCGCGCAACGGGGCGGGCGTCCTCCATGGCGTCGGCGAGGGCGGCGCCGAGGTCGAAGGGCACGTGTTCGAGGTCGATGCGCCCGCTCTCCGAGCGCGCGATGCGCAGCAGATCGTCGATGCGCCGGGCCAGCCGCCGGGCGCGCTGGCCGATGAGGCGGAACCCGGCACGGGCCTCCTCCTCCGGCAGCGGCCCCTCGGCGGCACCGATGTCCGCCTCGGCGAGGATCACTGAGAGCGGGGTGCGCAGCTCATGCCCCACGTCGGCGAAGAACCGGCGCCGCTCCACGTCCACCCGCTCCAGCCGGGCATTGGCGGCGCTGAGCTCGGCGGTGCGGGCGGAGACGAGGGATTCCAGCCGGGCGGTGTCGCGGTCCACCGCGGCGCGGCTGCGGCGCACCCGGGCCGCGGCGCGGTTGATCTGGGCGAGCACATGGCCCAGCTCGTCGCGCCGGTCCGGCGGCAGCACCCGCGCGTCGGACCGCCCGATGGCCGCCGCCGCCCCCGCCACCCGCTCCAGCCGCAGCGACAGGGGCCGCACCAGCAGGATGTAGAACCCCGCCAGCGCCGCGGCGGCAACCACCGCCGCGGCCAGTGCCAGCCGGCGCAGGCGGGCGCCGAGCGCGCCGATCTCCCGGCCCACGTCGTCGCGCGCGCGGCGGTCCTCCTCGATGGCCTGGTTGAGCAGGGGGGAGAAGCGGGTGGCGAAGCCGTCGAGCTGGCTGCGCAGGGCGTCGCTGTCCCCGGTGTCGGCCACGTCGCGGGTGAGGGCCGCGAAGGTGGCGCGCATCCGCGCGAGGCCGATGCTGCGCGAGGCCCGGCGCATCTGCTCGATCTCGGTGCGGCCCGCGGCCACGTCCGCGTCCAGCCCGGCGGCCACCCGGGCGAAGGCCGCGTCCACGATGGCGCTGCGCGTGGCGAGCCGGGTGCGGCGCTCCTCCTCCGGGGTGTCCACCGTGAGCCCCTCCACCGCGACCACGGCGAATTCCCCCACCCGGGCGGAGAGCGTGGCCAGCGCGTCGAGCCGCGCCTCGGCGGCCTTGTCCTCGGCGATGAGCGCCCCGATGCGCCCCACGCCCCAGGTGGCCAGCCCCGCCCCCGCGAGGGCGGCGAGCGCGATGAGCCCCGCTGCGGCCACGAGCCGCATCCTGAGCGACAGCCGCCATCTGCGATGCATCGGCCGGTTTCCTCCCCTTTTTCCGACCAGAGAGCACGAAATCGGCGCCCGGGGAAGGGGGCGGCGGCATCGGGCCTCTTGGCATCGGCGCGCTTTGCCGCGATGGTGCGCGCCCGAACGGACGGAGACCGAATGCATGCAAAGACACCGCACCAGGCCGCAGCCTGCTCCCGCTGACATCCGCCTCGTGGCGATGACGGAGGCGCGGCTGGCCGGCGCCGTGGCCCTGTCGCGCGCCGTGGGCTGGGCGCACCGCGCGGAGGACTGGGCGATGGTCGCCGGGTTGTCCGAAGGGCTCGCGGCGCTGGAGGGGGAGCGGGTTGTCGGCTCCATCCTGCGCACGCCCTTCGCGCCGGGCCACGCCCGCATCAGCATGGTGATCGTGGACCCGGAGCGCCAGGGGCGCGGTATCGGGCGGCGGCTGCTGGCCGGGGCGATGGCCGGGGGCGCCTGCTCCTACGGGCTGGTGGCCACCGAGGAGGGCGCGCCGCTTTACCTCTCCGCCGGGTTCGAGCCGCTGGACGGCGTGCGCCAGCATCAGGGGGCGGCGCCGCGCGGCCTGCCGCCCGAGGGGCCGCGGCGCGTGGGCGCCGGGGCGCTGCCCGGGCTCTGCGCGCTGGACCGCGCCGCGACGGGGCTGGAGCGGGAGGGGCTGCTCGCCGCCCTGCTGCGCCATGGCGAGATCCTCGTGGAGGGGCCGGAGGCGGCGCCGGTCGCCTATGCCGCGCGCAGGGTGTTCGGCCGGGGCACGCTGGTCGGCCCCGTGATCGCGCCGGACCGCGAGACCGCGCTGCGGCTGGCCACGCATGCGCTGCGCGCCGACGGCCCCGGCGGCTTCGTGCGCATCGACTGCACCGCGGCGGGCGGGCTCTCCCCCGCGCTCACCGCCCTGGGCCTGCCGGGCAAGGACGGCGGCCGGCAGATGCTCGCCGGCCCCCCGGCGCTCCGCCCGGTGCGGCCCGCGCCCGGAACCGGCCCCCAGGTCTACGCCCTGTCGAGCCAGGCGCTCGGCTGAGGCCGCGAGGCTTGCCGCGGCGCGCCCGGCGTGGCAGGCAGGACGCCCCGGCCGCAGCCCGGGCGCAGCAGGAGAGGCACAGATGAAGAGCTACCAGATTTCGGTCATTCCCGGCGACGGCATCGGCAACGAGGTCATGCCCGAGGGCATCCGCGTGCTGGAGGCCGCCGCGAAGCGCTTCGGCTTCGAGGTCCGCCAGACCTGGCACGACTTCGCCTGCTGCGACTATTACGTGAAGCACGGCGAGATGATGCCGCAGGACTGGAAGGTCCGGCTGGACGGCTCGGACGCCATCTTCTTCGGCGCCGTGGGCTGGCCGGACACGGTGCCCGACCATGTCTCGCTCTGGGGCTCGCTGCTGCAGTTCCGCCGGGAATACGACCAGTACATCAACCTGCGCCCGGTGCGGCTGATGGAGGGCGTGCCCTCGCCGCTGGCGGGCCGCAAGGCCGGCGACATCGACTTCTGGGTGGTGCGCGAGAACACCGAGGGCGAATACACCTCGCTCGGCGGGCGCATGTACCCCGGCACCGAGCGAGAGATTGTCATCCAGGAAACGGTGATGAGCCGCCACGGCATCGACCGGGTGCTGAAATACGCCTTCGAGCTGGCTCAGTCGCGGCCGCGCAGGCGCCTCACCTCGGCAACGAAGTCCAACGGCATCTCCATCTCCATGCCCTATTGGGACGAGCGGGTGGTGGAAATGGCGAAGGCCTATCCCGGCGTGGCCTGGGACAAGTACCACATCGACATCCTCACCGCGAATTTCGTGCTCCACCCGGACCGGTTCGACGTGGTGGTGGCCTCCAACCTCTTCGGCGACATCCTCTCCGATCTCGGGCCGGCCTGCACCGGCACCATCGGCATCGCGCCCTCGGGCAACATCAACCCGGAGGGGCGCTTCCCCTCGCTGTTCGAGCCGGTGCACGGCTCGGCGCCGGATATCGCGGGCCAGGGCATCGCGAACCCGATCGGGCAGATCTGGTCCGCCGCGATGATGCTCGATCACCTGGGCGAGCCGGAGGCTGCGGCGGCGATCATGGAGGCCGTGGCCGAGGCGCTGAAGACACCGGCGCTGCGCACGCGCGATCTCGGCGGCGCGGCCTCCACCGAGGCCTGCGGCACCGCCATCGCGGCCATGCTGGCCTGAGGAGGCGCGGCGCCTCCCGCGGCGCCGCCCCTGTTCGCGTCGGGCGCCCCGCACGTGGCCGGGCGCCCGCATGCGTCACCGGAGTTCGTGGTGCACCTGCCCGTAGGCGAGCAGCGAGAACAGCGCCGTGCCGCCGATGATGTTGCCCAGCAGTGCGGGCAGGATGAACAGGACCACGCTGGAGACCACCGAGGCCCCGTCATGCAGCACCAGCACGCTGGCCTCCACCGAGCCCGCCACCACATGGGCGAACTCGCCCAGCCCGATCAGGTAGGTGATCAGCACGATCACCAGCATGCGCGAATTCTCCGCGCTCGGCAGGATCCACACCACCGAGGCGATGAGCCAGCCCGCCGCGATGCCGCGGATCACCAGTGCGCCCGGCCCCGGGGCCACCGCCTCCCGCGAGATCTCGACCAGCGCCTCCATCACCTCGCCGCTCAGCAGCCCGGACCAGACCAGGAAGGCCGAGAACACCACCGCGCCCACCATGTTCGCCGCGAACACGATGCCCCAGAGCCGCAGCATCTTGCCGAAGGCCTTGCGCGTGGGCGAGGAACAGATCGGCAGCACCGCCGCGATGGTGTTCTCGGTGAACAGTTGCTGGCGCGCCAGGATCACGATGAGAAAGCCCACGGCATAGCCGAAATTCTCGATGAGCGGCCGCCAGGCCGCGTCCGGAAGATGGCTGCGCAGCAGCGCCTCGCTGAGCGGCGAGAAGCCGATGCTCAGCCCCGCGGCCACGCCCGACCACCACAGCGAGGCCATCGGGCGGTCCAGCTCGTCCTCCCCGTCCCGGCGCAGGATCTCGTAGACGATCGGCGCGCGGAGGCGGGCGCGGTCGCGCACCTCCTCCTCCTCGCGCCCGTCGCGCACGAGGGCTTCGCCGGAGCCCGCACCGGGGCGGCCGGTGGGGTCCGAGGTGAGGTCGGGGGGGCTGCCGGCCTTCGGGCCGGCGGCTGTGGCGGGGGAGGGTGCAGTCTTTGGGGGGGATGTGTCGGACATGCGGTCAGGAACGCGCGAGCGGGCAAAAGGTTGCATCGCGCGGCGCGATTTCGAAGCGGTGGCGGCCCGGCGCGGGGTCCTGCCGGGTGCGATCGTGATCGGCGCACGGCTTGCCGGCGCGCGTGCGTGCCACATCTGGTGGGACAGCCCGTCCCGCCGGCGGGGCGGGCCGCCCCGGGGCATCCCGGAGCACGGGCAGCTTTGCGCCCGACCCGATCCGCACCCGAAAGGACCAAGCCATGAACCGCAGATGTCTCGCCCTGATCGCCTCCGGCGCCCTCGCCGGTCTCGCAGCCGTGCCGGCCGCCGCAGCGGACGCGACGGCGAAATTCGTGACCGCCGATGGCAGCGATGCCGGCTCTGCCGAGCTCACCGCCACCGGGTCCGGCGTGCTGATCTCCGCGGAGGTGACCGGGCTTCCCGCCGACAGCTGGGTGGCCTTCCACATCCACGAGACCGGCACCTGCGACCCCGCGACCGGCTTCAAGTCCGCCGGCGGGCACTTCAACCCGCTGGGCGCGCAGCACGGCCTGCTGGCGGAAGGCGGCCCGCACGCCGGCGACATGCCCAACCAGTACGTCGGCGCCGACGGCGTGCTGCACGCGCAGGTGCTGGACCCGTTCGTGACCCTGGTGGACGGCGACACCGACGTGCGCGGCCTTGCCATCGTCATCCATGACGGCACGGACGATTACGTCTCCCAGCCCTCGGGCGACGCGGGCAACCGCATCGCCTGCGCCGTCATCGAGTGACCGCCCGGCGCCCCGCGGCGCCGCCGGCCTGAGCGCTCCCCGCCCTCCTGCCGTCACGTCAGCGGCGGGGGGGCTGGCCCCGTTGCACCGCGTGATGTTCATCGCAGTTGCGAGATGATAAGCATTCATCCGACAGTCGTGGTCATGAAGCGGGCGTGCGGACAGTGAAACTCAACATACCGCACAGGATAGGCGGCCTTCTGCCCATCCTGTTTCACCCTCTCACCATGGCGATCAAGGGCGGCTTGATCGCTTTGTTCGCAACTGTGACGATCGCCTGGACGATCAGTCTGGATTCATGGTCGGACGAGACCCGCCGCCTCTCCTCCCTCGGGGCGTTCTATGACGCGTTCGGCGATGGCGTGCCGCCGGGGAAGGGCGCGGGCGAGCGCCGCTCGGTGCTGCTGTCCCCCGACCTGTCGCTCACCCTCGACACGCTGGTCTTCGCGCCGGATGCCGCGGCCTGCCGGGCCCGGCTGGAGGAGTTCCGCGTGGACGGGCAGCGGCTGGACGCGGACGCCGACGGCGCCGAGGCCATCGCCACGCTGTGCGGCGCCCGGCGCTATGCGCTGCTGCGCCGGGGCGAGGCGGGGCCGCTCATCTCGCTGATGCCGCTGGTCTCGGCGGACGGAGCGCTCACCGGGGCACAGGTGAACGTGATTTCCGCCGCCCCGCGGCCCACGCTGCCGGGGGTGCTCTCCGAGCGGCGGGTGCTGGTGCCGGCGCTGGTGGCCGCGGCGCTCGCGATGGTGCTGGGCGGGCTGCTGGGCCGGAGCATGAGGGGGCACGTGACGCGGCTGAGCCAGCGCGCGAGCGTGGATGGGCTCACCGGCGCGCTGCGCCGGGAAGCCTTCTTCCTGGTCTCCGAGCGGGCGATGCGGCGCTGCCGGCGCAAGGGCGGGCATGTCGCGCTGCTGGCCATCGACCTCGACCGGCTGAAGACCATCAACGACACCCGGGGCCATGCGGGGGGCGATGCGGCCCTCTCCATCGCCGCCTCCGCCCTGCGCACGGCCCTGCGGGAGGGAGACCTGCTGGGCCGGCTCGGCGGTGACGAGTTCGCCGTGCTGCTGCCAGGGGTGACGCCGGCGGCGGCGGAGGCGATCGCGGAGCGCGCGCGCCTTGCGGTGGAGGAAGCCAACGGCGTGGCCGATTTCGGCGGCGTGCGCCTGTCGGTGAGCGTGGGCCTGGTCCACCATGACGGCGTGGAGGCCCTGCGCGAGATGGTCGACCGCGCCGACGCCCGCCTCTACGAGGCCAAGCGCCTGCGCAACACCGTGGCGAGCTGAGCCGGCCCGGCGCCTCCGCGCCGTCGGGCAACGCCCTTGGCCCGCGCTCCCGCCCGGCCTCGCTGCGGCCCCGCCGGACATCTCGCGGCGTCCCCGGCGGCTGCCTCAGTTGCGGCTGAGGGCGGCCACCGGGTCGAGCTGCGAGGCGTTGCGGGCCGGCAGGTAGCCGAAGGCCACCCCGATGAGGCTGGAGGACAGGAAGGCCATCGCGATGGTCGACCCGGAGTAGATCAGCGAGAAGCCGGTGCCCGCCATGTCGAACAGCACCCCGAAGCCGAGCGCCAGCCCGATGCCCAGCCCGCCGCCGATCAGGCAAACCAGCACCGCCTCGATGAGGAACTGCTGCAGAATGTCGCCCTGCCGCGCGCCGACCGCCATGCGCACCCCGATCTCGCCCACGCGCTCGGACACCGACACCAGCATGATGTTCATCACCCCGATGCCGCCCACCAGCAGCGAGATGAGCGCGATGGCCGCGATGAGCAGCGTCAGCGTCTCGGTGGTGGAGGTGATGGTGGCGCGGATGTCGTCGGTGTTGAGGATGAAGAAATCCTTCGTGCCGTGCCGCTGGGTGAGCAGGCGGGTGACGGATTGCGCCGCGAGATCCGGCGCCGTGTCATCCGCCACGCGCAGGGTGATGCTGCGCAGGGTGGAGTCGCCGGTGAACCGGGCCTGCACCGTGGTGTAGGGCAGGTAGACGGCGAGGTTGTTCGACCCGCCGAACCCGCCCTGGCTGGCCTCGACCACCCCGATCACCCGCACCGGTGCCGTGCCGAGCAGGATCACCTTGCCGATGGCACTCTCGCCAGGGGCGGTGAACAGCGTGTCGCGGGTGTTGGTGTCGATCACCGCGTCCTGGGCGCGGGCGGTCACGCTCTCCGTGTCGAACAGCCGGCCCTCCAGCAGCCCCAGCCCCTTCGCCTCGAAATACTGCGCCCCCACGCCGTTGAGGAGCGCACTCGCCTCCGTGGCGCCGTAGCGCGCGGTGCTGGAGGTGGAGACGGTGGGGGTGACGGCGGCGGCATAGGGCTGGGCGGCGAGCGCGGTGGCATCGCCCACCACCAGCGTGGTGATGCGGCCGGAGCGCAGGTCGCCGAAATCCTTGCCGGGGAAGATCTCCAGCGTGTTGGTGCCCAGGCTGGAGATGTTCGCCAGCACCTTCTGCCGCGAACCCTCGCCAAGCGCCACCACGCAGACCACCGAGGCGATGCCGATGATGATGCCCAGCATGGTGAGGAAGGTGCGCAGCCGGTGCGCCTGCATCGCCAGCAGCGCCATGCGGAAGGCCTCGCGGAACCGGTCGGCCGCCGCCGCGGCGCGGTTTCGCGCCGCCGTGCCCGCGGGCGGGGCGGACGCCGGGCCGGGCGCGGCCGCGCCGGGCAGGGGCTTCTCCACCTGGCGGTCGGAGAGGATCTCGCCGTCGCGGATCTCGATGATGCGCTGCGCGCGGTTTGCCACCGCCATGTCATGGGTGACGATGATCACCGTGCGCCCCTCGCGGTTCAGCTCCTCGAGGATGCGCAGCACCTCCTCTCCGCTTTGGGTGTCGAGCGCGCCGGTGGGCTCGTCCGCCAGGATCACCTTCGCGTCGTTCATCAGGGCGCGGGCGATGGAGACGCGCTGCTGCTGCCCGCCCGAGAGCTGTCCCGGGCGGTGGCCGGCCCTGTCCGCCATGCCCAGCCGCGCCAGCAGGGCGGCGGCGCGGGCCTCGCGCTCCTCCGCCGGGCGGCCGGCGTAGATGGCCGGGATCTCCACGTTCCCCTGCGCCGTGAGCTCGGAGAGCAGGTGGTAGCGCTGGAAGATGAAGCCGAAATGCTCGCGCCGCAGGGCGGCCAGCGCGTCGGTCTCCAGCGTGCCCATCTCCTGCCCGGAAATGCGGTAGCTGCCGGAGCTGGGCCGGTCCAGGCAGCCGAGGATGTTCATCAGCGTGGATTTGCCGGAGCCGGAGGCCCCCACGATGGCCACCATCTCGCCGGCGCGGATTTCCAGGTCGACGTCCTTCAGCACGGTGAGGGTGCCCTCGCCGGCGGGGAAGCTGCGCCGCAGCGCTTCGAGCACGATGAGCGGTTCGGACATGGTTCAGAGCCCCATCGGCGGGCCGCGGCGCCCTTGCGTGATGGCGCTGGCGCTGGTGAGCTCGGAGGTGACCACGCGCTCTCCCTCCCGCAGCCCGGAGGTGATCTCGGCGCGGATCTTGTTGTTGAGCCCCACCTCCACGCTCCGGCTCTCGATGCCGCCGCCGGGGCCGAGCACGCGCACGGAATAGCCGCCGGCCGCCGAGCCGCTCAGCGCCGAAGACGGCACCAGCAGCGCGTCATCGGCCGCGCCGAGCACGATGTGCACCTCCGCGGTCATGTAGGTGCGCAGCCGACCCTCCGGGTTCGGCACGTCGAAGATGCCGTTGTAGTAGATCGCCGAGGAACTGCTGCTCGCGCTGCCGGAGCTTGCGCTGGTGGAGGAGCTGATGGCGCTGTCGGAGGTGATGGACTCCGGCGCAGGCTCGATGGAGGCGAGCGTGGCGTCATAGCGCGTGCCCGGGTCGCCCAGCACGGTGAAGTAGACGGGCTGGCCGGGGTGCACGTTGACGATGTCGGCCTCCGAGATTTCCGCGCGCACCGTCATCGTGTCGAGCTGGCCGAGGATGACGATGGTCGGGGTGGATTGCGCGGCGTTCACCGTCTGGCCCTGCTGGCTGACGATGGCGAGCACGGTGCCGTCCATCGGCGCGGTGATGCGGGTGTAGTCGAGGTTGGCCTGGGCGGTGGAGACGGCGACCTCCGCCTCCTCGATCTGCGCCTCCAGCGCGGCGATCTGTGCTCCGGCGGTGCTCACGTCGGCCTCCGCGCTGTCGAGGTCGGCCTGCGAGCCGGTGCGGGCCTTCACCATCTTCTGCTGCCGGGCGAGGGTGCTCCGCGCCAGCTTCAGCGTGGCCTGCGCCTCCGCCTTCTGGGCCCGGACATTGGCAAGCTGGGCCTGCGCCGTGCGCAGGGCGTTCTCCTGTGTCACCGAATCGATCTCGGCCACCAGGTCGCCCTCCTTCACCTCCTGGCCGAGGCGCACGTCCAGCGCGGTGATCTGGCCGGACACCTGCGCGCCCACCGCCACCAGCTTCACCGGCTTGAGGATGCCGGTGGCCAGCACCGTCTGCTCCAGGTCGCCGCGGGTGACAGGCGCGCTCATCACCGTGGGGCTCGCCTCGGTGAAGACCTGCGCCTTCACGTACCAGCCGATGCCGCCCAGCAGGGCGGCCAGCAGCAGGAGCGGCACCAGCCGGCGCCGGCGGCGGGGGGTCGGGCGTGCATTCATGAGGAAGACCTCCTGCGCGCCCCCCGGTGAGGGGCGCGGTTTCAACGCTGGTATCCGGCGGTTCCGCCCCCGGCCGGCCCGGGGGTGGCCCGGCAGGGGCGCCGGATGGGTGTGTTCGTACGTGTCCTGCTACGCGGCGGCAGGGGCATTCCGTCGCTCCGGCGCCCCGGGACGGCTGCGCGCGGAAAAAGGAAACGCTCCGGTACCGGATATTGTGCGCCCATGGGCCAAGTCAATGCGAGAGCGCGTGAAGGGCAGCGGCCCGGCCCGCCGCGCTCCCGCGATGGCCCTCGGTGGCAGCCTCGCCTGCGCCTGCGCGGGGAGCAGGGATCGCGCAGGAACAGGCGCGGAGGCCGGCGCAGTGGCAGGGGCAGGTGCAGGTGCAGCCGCTGGGGGTGGCGCAGCGGCAGAGGCCGGGCGGTGGCAGGAGGGGCAGGCGTAGCGGCAGAAGCGCAGAAAAGGCGGGCGGGGAGGCAGGAAGGATAGGCACAGGCGCAGAGCCAGGAAGCGCGGGCGCAGGGGCAGGAAGGGCAGGCGCAGGAAAGGCCGGCACAGGGACGGGGCTGGGCGCCGGCAGCGCGTCCCGGCCCGCAGGGAGGAGGCGTGTCCCGGGGGCGATGTCCCGCGTCGCGGGGCACGGCGTGCGCGTGGAGGCTGTCGGATGCGGCGGGGCGCGGCGCAGGGGGCGGCGCACGGGCGGCAAGGCGTCGCGCGCCCCTTGCAGGCGGGTCCGGCCGGGTTAGCTGTCTCGCAACCCGTCATCATGAGGAGACTTCCGTGGACCATCCCACCGGCGCAGGACAGGGCGCGGCCGCTGCCGGAGAGGCCGCCGGCTTTCCCCCCGGCGGGGTTTCCGAGCGGCTGTCGCGGCTGGGCGAGGCGGCCGGCGCCGATGGCTCCGTGCGCGTGGGCACCGTGGTCGACGGGATGGGCCCCGCCGGGGTGGGGCTGTTGCTGGCGCTGCTCGGCATCCCGGCCATGCTGCCCTCGCCGGGCCTGCCGGTGGGCATGCTGTTCGGCGCCGCGATCAGCCTCGCGGCGCTGCAACTGCTGTTCGGGGCGCAGCGGCTCACCCTGCCGGCCTGGCTGCGCCGCCGCACGCTGCCGCAGGTGATGGTGACGGCGATGTCCGGCCGGGCGGCGCGCGCGCTGGCCTGGGTGGAACGCCGGATGCGGCCGCGGCTGGGCCGGCTCACCGGGCGCGTGGCGCGGCGGCTGCTCTCGCTGGTGCTGCTGGCGCTGGGGGTGATGATCCTGCTGCCGATCCCGTTCGGTAACCAGCCCCCCGCGCTGGCGGTGATCGTCTTCGGCCTCGCCTTCGCCTTCCGTGACGGTGCGGCGGTGGTCGTGGCGCTGGCGCTCAGCCTGGCGGCGGCGGTGTGGACCGCGCTGGTGGTGGTGTTCGGCGTGCAGGTGCTGGCCTGGCTCTGGGGCGCACTGGGGCTGGCCTGAGCCTGTTCGCGCAACGGCGCGGCGCCCTCCTGCGGGTGCAGAGGCATGGCCGCGAGACAGGATGTCGGGCTGAGGGGGGCCGCACCGCCGCGGAGCACAGGTTCCGGGGGCGCCGGAGCAGGGCGGCACGGGCCGGGGCAGGTCGGGATGGAGGCGGGGGCCGCGCGGCAGGGATCTCCGGATCCGGTCGCGCAACGGACGCTCGCCGCACCGCGCGCGCTGGTCTCCGACCGGGCTGCGCGGTGTCGTGCCGGACACCCGGCGGGGGGCAGGGCGGCGCCGGGTGTCCGGCGCCGCGCCCGGGGTCAGTCGGAGGTGGAGCTCTCCGCGTCGCGGCGCATGGTCATCCGCCGGCGCAGCAGCCCGCCGAAGACGATGGGCAACACGAAGCCCACCACCGCGATGGTCCACAGCACGATGGAGAGCGGCGAGGCGACCAGCACGCTCCAGTCCCCGTCGGAGATGGTCATCGCGCGGCGCAGGTTCGCCTCCATGTCATTGCCGAGCAGGATGCCCAGGATGATCGGCACCAGCGGCACGTCGAACTTGCGCAGCACCCAGCCCAGCACGCCGAAGATCACCATCACCAGCAGGTCGAAGCTGGAGCCGGAGATGCCGTAGATGCCCACGAAGGACACCATGGCCACGATCGGCATCAGGATGCGCGGCGGGATCAGCAGCACCCGCACGAACATGCCCACCATCGGGATGTTCAGCGCCAGCAGCATGAAGTTGGCGATGAACAGCGCCGCGATCAGGCCCCAGACCACGTCCGGGTTCTGGCTGAACAGGAGCGGCCCGGGGGTGATGTTGAGCGCCAGAAGCATGGCGAGCAGCACCGCCGTGGTGCCCGAGCCCGGCACGCCGAGCGCCAGCATCGGCACCAGCGCGCCGCCGGCGGCGGCGTTGTTGCCGGCTTCGGGGGCCGCCACGCCGCGCGGGTCGCCCGTGCCGAAGGTGCCCTTGCGGTCCACCATCTTCTTCTCCAGCGAGTAGGAGATGAACGAGCCGAGCGAGGCGCCCGCCCCCGGCAGCACGCCGGCCACGAAGCCGATCACCGAGGCGCGCAGCATGGTGGGCGTGCACTGCGCCAGCATCGACAGCGAGGGCGTGATGCGGCCGATGCCGATGCCCTTCGCCTTCTTCGAGCCCTCGTCCTCACCGCGATGTTCGAGGAAGATGAATACTTCGGAGAGGGCGAACAGCCCGACGATGGCGACGAGGAAGTCGATCCCGTCATAGAGATGGACCTCGCCGAAGGAGAAGCGCGGCACGCCGGTCTGCCCGTCGACGCCCACCATGGCGATGCCGAGGCCGAGGGCCGCCGCGAAGGCCGCCTTGGCCTGGTTCTTGGAGGAGATGCCGCCCAGCGTGGCGAAGGCGAGGGTGAAGAGCGCGAAATACTCCGCCGGCCCGAACAGGAGTGCCAGTTTCACCAGCTGCGGGGCGAGGAACACCAGCCCCCAGGTGGCGAAGAACGCACCCACGAAGGAGGCGATGCCCGAGAGGGCCAGCGCCTCGCCCGCCCGTCCGGCCTGGGCCATGGGGTAGCCGTCCAGCGTGGTCATCAGCGCCGGTTCGTCCCCGGGGATGTTGAGCAGGATGGAGGAGATGCGCCCGCCGTACATCGCCCCGTAATAGACCGAGGTGAGCAGGATCAGCGCCGGCGTGGCCGGCAGGCCCAGCGTGAAGGCCAGCGGGATGAGGATGGCGACGCCGTTCGAGGGCCCGAGGCCCGGCAGCGCGCCCATGATGGTGCCGAGGAAGCAGCCCACCAGCGCCAGAAACATGTTCTGCCAGGTGAGGGCGACGAGAAAGCCGTCGCCGAGGGAGGCAAGGGTGTCCATGACGGTCTCTCCTCAGAAGCCGAGCGGGCCGCGGGCCAGCGACAGCCCGAGGATGAGATGGAAGATCACGTAGATGCCCACCGAGGTGCTCACCCCCACGACCAGCGACCAGAGCGGCGCGGTGCCCAGCCGCCAGGTGAGGAAGGCGGAGGCCAGCGCGGTGGCGATGAGAAAGCCCAGTTCCGGCAGCAGCACGGCATAGGCGACCATCACCGCCACGGACATGGCGATCTCGAACAGCCGCGCCAGGCTGGGCCACTGCGGCCCCACGTCGGGCTTGAGCAGGATGACGAGGCTGGAGAGGCCCAGCAGCACGCCGATGATGATGGGGAAGGTCCGCGGTCCCACCGGATCGGAGATGAAGCTCAGTTCGATGAGCCGGGCCTGCCAGACGAAGAAGACGGCGAGCGCGAGGCCGATGCCGCCGAAGATGCGTTCACTCATGATGGGTCTCCCGTGGATCTGTCCGCGAAGCGGCGGCGGGCGCCCCGCCTGCTCCCGCCGCTTCGGCAGGGGAGGGGCGCGCCCGCCGCCGGCCGATCACTTGATCAGGCCGATTTCGCGGGAGATGTCGGAGATCGAGGACACGGACTCGGCCACGAACTCCTCGAACGCCTTGCCGCGCAGGTCGAGCGGGGCGAGGCCGCTGTTGGCCATGGTCTGCTTCCACTCCTCGGAATCGTAGACCTTGCCGATCGCGTCGACCCAGTAGTCGTAGGCCTCGTCGGACATGCCGCCCGGGGCGTAGAAGCCGCGCCAGTTGGCGCCGACAACGTCGATCCCCTGCTCCTTCGCCGTCGGGAAGGAGGCGAAGTCGCCCTCCAGCCGCTCCGGCGCCAGCACCGCGATCACCTTGATGTCACCGGAATCCACGAAGCCCTTGGCCTCCGAGGCGTCGCCGGTGAAGGCCTGCACGGAGCCGGCCAGAAGCTGGGTCACCGCCTCGCCGCCGCCGTTGAAGGCCACGTACTTGATGGAGCGGACATCCTGGATGCCGGCGGCGCGCGCGGCCATCAGCACCTTCAGGTGGTCCCAGCCGCCCACGGCGGAGCCGCCGGACACGGCCACCGAGCGCGGGTCGGCCTTGATCATGTCCATCAGCTCGGGAAGCGTGGTGATCTTGCTGTCCTTGGCCACGGCGATGATGCCGTAATCCGCGCCCACGGAGGCGAGCCAGCGGACCTGGTCCATGGTGTTGCCCGGGTAGGCGCCCTGGGCGAGGCGGGTGGAGGTGGCCGAGGAGGCGGCGACGATCAGGTCGGAATCATCGTTGCGCTTGGTCACCACCGCGGAATAGGCCACGCCGCCGCCGCCGCCGGAAATGTTGGTCACCTGAACCGTGCCGGGCACGAGGCCGAGGTCCTGCATGGCCTTGCCGACCTGGCGGCAGGTGAAGTCCCAGCCGCCGCCCGGGTTCGCGGGGGCGATGCACTCGGCATTGGACGGCTCGAAGGCGAGGGAAGGGGCCGTGGCGGAACACAGCACGGCGAACGCGGCAAGGCTGCGGCGCAGGAAAGGCGAAGTAAACATCGGGATCCTCCGTTTGTTTTCTCGTTTGCAGGCGTAGGCGCAGGCGCAGGCCGAAGCGCGGTCTGCGCTTCGCGGGGGGCGGCTTCGGGCGCGGTGCGGGGAAGTCCCCCCGGCCGCCCGGGCCGCGGGCCCCGCGACATCACAGCGCGGAGCCGGGACCAGAGCGGGTATCGCGCAAAGCTTTCGCCAACCTTTCAGAACGGAATGTGTTCAGCTTCACCTGCCGTCAGCTCTGGTCTATGGTCACCGCCCGCCAGGCCGCCCATGAGGCGCGGAGGAGCCAGATGCGCGTATTGCTTCTCGAGGATACAAGGGACGTCGCCGAGGCCATCGTTGCCAGCCTCGCGCGGCGCGGTGCCGCCGTGGACCATGCCGGCACCCTCGCGCAGGCCCGCGACGCGCTGGCCGTGCAGGATTACGATGTCGCGATCCTGGACATAAACCTCCCCGACGGCTCCGGCACCGAGCTGCTGCGCGACATGCGCGGCCGGCGCGACGCGACACCGGTGCTCATGCTCACCGCCCGCTTCGAGGTGGAGGACCGCATCGCCGCCCTCGACATCGGCGCGGACGACTACCTCGTGAAGCCGTTCGACCTGCGCGAGCTGGAGGCGCGGGTGCGCGCGCTGGCCCGCCGCGCCACCCCGGACCGCGGCGGCGAGATCACCTTCGGCGACCTCGCCTTCGACCCCGCGGGCCGCACCCTCACCGCGGCCGGCCGGCCCGTGGCGCTCACCCGCCGCGAGCTGAGCCTGTTCGAGGTGCTGATCGCGAACCGCGGCCGGGTGATGTCGAAGGAGCGCATCTTCGAGCGCATGTTCCCCTTCGACGAGGAGGAGGTGGGCCTCACCGCCATCGAGATCTACGTCGCCCGGGTGCGGCGCAAGATCGAGGGCAGCCGGGTGTCGATCCGCACCCTGCGCGGGCTGGGATACCAGCTTGTCGCGGATGCGTGAGGCCGCCCCCCTGACGCTGCGCCCCCGGGTGTCCTCCATCGGCACCCGGCTCGCGCTGGCGATCGCGCTCATCCTGTCGGGCGGCGGGGTGATGGTCACCTTCGCCGCGCTGGCCTACGGGCGGGATGCGGCGCACGAGGCCTTCGACCGGCTGCTGGTCGGGGCGGCGAACCAGATCGCCGCGGCGATCCGCATCCAGGACGGCACGGTGATCGTGGACATCCCCGTCCCGGCCTTCGAGCTGATGGCGCTGGCGCCGGAGGACCGGGTGGCCTGGCGGGTGGTGGGCCCGGACGGCGCCACCCTCACCGGCTACGACGAGGTTGCCCGCCCGCCGCGGGCGGAGGCCGACACGGTGTTCTACAACGGCGAGTTCCGCGGCGAGCGCGCGCGCTACGTCTCCGTGCGCCGCCGCTTCGCCGAGCGCGCCTTCTCCGGCACCATCGACGTGATCATCGGCCACACGATGCGCGCGCGCGACGCGCTGGCCTGGGACATCACCAGCAAGGCGCTGCTGGTGCTGGGGGTGGCCGGGGTGCTGATGGTCGGCCTCGCCATCTTCGCCATCCGCTCCGCCCTGCGCCCGCTGCGCCGCATCGAGGACGCCCTGTCGCGGCGCGACCCGCGCGACCTCACCCCGCTGAAGGTGGACCTGCCGCGCGAGACCGCGATCATCGTCACCGCCATCAACCGCTTCATGGCCCGGCTGGACGACCAGGTGCGGGGCATGCGCAGCCTCATCGCGGATGCCTCCCACCAGGTGCGCACCCCGGTCGCGGCGCTGCGCGCGCTGGCCGAGCTTGCCGCCGAGGAGGAGGACCCGGAGAAGATGCGCGCCGTCGTCGCGCGCATCCGCGACCGGGCGGTGGGCCTCTCGCGCCTCACCAACCAGCTCCTGAACCACGCGCTGATCATCCACCGCGCGGAGGCGGAACCCACCGGTCTCACGGACCTGCGCACGGTGGCGATCCGCACCGCGGAGGAGAGCGACCACGACCTGTTCTCCAGCGGCGCGGACCTCGCGCTCGATCTGCCGGAGGACCCGGTCTGGGTGCAGGGCGACGCGCTCTCGCTCACCGAGGCCTGCAAGAACCTGGTGAACAACGCCTTCCGCCACGGCATCCTGCCGGTGACCCTGCGTGTGAGCGCGGCGGCGCCCGGCACCGCGACCATCGGGGTGCGAGATCGTGGCGCCGGCCCGCCCGAGGACCATTGGCGCGATGCCGGCGCCCGCTTCTCGCGCGCCGCCGGTGTCACGCCGGACGGCGCCGGCCTGGGCCTTGCCATCGTGCATGCCGTGGCGCGGGCGCATTCCGGCCGGCTGGCCTTCGCCCGGGGCGCCGAAGGCGGTTTCGAAGCCGCGCTCGTGCTGCCCGCCGTGCCCGGCCCGCCGGAGGCCGGAGCATGACCGCGCGCCGTCCGGACGGCGTGTCCGGAACGGGCGGCGCCCGTGGCCCCCGCGGCACGCGACGGGAGCGCGCGCGCGGCCCCTGGCCTCCTTCGAAGGGAAACAGGATGACTTTCGGCCGGACACTCCGCGCCTGCTCGCTCGGCCTCGCCGCCCTGCTCTGGGCCCTGCCGCGCCCGGGTCCCGCGCAGGAGACGGCTTTGCCGGCCCGGGGCGTCGCGGCCCCCGTCACTCCCGCCGCAGGGCAGGGCGCCTCGCCCCCCACCGGCGCGCGTGAGGCCGCCGCGCCGCGCGCCGCGCAAGGCCCGGCGGCGCTGCGGGACGCCGGGGAGGAAGGCTCGCCAAGCGGCACGCAAGGCCCGGCAACGCCGCAGGGCGCGCGGGAGGAGGGCTCGCCGAACCGCACGCAGGGTTTGGCGGCGCCGCGAAGCGCGGGTGAGGCCGCCGCCCCGCGCGGCACGCAAGCCCCGGTGGCGCCGCGAGACGCAGGGGAGGAAGGCTCGCCAAGCGGCAAGCAGGGTCCGGCAGCGCCGCAGGATGCACGGGAGGGGGGCACCGCCCCGTCCCCTGATGGCCCGCACGCCGGAGGGGCGCGGGACGCCGCCGTGCCGGAGGCGGCGCGCGGGCCGATCGGGCGGGGCGCGCCGACGCCCTCGGTGCCCGAGGCGGTGGCCGAGTTCGGCGTGGCGCCGCCGGAGGGCTGGCTGGTGGTGCGCGGGGCGGCGGACATCGGCGCCTTCGCGCCGTTGCTGCGCGCCTTCCTCGCCACCCGCGCCGACCTGGGCGTGCGCTATGAGCAATGGGGCTCGAACCCGCTGGGGGCGGAGACGGCGGCGGGCTGCGCCGGCCGGGCGCCGGTGGCGGATCTCGTCATCAGCTCGGCGGTGGACCAGCAGGTGAAGCTGGTGAACGACGGCTGCGCGCAACCGCATCTCTCCGAGGCCACCACCGCCCTGCCGCTGGCGGAGAATTGGCGCAACGAGCTCTTCGGTGTCACGCGTGAGCCGGCGGTGATCATCTACAACCGCCGGCTGGTCTCCCCCGAGGAGGCGCCGCGCTCGCGATTCGACCTCATCGACCTCCTGCGCCCGGCGAACACCCGCTTCGCCGGGCGGGTGGGCACCTATGACATCGAGGCCTCCGGGCTGGGCTATCTCTTCGCCTTCGCCGATGCGCAGCAGGCCACCACCTTCGGCAGCCTGCTGGAGGCCTTCGGGCGCACCGGGGCCATCGCCACCTGCTGCTCGCTGGAGATCGCCGACGCGGTGGCCTCCGGGCGGCTGCTGATCGGCTACAACATCCTCGGCTCCTACGCGCTGGCCCGCGCGGAGGAGAACCCGGACCTCGCGGTGGTCGCCCCGCAGGACTATACGCTGGTGCTGTCGCGCGCCGCCTTCATCCCGCGGCAGGCCCCGCATGGCCGCGCGGCGGCGGCCCTGCTGGACTTCATGCTGTCGGACGCGGGGCGCGCCGCGCTCATCCGCTCCCGGCTGATCGTGCGCTTCGGAGACCCGGAGGAGGCGGATCTGGACATGCCGGACGGCGCCGCCTCCATCCTGCGGCTGATCCCGCTCTCCGCCGCCCTGCTCGCCGCCACCGACCGGCAGAAGAAGGCCCTGTTCACCGAACGCTGGCGCGCCAACCTGCGCACGGAATGATCCTCCCGGCAGACGGCAGACGGCAGACGGCAGACGGCAGACGGCAGACGGCAGACGGCAGACGGCAGACGGCAGACGGCAGACGGCAGACGGCAGACGGCAGACGGCAGACGGCAGACGGCAGACGGAAGGCGACCCCTATCGGGCGAGTGCCGCCTGCGGCAGGTGGCCAGTGGCTGCCCCCGGCTGAGCGCCACAGATGGCAGGCCCCCGGGCTCAGCTCTCCTCGGTCGCGGCGAGGCTTTCCTGCCACCGCGCGAGGCTCATCGAGGGCAGGTCGAACCGGTCACGCAGGGTGGAATAGCCCTGTCCGCCCAGGCGGCCCACCGCGTCCAGCCCGGCCGGGTCCACGTGCAGGCGCTCGTTCACCAGGTCCGCGCGGATGTGCATCGCCAGCACCTCGCCCAGCACGATCTCGCGTGAGCGGCCGATGGACAGCGTGGTGTAGTTGCGGCACTCCAGCGCCACCGGCGCCTCGGCGATGTAGGGGCAGCCCACGCGCGCGCCCGGAACGGCGGTGAGCCCGGCCGCGGCCAGTTCGTCCACCTCCGGCGGGAAGGGCACCGCGGTGACGTTCATCGCCTCCACCAGCGCGTGGTCCACTATGTTCACGGTGAATTCCTGGGTGAGGCGGATGTTGTTGCTTGTGTCCTTGCGGCGCATGTCGGCGTGGTTCTCCACCCCGAGCGCCAGCAGTGCCGGGTCATGCGACAGCACGTTGAAGAAACTGTAGGGCGCGGCGTTCACCCGGCCCTCCGGGTCCACCGTGGTCACCCAGGCGATGGGGCGCGGCACGACCGAGCCGATGAGCAGCTTGTAGCGCTCGAGCGGGCTCAGCGTGTCGAAGTCGAAGCGGCGGCGCGGGGCGTCTGCACTCATGGCGGGTCCTTCTGTCTGTCCCGACGCGGCGACCTGCCGCGGGACTGCGGAAGACCGGCCGCGCCCGGAGCGGCGCTAGGGGCGCGCCGGAGGGCGTTTCTGTCCACCCGCTTGTGCTGTGTATGCAAAACGATGTCAAGATCGTATCCAATCCAGACCCGAAAGTGTCGCGGCTCCGAAGCGGGCCCGTCACGCGGCCGGCGCGTGCAGCGGTGCAGCCTGCACCACGGACGGAGGCTGACGAGAGGCCGGAGCAGGTCTCCCTGGCCATGCCCGGGCGGGCCGCCTGCCCGGTTGCGTCCGGAAGGTCCCGTCGATCCGACAGCGCCAGCGGGGCACTCCGCCCGGGCGAGCGTACCCGGCCGGTGCGCGGGGCGGGCCGAAGCCGTCCGTGTTCCGCCTTCGGCTGTCATGCCTGGCGCACAGCCCTCCGCCCGGGCGCGGGCTCCCGAACGCGCGAACCCGGCCCGGGCGGGCCGAAGCCGTCCGTGCCCCGCCTTCGGCTGTCATGCCTGGCGCACGGCCCTCCGCCCGGGCGCGCGGGCTCCCGAGCGCGCGAACCCGGCGGGGGGCCGAATCCGTCCGTGGCCTTGCCTTGGCCGTCATTCCCGGCGCACGGCCCGCCGGCGCAGGCGCACCCGGCCGGCGCGCCGATGGCTCAGCCCTCGGAGAGGGCGTCCCAGGCGGCCACGGCGGCACGGGCGCGCACGCCCACCTCCTCGGCGGTGAAGCCCGGCTTGTAGAGGCTGGAGCCGAGGCCGAAGGCGCCGGTTCCGGCCGCCACATAGGCCGCGAAATCGGTCTCCGACACGCCGCCCACCGCGCCCACCACCGCATCGGCCGGCAGCACCGCGCGCAGCGCCCGGATGCCCGAGGGCCCCAGCACGCTGGCGGGGAAGAACTTCAGCGCCGAGGCCCCGGCCTTCAGTGCCGTGAAGGCCTCGGTGATGGTGAACACCCCGGGCATGGTGACCATGCCCAGCGTGGTGGCGCGGCGGATCACCGCCGGCTCCACGTTCGGGCTCACCACCAGGGTGCCGCCGGCGCCGTGCAGCCGGTCCACCTGCGCCGGCTCCAGCACCGTGCCCGCGCCGACGAGGCAAGTGTCGGGCGCGAGACGCCGGGCCAGCTCGATGGAGCGGAACGGGTCCGGCGAATTCAGCGGCACTTCCAGCGCCTCGAACCCGGCCTCGATCAGCGCGGCGGCGATGCCCTCGATCTCCTGCGGGCCGACGCCGCGCAGGATGGCGACAAGCGGGCGCCGGGGCGCGGGCCAGGGGGTGCTCTGGGTCATGCTTCAGTCTCTCCGGTTCCGGGTGGGCCACAGGCGCGTGGCGGCGGCAAAGAGCCCCGCCCGCGCGGCCCCGTCTGCATCTATGCGCCGGGTGGTGCAGCCGGCAAGGGCAAGTGCCGTGCCATAACGCTCCGCGATCGCGCCGGAGGCGATCAGCGTCACCTCCTCCGGCAGGCCGGCCAGTGCCCGGGCGGCGGCGATCTCCGCGCCGATCAGCAGGCCGGAAAGCGTGCCACCGCCCGTGCCCGGCGCGGCGAAGCCCAGCAGGCCGCCGGCGCGGATGCGGAAGAACTCCGACACCAGGGCCTCCGGGCGGGCCAGCGCCCGCCGGACCGCCGCCGCGAAGGCCGCCGCGGCCGCCTCGCCCTCGGGCTCCGCGAGCGAATGCGAGAGGATGGTGTGATGCCCCAGGGCGGCGAACATCTCGCCGGTCATCACGGTGGAGAAACCGTCGATCCGGGTGCCCGACAGCCGTACCCACTTGGAATGCGTGCCGGGCATGCAGGCGAGCCCGGCGCCGTCCTGCCCGGCGAAGGCGCCCAGAAGCTGGGTCTCCTCACCGCGCATCACGTCCGGCGCGGCCGGGTCGCGCTGCGCGACGCCGGGCAGGATGCGCACCTCGCGCGCCGCGTGCTCCGGGCGCACGCAGTGGTCCGCCACCCTGTCCAGCGCGGCCGGCGTGTCGACATAGGGTGCCTCGATCCAGCCCTGCCGTGCCCCGGCCATGCCGCAGACCACCACCGGCAGGTCCGCGGGCGCGGAGAGCGCCGCGAGGTGGCTCTCCAGCACCGTGCCGAAGCCGCCGCCGGTGAGCCCGGACATGCCCTGGTCGCTGCGGCGCTCGGCCAGCGGCGCGCCGGACGCGTCCAGCAGCCAGAGCCGGAAGCTCGAGGTGCCCCAGTCCACCGCGGCGCAGAACGCCCCGCTCATGCCGTCTCGCCCCGTGCCGCTTGCGTCAGCCCGCTGCCTGCCCTCACCATGGTCGCTGTCCCTTCGCCCGGAGGAATCGCCCGTCGGGGAGTTCCACTATCCGGAATTGACTTCTGTTATCCGGAACGATAGAAAGCCCGTGTGGTGCCTGTCAAGCGACCGGGCGCGTGTCGGGGCCCTGGCCCGGGGGCGCGCGATGTCCGCGCAGCCTGGCTCCGCCCGGGAGGCGCGGTCTGCGAGGACGCGTTTCGGCGGGGCGCACGGGCAGGTGGTGGGGGCTGCTGGACCGGGCGGTCCGCAAACGGGGGTGGGGCGACGATGGGACGACGCATACCGGGCGAATTCGGCTCGGAGAGGCAGACCGGAACCCTCGGCAAGGCCGTCGACGTGCTCGAGATCATTGCCTCGGCCGAAGGGCCGATGCGCTTCACCGACATTCTGAACGTCTCCGGCCAGCCGCGCGGCACCCTGCACCGGCAGCTGACCAATCTCGCCGCCGAGGGGCTGGTGACCATCGACCGCGGGCACTCCTACTCCCTGGGGCTGCGGCTGCTGAAATTCGCCTCGCGCGCCTGGGCGGAGAACGCCTTCCGCGCCGTGGCCGAGCCCTACCTGCGCCGCCTTCACGACGCCACCGGCGAGACCGTGCATCTCGCGGTGCTCAGCGGCGATTCGATGGTCTATCTCGACAAGGTCGAGAGCCGGAAGGCGGTGCGGATGCATTCCCAGATCGGCAACACCGCCCCCCTGCATTGCACCGGCGTGGGCAAGGCCGCGCTCTCCACCCTCGACGCGGAGGAGGTCGCGGCCGTGGTCGCGCGCCTCGACTTCGAGCGCTTCACCGGCAACACCCACACCGGGCCCGGCCCGCTGCTGGAGGAACTGGCCCGCGTGCGGGCGGAGGGCGTGGCCTTCGACCGCGAGGAACATGGCCCCGGCATCCGCTGCGTGGCCGCGCCCATCCCCTCCTCGGGGCGCAGCCGGGCGGCGGGCCTCTCCGTCACCGGGCCGATCTTCCGCGCCGACGAGGGCCGCATGCAGCTCTGGGCCCGCCTGGTGCGCGAGGCCGCCACCGAGGTGACCGAGGAACTGCGCGCCCGCCTCGGCCCCCGCGCCTGAACGATCCGGCTCCGCGGCGCCGCCCCGGCGCCTCCCGCATCCGCGCGATCCGGTGTCCCGGCCCGGCCGCCGGGCGCTCCTGCTCCCGGCATCCTGCGCCCGCGCAGCGCGCCCTCTGTATCGAGCGCCCCGCCGCAGCAGAGCCCGCCACTGCCTCCGCCCCCACCGGCGACGCACCAGCGCGCCCCGCCGCCGGGCGGTGCATCGCCCTGTCCCCGGCGCCCCTCCCGCAGTGCGACGGCGATGCACGCGGGGCCCGATGCGCCCGCCGTCCGGCGCACCACGCCCCGCGGTCCGTCGGCGCGGCCTGACGTCCCGCTGCCGCGCGTATCCCCTCCCGCACTGTTGCTGGGTGCAGGCTGGAAGACCGATGCGCTCCGCTCTCCGTCGGGCGGGGACCTGCCTGCGCGGCCGGGGCTTTCTCACCGCGCGCGGCCGTGCCATCAAGGGGGCGGGCAGCAGGGGGAGCCGCATGGAATTCGATCTCGTCATCGCCGGGGCGCGTCGGGCCGGGGCGCCTCTGGACATCGGGGTG